>JBFWOF010000012.1:27008-121348 GCA_050250665.1 Lysobacterales bacterium | reverse complement strand
GATGCGCATGAACCAGACGACAGAACCGAGGGAAGAACCAGCCACCGGGCAAGACCAGAAACGAACATCGTCTCAGACTCGCCGAGGATCAAAGCCAGCGGAAGAATGGGGGCTGTCGGACGGGTACGAACGAACAGTGGCCGGCAACTCGTTGATGCACGCACCCGTGTGTCAGAGCGACGCTCCGCCGACCTCCGCAGGATGTCGCAAAGGGAAGTTCGCGTAGTGTTCCGGCAAGCGCAACGAACCGAATCGGTCGAGACTGAGTGCGATGGACACGAAACGACACATGCGTTTCGTGCCTCAAAGCATCCTACGCGGACTGGATACTTCTAGTTGTTAGTCCGTTGGTTTGCCAGGGAACTGCTTGCAAAAACGCGACAAGTGATCGTGATTCATGTCCGCTGAAGTGAGATGCAGAAAGCCCGCGGCGACCGATTACTTGACTCATGGGGTCTCCGGGCAGCACAAATTGTCCCGCTATATTGATTTGGGCTTTGAGCCATTCAGCGGGCTTTGCGGAGATCGGATCGGTTGGTTGAGCGTGCGTTGACAGGTATGAGTCTGCGGCGGCCCAGCGCAAATTCCATTCAGCAGCCACAAGGGGTCCGAGCACGTTCTCGAGTGTGCCTTGTTGGGTGGATGAGTCGTGGAAGACGTAAAGCCCCACAGGGATGGTCGAGTTAACCCAACCTCCATGGGTCGGCGCCGTCATGCCATCTAGGAGCAACATGTATTCGTGCGCAAATTGCATTTCGCGAGTCGCTAGACTCGTGTCAGCATCGAACAGGAATGCTGCTGCGATTTGTTCAACATCGGTCCCAAATGCGGGGTTCAGGAGAATCACGGTTTCGTTAACTAACTCCAAAGCTGCACTCGCTGCGGCGTCGCCGTTGCAACGAATCAGTACGTAAAGTATGTTCTGATCGCGTAGGATCGCCTCGAATGCAGGAACAGGTGGATGTACTGCCGCCTGTAGACTTGATTCGTCAAGGCTTCGACCTGAATACCTCGAGGAGATTAGTCCCCTAATTTTAGGATTGTTGGGTTGCGAGAGGTCGGGGACATGGCCCAAAGGCGACGGCAGTTCGCCGATCGGCATATTCATCCAAGCCGCACCCGCTACTTGCCCGAGGCTGCGTGCTGCGAAAACTACGTCGTGATTGCCTTCGCAAAAGACGAGAACCGCTTTCATCAAAGTCTCCGCAAATCGACGTCGCCGACTTCAATCGCCTTCTTGAGGGCGGGCCCTCGGAAGGATGTGGCGGTCCGAGTCAAGCCGTCGCAAGTTTTTAGGAGATATGCAGTTACTTCATGCGTTCGATATTCGTTAAGGAGAAAGGCATCAACGGTCTCTTTGCTGTGCGTAGTTAAGAAGAGCTGGCAATTGAAATCAACGGCCAGCTCATGAATGAATTTCGTGAATTCAGGGAGCACGTTGGTATGCAATGCGTTCTCGAATTCGTCAATTAAAACCACCCCGCCGCGAGCTCCCGCAATAAGTAGCCCTGTTAGGAAAACACGTTGCACACCTTCGCCGAAAGAAGAAAGATCGACGGCTTCATCAGAGGCCTTATGGGTAACCAAGAACCGGTTGTACTCGTTTGCAAGAGCTATGTCTTGGACTCCCGCATCTAGATGAGTACGGACAAAGTCCAATACACGCTCTTTCGATTTTGCCTTAATGCTCGCTTCATTGCAGCGAGCAAGTAAATCAGGCTCTGACAACGAGAAGGGCGAGTGAAATACCGACTGGCACAGCCAACGGGGCTCTCCAGTGAGGCGTGTTCGCCGTGTCCGTCCCTCAAAGAAATCTGTGACAGAAGTCTGGCTGCGTCCCGAATACGAAGCCTCAATCACCAGTGTTCTCAAGTAGGTCGCGCGGTCTTCTTCCGAATCGTCAGGGTCGTCCTTCGTCTTGATGAGAACGGCAACATTATCATTGGCACGAAGATCGTATTTTCCGCTCAGTCGTACCTCACTTGGGAATTGGTTTACCGTCCAAGATTGAAAAGCTAGAGGATCGATCCTCGTTCGCCTTCGGATCAGTTCCAGAAGGGCCCTCGGATCAGATTGATTCGCAAGAAGATATATCGCTTCCAGTACGCTGGTCTTGCCGGCATTGTTTATACCCACTAGTAGGTTTACCCGTCCCAGACCATCAAGGGAGATTCCGGTTACTCCGCGAAAATGATCAATTCGAACAGATCTGAATTGGGCTTCCGAAAGATCTGTGTAGGTTTGCCAAGGCCTTTCTGAGCCGCTTGCAGTGGCAGGTTGACGCTTTCGCGAGATGGCGACCGCCTCCAGTCGTGATGCAAGTTCTTCCACGCGATCGAGTTCACTCTTTGACATTTTTGTCGCAAGTTGAAAGAGTCGTGTGACCTCGTCATTACTGCGCGCAAGGGCTGCATCGATTTCATTCTTTACAAGAAGATCGCTTGACAGGGTCGCCGCCTGAAGGCTGCGAGTTTCTTCGAGTCGCTTGACGGCCTCGGGATCCTCGATGATTCGTGCTAGTTCTCGAATCTGACCGCCTGTCGTGATGACCGGATCCCCTGAGACATTGGCGGGCGCGTCTTCACCCTCATCCTCTTCTGGCTCCCTCGAAAGCCAAGAAAATAGTCTCTCCAAATTCGCTACGTTATCCGCCCCCTCTTTTTCGTTGTTCCACTCGAGCCAGTCGCGAATTGATGGCGCTTTGAGCACTTCTCGGAATAGGTTGAACATGTCGGATGAGAACTGATCTCCATAATCACTCGTTCTAAATGCATCAACCAATGCTAATGTCCGGGTGCTCAAATTAAATTCACGCTTGCTCACGCCCAAAGATGCGCAGATCTCGTCGGGCTGTTTATGAAACGAGTCTCTCAGTCGCTTCATCAGTCGGGCCTGATTCACGGCCGGCCATCGCCGCTTTCCGCTAATGTGATGCAATCCCATCACTACTAAGTGGTGGAATTCGTCCTTTTCGTCGTACAGGATGCACGGTACCTTCTCAAACAACGACGGGTCCAACTTTCCGAGGCGCCCTGTAGTTTCCTGCCAGCGGGAGTAGAGATGTTTTAGCGTGGCAACTCGGCGATTCCCTTCCACAACGAGGTATTTGCGTTCGCCAAGCCTTCGAACATGAATTGGCTCGACGTCGAGCCAACCGTTCTGCATGAAACTTGCGATCAGATCTTCGACAAGCTCCGCGTTTGGGCCTACGATCAATCGCCTCGTCCGGCGCTGAACATCCTCGTCGGCCATGTCGGACTCTGGAACGAGGACGTAGTCGTCGTGGTCGATAAAGCGATAGTTGTTCGGGTCAAGAAAAAGGCTTGACAGGGCGAGCGTTAGTCGGCGACTTTTTGGTTCCGCTGACACAGGGTCCTGTGGGCGTGCTTCATCACTCATGACGTGCCTTTTTGTCTTGCCTCAAGCATGTTGCCCGAAGTCTGGATCATGTCAGGTGCTGACGCTACACATTGCGAGGTGACTTGCTGACTAGACGCTCGAACGGCGTCCAAGGGCGCAGCACTGCGACTAGGGCCAGTAATGTCGGAATTTTGCTACAAGCGTTGAACGCGGGACAACCCGCGTAGGTTGGTTTCCGAAGGGTAAATTCCGCAGCAATCCCTCACAGTGCGAGATCCACCATCACTCGCCGAAACCCGCAGTGGCTATCCTCCGCACACCGTTCCGCATATGCCTATTTCGCATGCCTCATGCCCCAGTTACGCTCCTTGACCTCTCCCAGCGTCTTCCCGAGCCCGCATAGCCCGCGCACGTCGGGACAAGCGCAGCGCATCCCAACCTCTCAGACTATGGGGTTCCGCGTGTTGGGGTTCGCTGCGCTCACCGCCAACCTATGCTGCTGTCCCGTCGCAACACGGGACAACCCGCGCAAGGCGTATTGCCAGGTAGGGTAGATCCCGCAACCATCCTTCAAGCAAACACAATCACGCGCCGGAACCCGCAGTAGCTATCCTCCGCACACCGCTCACCAAGTGATCGATCCGCATGCCTCGTGCCCGCCTGTCGCTCCTCGAACTTTCCCAGCGTCTGGCCAACTGCGAACTCAGCAGCCGCGAACTGGTGGAGCAGGCACTTGCGGCCATTGATGACCCTGCAGGCGAAGGCGCGCCGACCTTTCTTCGGGTTCATCGCGACTCGGCCTTGGCGGAGGCGGATCGGGTTGATGCTCTGCGGCGCGCGGGTGCGGAATTGCATGCGTTGGCGGGCATTCCGATTTCCATCAAGGATCTGTTCGACGAAGCCGGGGTGACCACGCTTGGGGGTTCGCGGGTGCGGGTGGGGGCGCCGGTGGCGGAGCGGGATTCGACGGTGGTGGCGCGCTTGCGGCAGTGCGGCGCGGTGATTGTCGGGCGTACCAACATGACCGAGTTTGCCTACTCGGGCGTGGGTATCAATCCGCATTACGGGACGCCGAAGAATGTGTTCGATCGCGCGTTGGGGCGGATTCCGGGGGGTTCCTCGTCGGGCGCGGCGATCTCGGTGGCGGATGGCATGGCCGCGGCGGCGATCGGCACGGATACCGGCGGATCGGTGCGCATTCCGGCGGCGTTGAATGGTCTGGTGGGTTTCAAACCGACGGCTCGGCGGGTGCCGATGGATGGGATGTTGCCGCTGTCCTTCTCGGCCGATTCGGTGGGTCCGATTGCGCACAGCGTCGCCGATTGCGCGCTGCTGGATCAGGTGTTGGCGGCGGAGAAAGCGGGCATTCTGGTGGCCGCCGATCTGCGTGGTTTGCGTCTGGCGGTGCCGCAGACGGTGGTTCAGGACGAGCTGTCCGAGTCGGTCGCGAGCGCCTTTGCTGCGGCCTTGGCGCGACTGTCGGCGGCGGGCGCGATTTTGGTCGACGTGCCGATGGCCGAGTTGGCGCTGGCAGCCACGGTCAACCCGCGCGGTGGCATCAGCGGCGCCGAGGCCTGGTGGTGGCATCGGAACTGGATTCGCGACGGAGCAGACCAGTACGACCCCCGGGTGCTGGCGCGCATTCGTCCGGGCGAGGCCATCATGGCGGCGGACTACATCGAGATGCTGCAGCAGCGTCAGCGTTTCATCGGCCTCATCGCTGCTGCCGCCAGCGGTTTGGACGCGATGCTGATGCCGACCACCCCGGACACCGCGCCCACCATTGCTGAAACCAGCGCGAACGATGCCGACTACTTCCGCATCAACTCGCGCATGTTGCGCAACACCTCGCTGGTCAACCTCTTTGATGGCTGCGCACTCACGGTGCCCTGCCACGCGCCTGGCACCGCGCCGGTGGGATTGATGATTGCGGGCACGCAGGGCTGTGATCGGAAGATTCTGGCGATCGGGTTGGCGGTGGAGGCGGTGCTGGCTGGGCGGTGAGTGTTGAAAGCCCCGGCTGCGCTGCGCTTACCCGGGCTACGTAGGCTGGGTTCTTTTGTAGGGTGGAACTCGCATCGGCTTCATCGTGCGGATTCCACCGCTCGCCGCACATCTTCCGGCAAGGCCGGGCTGGGGCGCATCGCCGATGGTGGGATCCGCCTGCCTTGCCATCTCGCACGGTCGGCGCGGTGTCGTGGGCGGGTCCCACCCTACGTTGGCTGCATCACCGCCCAGCCGTGACTTACGGCGCAGGCGCGCGGTGGCGGGGCGTGCCATAAGGGGCGTTCTGCGTTTGCTCTGGAGCCCGCATGTCTCGTCTTGCGCCTGTACTGACTGTTCTTGGCGCGCTGGTCGTGCCTGCCTCCGCCCTTGCTGGCACCCAGCTGCTGCGATTCCCGGATGTCTGCGGCGATCGGGTGGTCTTCGCTTATGCCGGCGACCTCTGGACGGCATCGACGGCGGGTGGCACAGCCGTGCGACTGACGGCCGGGCCGGGGCTGGAGCAATCGGCGCGCTTTTCGCCTGACTGCTCGCGGATTGCCTTCACCGGCCAATATGGCGGCGACGATCAGGTCTACACCATCGCGGCCGGGGGTGGCGAGCCTACGCAGCTGAGCTTTTATCCGGCAAAGGGGCCGCTGCCGCAGCGCTGGGGTTTCGACAATCAGGTCTATGGCTGGACGCCGGACGGCAAGGCGGTGCTGTTCCGCTCGTGGCAGGAGGCCGTCAATGAATCGAATCCACGCCTGTACACGGTGCCGGCGGATGGCGGCCTGCCGACCGCCTTGCCGATGCCGGCTGCCGGCTCCGGCAGCTACTCGCCGGATGGATCGAAAATGGTCTATTCGCCGAAATACCGCGACTTCCGCACCTGGAACCGCTACGTCGGTGGCTGGGCGCAGGATCTCTACATCTACGATTTCGCCGCGAAATCGGCGAAGAACATCAGCAACGATCCGCACACCGATCGCGACCCGATGTGGATCGGCGACTCGGTGTATTTCCTCGCCGATCGCGACGAGCATCTGAACCTCTACCGCTACGACACCGGCAGCGCCCAGACCACGCAGCTGACCCACTACCAGGGCGTCGATGCGCGTTGGGCGAGCAGTGACAGCAAGGGCCAGATCATCTTCGAGGTGAATGGCGAGTTGCACCTCTACGACGTCACTGCCAACAGTGATCGCACGCTCGATATCACGGTGCCCAGCGATCTGGTGCGCACCCGCGCCGAGGAGCGCAGCGTCAAGGAGCAGATCGAGGATTTCGCTCTCAGCAGCAACGGCAAGCGTGCGCTGTTCGTCGCCCGCGGCGAGCTTTTCAGCCTGCCGGTGAAGGACGGCATCACGCTCAATCTCACCCACACGCCCGGCGCGCACGAGCGCGAAGCGGTGTGGGCGGACGATGGCAAGCGCATCGCCTATGTGTCGGATGAGAGCGGCGAAGAAGTGATCTGGATTCGCGATGCCGATGGCAGCAATCCCAAACAGCTGACTCGCGAAAACTACGGTCGGCTGTACGCGCCGCGCTGGTCGCCGGACGGATCGCGCATCGCTTTCGTCGACAGCGAGAGCCGCTTGCACGTGGTGGCGGCGGCCGGTGGTGCCGCGGACGTGATCGCCGACGATCATGGCATCTCGCGCCGCGAGCATCAGTGGTCGCCGGGCGGTCACTATCTGGCTTACACACTGGCCAATGCCGAGACCTCGCAGCCCCAGATCTGGGTGCATGATCTTGCGACCGGCAAGAGCGTGTTGGTCAGCGATGCGCGTTTTGACGGCTTTGCACCATCCTTCTCGCCCGATGGCAAGTTCCTGTACTTCCTGGGCAATCGCGAATGGACGCCACAGATATCCGGCATCGAATGGAACTTCGCCGCCAATCGCAGCACCGGCGTCTACGCGCTGGCACTGCGCAAGGACGTCGAGAATCCGTTTGCGCCGCGCAACGACAGCGCGAGCGGCGACGAGAAGGCGGACGACACCAAGCAGAAATCCGATGCCGACGGGACGAAGGGCGGGAAGGACGAATCCAAAGCCGCCAAGGTCAATGACCACATCGATTTTGACGGCCTGGCCGAGCGCCTGGTGCGCGCGCCGATCGAGCCGGACAACATCTACGGCATCGCAGTCACCAAGGCCGCGATCCTCTATCTGGTGGGGGACGGCTTCTATTACGGCCGCGACGGCGCTTTCAAGACCAAACTGAAGTCCTGGTCTTTCGAAGAGCGCAAGAGTAGCGATGTGTTCGAGGGTGTCGACGGTCTGACGATTTCCGCGGACGGCAGCACCGCCCTGGTGATGAGCGCCGGCGGCTACAAGGCGATCGACCTCAGCGCCGGCAAGCCCGAAGCCAAGGACGTGAGTGTCGACGGCCTGTATGCGCGGGTCGATCCCAAGGCCGAATACGCCGAGGTCTTCCGCGAGACCTGGCGCCGCTATCGCGACCATTTCTATGTGAGCAACATGCACGGCTACGACTGGTCGGCGCTGCGCGCCAAATACGAGCCGATGCTGGCCTGGGTGGGCGACCGCAGCGACCTCAACTATCTGCTCGGGCAGATGGTGGCCGAGCTCTCGGTGGGCCACGCCTACGTCAGCGGCGGCGATCTGGGCTTGCCGGAAAAGCCAAACGTCGGCCTGCTCGGCGCCAGTTTTACCCTCGATGAGGCCAGTGGCCAGTACCGCATCGGGAAGATCTTCGCCGGCGATAACGCTGAGACACGCTACCGCTCACCGCTGACCGAGGTCGGCATCAATGTGGGCGAAGGCGATTACATCGTGGCGATCAATGGGCAGCCGCTGACCGCGAAAGACAACCCGTACCGACTGCTGCGCACGGCGCCCGGCCAACTGGTGCAGCTGACGGTCAATGGCAAGCCGGGCAGCGCCGGCTCCCGCACCGTGCTGGTCAAGCCTATCGCCAGCGAGGAGCCGCTGCATTACTACGCCTGGGTGCAGCGCAATCGCGACTACGTGGCCCAGGCCAGCAACGGCGAATTCGGCTATCTGCACATACCCGACATGGGCCCGGACGGCATCCGCGAGTTCATCAAGTGGTTCTATCCGCAATTGCGCAAGCAGGGCCTGGTCATCGACGTGCGCGACAACGGCGGCGGCAATGTATCGCCGATGGTGATCGAGCGGCTGTCGCGCAAGGTGCTCGGCCTCGACTATGCGCGCGGTTCGGACATCACCGGCACCTATCCGGCGCAGACCTTCCTTGGTCATCTGGTCGCGCTTTGCAATGACACCACCGCCTCGGATGGCGACATCTTTTCGTACATGTTCAAGCAGTCAAAACTGGGACCGCTGGTCGGCACGCGCACCTGGGGTGGCGTGGTCGGCATCACCGGTTGGGGCCCGGCCATCGACGGCGGCGAGATCTTCGTGCCGCAGTTCGCCACTGCCAGCGCGGAGGGTGAGTACGTCGTCGAGGGTCATGGTGTGGATCCCGATATCGTGGTCGAACAGGACGTGGCGGCGCAGCTGGCCGGCAAGGATCCGCAGCTGGATCGCGGCATCGAAGAGCTGCGCAAAGCCCTCGCGGCGGCGCCGGTCAGCCTGCCCGAGCGCCCGGCCGATCCGGTCAAGGCGCCTGAGGCCATGCGTGCGGGCGGGACCGCGAAATGAGCGATTGAGAGCGTTCCCGGGTGCCCGGCCGGGGTTCTCCGGTCGGGCAGATTCCGAATGAGGACTAACGTGCGGATTCCATCGCTCGCCGTGAATGTAGCCCTGCCCGCCGGGCTCTGGTGGTCGTACAGGCTTGAAAGCTATCGTCAGCGGGTAGCCGTGAGGCGCCGATCAGGCGCCGACTGCCGACACCCAAATGTCCATGGTGTTCGATATGCCTTATACGCTGCAGCTTTTCTATGCCCCCGAGCCCTTGCCCTCGCTGGCGGCGGCCGAGGCGGTGATCGCCCATGACGACGGCAGGAAACCTCAGGGCCATCTGTATGGGCGCTACATGTCCTTTCAGGCCGGCATGGTGGAAAACTGCCCGGATCTGAGTGAGGACGACCCGCAGGCGGATCGTCCGGACAACGCCTGGCCGCTGGGACTGCCGGCAAGTTTCGAGAGCTCGGTGTACCGCTTCACACCGAATGTGGGAATGTTCGAGCATGGGCTGCTGGGTCTGATTGCCGAATCGGTGGCGCTGCACGGGCTGCACATGCTGGATGCCCAGGCGGGTTTGCTGTATCGCCCGGATCGGGTGGTGATCGATCGCGCGGGTGCGCGCAGCACGCCGCCGCCGATGCAAGTGCCGGCGATCGCGCGATCGGCCATCATCACCTACGATCGCGTCGATGAAGTCGTGCAGCCCCTGCAGCAGGCGCTGGCGGAGCGCTTGCGTCCCTTCGGTTTCCTGCCGCGCGACGAGGGCAAGCGCGGGCAGATCCGGCTGTGCGGCAGCCTGAGCCAGAACCTGCAGGTCACGGCGTATGAAAGCCATGGCGGCCTCACGATGTATCCCCAGATCACGCTGTTTGCGCCCGAGGTGACTGCCCAATGGGTGCAGCCGCTGGCCGCCGAGTTCGAGCGCTACTTCGGTTTCTTCGGCAAGCGCATGGGTGGGCGCGTGGACGGATTCAGCGTGTCCACCGAGGAACTCTGCGGCGAGATCGGTGAGCCCTGGGGGCGCTACCGTTTCGGCCACGCCAAGACGCGCGAACCGGCGGCTCGCTGGTTCAAGGCCTTGGGCAACTTCCTGGTGTCGCCGGCCATTCCTGCGCTGGACCAGATCAAGAGCCCGCGGGATCTGGCCGGCTTGCTGCTGACCGATCGCATGCGCTGGCGTCTGGAGACCAAGAACGACGTCAAGCTGATCGAGATCTTCGGCATGCTGGTGCTGATCTACGCCTTTGACCGCGCCCGGGCCGCCGAATGGCTCATCGCCTTTCGCGGTCCCAGCCGCAGAAGCGCCGGTTTCGAAGGCTGGGAGTTGCCCGATGCCCTGATCGAGCGTCTGGTGGCGCACCTCGAATCCCCGGCCTTCGATCCCACGGTTATTGGCGGCGATCGGCGGGCTTAGCTTGCTCGCGCCTGGGGGCGAGCCGTGGTGGGTCCAGACTTGTCTGGACGCTCTCGGTCTGGTGGGGTGGAAGCGTCTGGCGGGTGTGGGTCCGCGAGGGTGCGCTGCGATGAAAGGAGTGAGGCATCACCGGTCGCGCCGCAAGGGCGCTCCTACGAGAAGCCCCGTCTGTGGTAGGAGCGACCTTGCGTCGCGACCAGGGGTGATGTCCCACGGCATCACCGGTCGCGCCGTGAAGGCGCTCCTACGAGAAGCCCCGACTGTTGTAGGAGCGACCTTGCGTCGCGCCCGAGGGTGACGTCCCGCGGCGTCACCGGTCGCGCCGTGAAGGCGCTCCTACGAGAAGCCCCGCCTGTGGTAGGAGCGACCTTGCGTCGCGACCGAGGGTGATGTCCCGCGGCGTCGCCGGTCGCGCCGTGAAGGCGCTCCTACGAGAAGCCCCGTCTGTTGTAGGAGCTACCTTGCGTCGCGACCGAGGGTGATGTCCCACGGCGTCACCGGTCGCGCCGTGAAGGCGCTCCTACGAGAAGCCCCGCCTGTGGTAGGAGCGACCTTGCGTCGCGACCGAGGGTGATGTCCCACGGCGTCACCGGTCGCGCCGTGAAGACGCTCCTACATTGGCTCTTGGCGGTCGCGCCGTTTGGGCGCTGCTACTCGACGGTCAGTCTGAGTCTGGCGTAGCGGCCGTGGTCGCCGATGGCGAGCACGTCGATCGGGCCGGTCTGTTCGAAGGTGTGATCGAAGCGGGCGCTGGCGGGTAGGGCGGCGGCGAGTTCGCCGTTGACCAGCCAGCGGATCTGGCCTTCGCTGCCGCGGGCCTGGAGCACGGCGCGGGGGCCGCGGCGGCTGCCGGGAAGGGCGCGCAGATGGGCGTTCTCGGGCAGGCCGTCGATACGCATGGCTTCGAGTTCGTCCAGGCCGTCGGCGGCGCAGTCACTGCGGCGGGCGGGCATGCTCTGGGTGCGGGCCAGGGCGGGGTCCAGCCAGGCGCCGAGTTCGGCCGGCCAGCGTGCGCGCTGCACCCGCGTGCCGCTGCCGGGGGCGCAGCCCAGAGACAGGCGGCGGCCGCTTTGCGGATCGACGCGAATCTCCACCAGCGGCAGCCAGCTGGGGTTCTCTCCGGGCGCGGCCAGGGTCGGCGGTACCCGTCCATCCAGTACCAGCGCATTGCCGCGGCGCGCGCACAGCTCCGGCGGTGTGTCCGTCGCGGCGCGGCCGGTGGGCCAGCAGATGTCGACGCGACCGACGCTGCTCGGTGGCAGTTCGCGTGGCGTATGCCTGGGAAGGGCCAGCAGGATCTGGCGCAGCAGCGGCAGCGCGGTGTCGGCGCCCATCGAGCCGGGCAGGGGCGTGCCGTCGGGACGGCCGACCCAGACACCGGCGGTGAAGTCGGGGGTGCTGCCCACCGCCCAGGCATCGCGATAGCCGTAGCTGGTGCCGGTTTTCCAGCTGAGCCAGGGCTTGCCGCGGTCGCGCAGCATGTCGCGCACGATGTAGGCCGCGCCCGCGCTCAGCACCTGGCGTTGTTCCAGCGGATCCTCGCGCAGCAGCCGCGGCTTGAGGCTGCTGCCGCCATGTGCCAGCGCCGAGTGGGCGCGCACCAGCGCTTCCAGATTGGCGGCACCGCCGCCCAGCGCCAGACTGAGATTGGGGGTGCCGCCGGCCGGCAGACTCAGCGGCAGACCGGCATGCTGCAGGCGGGCGGAAAAGCGGTTGGGCGTGATCTGATCCAGCAGCTGCACCGCCGGCAGGTTCAGCGAGCGCTTCAGGGCCTGACTGGCGGCCACCGGCCCGGTGAAGCGGCGGTCGAAGTTCTGCGGGTTGTAGCCCTGGAAATTCAGCGGCACGTCCAGCAGCAGGCTCTCGGAATGGATCAGGCCCTCGTCCAGCGCCAGGCCGTAGATGAAGGGTTTCAGGGTGGACCCGGGGCTGCGCTGGGCTTGCACCAGATCGAGGTGACCGGCGCGCTTGGGATCGCCGAATTCGACCCCGCCGAGGTAGGCCAGCACTGCGCCATCGCGGTGATCCATGACCAGCACGGCCGCCGAGACGCGCCGGTCCAGTCGCCCGAAATATTCAGCAACCCGGGCTTCAAGGCCCATCTGCAATTCGATGTCGATGGTGGTGTGGATCACTGCCTCGTGCGGGTTCCGGCTGCGCAGGCGCTGAGCCAGATGCGGAGCCCACATCGGCACTGCCAGCCTTCGTGCTTCGACCGGTTCGCGCATGGCCGCGGCTGCGGCGTCGGGCGTGATCACCGCCAGATCGACCATGCGCTGCAGCACCTTGTCGCGGGCCTTGCGGGCCGCTTCCGGATGGCGATCCGGGCGCAGGCGCGAGGGTGCCTGCGGCAGCGCCACCAGCAGCGCGGCTTCGGCCAGACTCAGGCTGCGCGCCGATTTGCCGAGGTAGGCGAAACTCGCCGCCTCCACACCCTGCACGGTGCCGCCGAAAGGTGCGTAGTTCAGGTACAGATCGAGTATCTGGCCCTTGCTCAGACGCCGCTCCATCTGCAGCGCGCGCAGCATCTGCTTCAGTTTGGCACCGATCGTGCGCTCCTGCGGCGAGAGGATGCGCGCCACCTGCATGGTCAGCGTCGATGCGCCACTGACTACCCGCCCCGAGCTCAGTGCCTGCCAGCCAGCGCGGGCGACCGCGGCCGGATTGACGCCGGGATGGCGGAAGAAATAGCGATCCTCAAAGGCAAACAGCGCCCGGAAGTAATCCGGCGCCACCTGATCGGCGGTGACCGCGAAACGCCACACGCTCTTGCGCGAGGCAAAGGCCCGCAGCGGCCTATCGTTGCGGTCGACCACCACCGTCGACAGATCTTCCGCCAGCGTCGGCAGCGGCGGCGGGAAACAGGCATCCAGCGCCCAGACCGCCAGCGCGGCGACGACCAGTGCGAGCAAGGACCAGCGCAGGCGGGTCATGGCCGGCTACCTGCTTCGGCCAGGAATGGGCCACGGGCCATGAAGCGCCCACTGTAGGAGCGCCCTCGCGGCGCGACCGGCGAGGTGATGACCATGCCCTGACGCTGGTTGTGGCAAAGAGCGGGACGCAAAGGACGCGAAGAAAGGGCGGAAAGGGCGCGAAGGAGAGCGTTTGGATCTTGGAGCAGCTCTGGAAATATCTCGATTGAGTGCCGCTTGGACAGGCCTGGCAATGCCCGCGGCGCTCGAACAATGTCCCTGGATCGGCGCGGCTTTGAGGAGGGACGCGCGCCTGCGCGGCCGCTGTTGATCTTCGCAAGGCGCAAAGCGGCGCCGCGGCGCGGCGCCCTCCACGGCAGCGGCCCGCAGCGCGGCGCCCTCCACGGCGCCCGGCGCAGAGCCGCGGCCGCTGGCGCGAATGCCCTGGAGGTGCTTCCCCAAGCCCATGCGCGCCTGAGCCGCGCTACGGCAGTCGGAGCGGGCTGTCGGAGGGACGCGCGCCTGCGCGGCCGCTGTTGATCTTCGCAAGGCGCAAAGCGGCGCCGCAGCGCGGCGCCCTCCAGAGCGGCGGCCCGCACTGCGGCGCAGCCATCGCTGCGCTCCTCTCCATAAACCCATATCGTCAGTTGTTGATGCGTCATTGCGAGGAGCGCAGCGACGAAGCAATCCAGGGTATCGCCGCACGCCCCTGGATTGCTTCCCCCGGACCAAGTCCGGGGTCGCAATGACGCTTGGGGGTTCAGGGCCCGTGCGCCGTGTCGGGCAGACCGAGGTGGCTCGCAAGGACGCATCTGAAAACTAGGACGTCCGTTCATCGCAACAGCCAGCGCATCGAATTGCTTTCACCTCACTCCACCTTCAACCGCTGGATCACCGTGGCGCCCTGGCCTTTGACCTGGGGGCGGAACATGTCTTCGATGAAGGGCGGTGGTACCACGTAGTCGCCCGGGGTCACGGCGCGGGTGATGTAGAACAGGTTGATGGTGCCGCCGTGCCAAGCGGAAAAGTCGATGGCGGCGAGGTAGCGGTCGTCCTTGTATTCCTGACGCCGCAGCGTGGTGCCGTAGGTGTAGTCGGTGACCGGGCGGCCTTCGATCTTGACGCTGGCCAACTCGCTGAAATCGCCGAGATTCAGGTTTTCCACTTCCAGCCCGCCGGGCTGCAGATCCACCAGCACGGCGTCGCGGATATCGCGCTCGGCCTGTACCCGCAGATGCACCAGCAGGCGATCGCCCTGCTTCAGGCTCGTGCCGGTCCAGGCGGCGCCATCCAGGGTGTAGTACTCGCGGCTGATGGCCACCTGACTCTGATCGGCCGGCGGCGGTGTCTTGGTGAAGCCGACGCTGTTCCATTCCACGTACAGCGTGCCGGTGGACTCCAGTTTGGCGCTGGTCTGGGCCAGGTCGGCGGCCGCGAATTCGAAGCTGAACTGGCGCTTCTGCTCGATGGCCTGTTGGACCTTGCCGCTGACCATCGTGCCCTTCAACGGATCGGCTGGCTGCTGCAACATCTGCACGCCCAGGCGCACCAGCGCGACCGCCTCGTCGAGGTTGAAATAGCTGCCCTTCCAGCGTTGATCGCGGCTGCGTCCGGTCAGATTACGCCCCAGCGGCAGCAGCTTCGCTTCCCAGGCCGGGTTCAGCAGCTGGTGTTCGCTGAGCAGGGCGTAGGACCAGGCCAGATCGCGCTCGGTCGAGCCGTAGTCGCCGATGCCCCAGGCGCTGTCCCACTTTCCGTTCAGCGCCAGGGCGAGGGCCTGATCGCCCAGATTCTTGTCGCCCATGGTCCGCAGCGCCAGGCCCAGTTGCACCAACGGGAGCATGGTCTTGGCGTCCTTGGCACGTTCGTTGTAGAGCGTGCGCAGGGTGCCGATCGGGGCGGCGTTGGTCAGCGACAGCACATAGGCGGCGTATGCGTTGTTGGAGAACTTGATCGCTTCATGATGCTCGTGGGCCAGATAGGCGTTGCCGCCGTTCTGCAGATCCTGTCGCATCCGCGCCAGGGTGCGGTTGAGCGCGCTTTCGTCGACCCGGAAGCCGGCCTGCCTGGCCTTGATCCAGAACTCGGCCATATAGGGCGTGAGCTGGGTATCGATCCAGCTGTCCTTGCCCCACATGAAGAAGTGCCCCAGCGGCGTTTGCTGGGCGATCGATTCGTCGATGCTGGCCTGAACCAGGGCGCGGCGCGCGCTCTCGTCCAGGCTGCGCACGCCAAAGCGCTGGCGGTTGTTGCTGTCCAGCAGCAGATGCACAAAGCCGCGCTGCACATTGAGCTTGAGGTAGGAATACCACCAGAGTTTCTCGGTGACCTCCTGCGCCGCCCCAGCCAGCGGCAACAGCGGTCGATTGCTGACCGTGAACTGCAGTTTCGCGCCCGGCAGCATGCCGGCGACCAGACTGGCCGGTGGCTGCACGGTGATCGGTCCGGTGACGGTGCTCTGTTCGATGCGGCGCACCGGCGCATAGGCCGGGCGGACCACGGTGGACACGGTGCGACTGACCTTGCCCTCGGCCGAACTCAGATCGACACTGACCGTGGCCGGGCCGATGCCGAGCGCGTCCAGACCCATGAGATGGGTCTGCTTGGCGCCATCGGCCAGCGCCAGTGGCGCCTTCGGCACATCGCGCAACTCGATGCCGCCTTCGCTGATCAGCTTGATGCCGATGTCCTGGGCGCTGCCGCTCAGGTTGCGCACATCCAGCGCCAGCGTGGAGACATCGCCCGGGGCCAGCGCCCGCGGTGCCGACAGCTGGGCCACGACCGGCGCACGCACGATCGGCTCGGCCGTGGCCTTGCCGTAGCGGTCGTCACTGAAGACCAGTGCGGTCACGTCCAGCGTGCCGTCGAAATCGGGCGCGGTCAGCTTGATCGCGGCGTGGCCCCTGGCATCCAGCGTGACCGGTCCCTGGTAGAGATCGATCAGCTGCACCTTGAGCTGATCCCGCGGCATTTCCGGCAACTCCGGCGATTCGCCGTCACCGCCATAGCGCAGACCGGCGCGGGCACCGGCGTAGTTCTCGACCACGCGGCCGTAGATATCGTAGAGATCGAGGCTGAAACGGCGCTGGCCGAAGAAGAATCCGGCCGGGTCCGGCACCTTGTAGCGGGTGATGTTGGTGATGCCCTGATCGACCGCGGTCAGCACCACCGAGGCCTGCTGGCCGGCCAGTTGCGGCACATCGATCTGAATGCGCATGTCGGCACCGGGGCGGCTCAGTCTGGGCGCCTCCAGGGTCACAGCCAGACTGCGTTCTGAGCGATCCAGCGGCAGATGCAGCATGCCCACCGCGCGCGAGGGCACCAGTGCGTCCTTGCTGCCGTCGGGGCGCAGCACCACGGCGCTGACGTAGATGTCGTGGCGCTGATAGCGCTCGTCGATGGGGATGCTGACCTCGGCATCCGGTCCGGCGTTGATCTCGGCATAGAACAGCTGCTGGTCGCTCTCGACCATGACGAAGCCGGGGCCTTCATGGGGCGCGTGGATGCTCAGTCTGGCGGTGTCGCCGACGCGATAGGCGGCCTTGTCCAGCTCCAGCTTGATCTGGTCGGGGCGCGGCTCGCGCGCGATCTGGCTGTCGCCACCCCAGCTCCAGCCGGCCTGGAAGTGGTAACGCGTGACCACGCCGGAGTCGGGGTGGATCAGCTCCACCCAGTAGCCGCCCCATTTGATCGGCACCTGCAGTTCGAAAGGGCGGCCATCGGCGCTGAGATCGATGCTCTGGGTGCTCTCCACCGTGGTCGAACTGATGATGCTGACGTCGAAACTGTCGTCATTGCGGTAGTACCAGCTGTAATCGCGCCAGTCGCGCAGCACGCGCACCTGCACGCCGCTGACCGACTGTCGCTGCCCGCTGACGTTGCTGGCAATGACGTCGAGCTTGGCGGTGGTATCGCCCGGGGCGCTGTCGTCATCGAACTGCGGGCGCAGGCCGAGCAGCACCGGCGCCGGCCAGATCACCCGTTTCAGGATCTTGTTGACGGCGCGACCGCCGCTCTCCTGCACTTCGCCGAGAATCTTGACCTCGATCGGCCCCTTGTCCCGGGCGACCTGCGAGAGATCGACCTCGGCGCTGATCTCGCCCTGTTCGTCGAAGACATCGTCCAGCACTTCGGTGGGTGTGGAATCGAAGCGTGCGCTGGCGTCGCCGAAGTGGAAGTCCTTGTACAGTTCGACCGGATGATCGGCCGGGGTGAGCACCATCGAAGCGACAAAACGATTGCCGCCGGCCGGGGCGCCATAGAGATAGGCGGACGTTGCTTTCAGCCGCAGATTCTCGCCGGGCGCCAGCGTGGCCTGGTCGCTGCCGAGATCGATCTTCAAGCGTTCGGGCAGGAATTCCTCCACATGCAGGTCCATGCTGAAGGGCGCCTGCTCGCTGTTGCCATCGGTGGAGAGGCGCAGCAGATACAGACCGGTGACCGCGTTCTCGGCCAGCTTGTAGCTGTAGCTGGCATAGCCGCCCGGACCGACTTCGAGCGCGCGATTCTCGACGTTCTCGCCCTCCGGATTGAGCAGCTGCACGATCAGCGGTGTGTTCTGCTGGCGCAGGTGGCCGTCGTGATCACGTACCAGCAGATGCACGCGCAGGGTTTCGCCGGGGCGGTACAGATCCCGGCTGCCCCAGCTGTAGATATCGAAAGGCTGCTGCTGACGACCGCTGATCGGCAGCGCCGACAGATCGACCGCGGGCGCGTTCAGGGGCAGCATGGCGATGTCGTCATCGTGCTCGCCGCTGAGCAGCAGCAGTTCGTTGCTGTCGGATTTCTGCTGCGGCGCGTAGTCGTCGTATCGACCGAAGCCCTGCGGCTCGACCTTGATCAGGGCATTGCCCTGAGCGTCGGTGACGGCTGAGCCCAGATCCTTGCCGCCGTCGCCACGGGCCTGGATGCGGGTGCCGGGCAGGGGCTTGCCGGTCTTCAGCGAGGCCGCGTGCACCCACACCGAATCGCCGTAACGGCGGGCGTGCAGGCCGAGATCGGTGACCACGAAATAGGCGGTGTGCCAGCTGCCGGGGAAGTTGTTCGGTCGCTTCATCACGGCCATGTACACGCCGGGCGCGCGCAACTCCTTGATCCGGTGGACGGGCAGATAGGTCAGCGCCTGACGGTCGCTCGGATGGTCCAGCGTGAAGCGCTGCTGGTACACCGATTCGGTGAAATCGGTGATGCGTTCCAGTTCGCTCTTCCAGTCGTATTCCTCTTCGCTGTCGCCGCCGCCGCGCTTGGCCTGACGGCGTACACCAGGCCAGCGCCCATAAGGCAGCTCGTAGCCGAGGAAGAAGCCGGCGTAGTTCTCCGGGTGCACCTTGAGAAATTCGACGTCCACCGATTCCATGTTGGTGCTGGCAATCGGCAGTCCCTGATGGGCATGGCGCGGGATCACGCTGCCGTTGCTCAGAAAGCGCGCGCTCGCCGGCAGTACCTGGGTGCTGATCTGCTGCTGGAAAGCGCTGGCGAGCGTGCTGCCATCGGCGGCGCGCAGTCCGGCGTCTACCCGGATCTGGTAGTTCGACAGCGTTTGCAGGAAGGGGAATTCCAGCGTGCGGGCGTCGTGCGCCAGTGCCCAGGAGCCATCGACCCGGCCGCCCTCGGGCGTGCTCAGGTGAACCAGTGCGTCGAAGACCTGACTGGTGTCCAGCGGACGGTTGAAGCGCAGCACTGCGGTGGGTCGGCCGTTGGCGTTTTCGTTGCTGACCCCGACGACCGCGAATTCGGTGGTCGGCTGGATGACCTGGGCGACGGCATACAGGCCGAGGAGACTGGCCAATGCAACGATGACGACGCGCGACCAGACTGAGGAGCGTTGCTTCGACATGGCGAGCCTCCGGGATTTTTCCGCAGACTAGCAGTTGCATTCAGGCACATTGAGACGTCCTGAGGCCGAATTCGGGCGCGGCTGGAAAATGCATGACCGATGGCGGGCAGCGGCGCTTTCCATGAAAACCGGATCGTAAGTCATGGACTCGGCGCCAGCGTGAGCGCAGCGCCGGCTTCGTTCACCTGTAGGAGCGCCCTTGCGGCGCGACCGCTGCCACAGACGTGCGGCTTGCCGGTCGCGACGCGAGGTCGCTCCTACAGACAAGCTGGTGGTTCACGGCCAGTGCGCAGTGTCGGGTCGATACACGCGGCTCCCACTGACTCCGTTCCAGGGTCAACGCGCAAGCTGTCGATCTTGGAGGCGCCGCGCCGCGGCGCCTCCTTGCCTCGCCGGAAAATCAAGAGCGGCCGCGCAGGCGCGCGTCCCTCCGCAGAGCCGCACCGATCCAGCGGGATGTTCGCGCGCTGCGGGCAGTGCCTGCCCGGCCCAAGCCGCATTCGATGACGGTCTCTACAGAGCAGCTTGAAGTTCCAACCGCTCTTCTTCGCGTGCTTTCTGCTTTTCCTTCGCGTCCTTTGCGTCCGGCTCCTGGCCGCGATCTGCCTCAGGGTGCGGTTGTCGCATCGCCGGTCGCGCCGCGAGGGCGCTCCTACGGTCTGGCTCCCGCAATGTACCCACCAAAGCGCCGGGCTATAGCCTTTTCCCGTGCCCCGTGCCCCGTGCCCCGCTTACGGGTTACGCACGCACAGCGCGCGCTTGCCCTGGGTGTTGGTCATGGCGTACGAGTACTGCTGGCCGTCATTGAAGTAGACGTAGAAAGCCTCGGTGGCGCCGTTGCGATCGCTGCTCCACGGCGTCAGCCCGGACAAGAGGATCAAGGGCGTGACCCTGCACGTGAGCTTGCCGATGCAGTCCTGCATCTGATCGTCGCTGGGATAGTAGATCTTGAGCAGTTCGGCGCTGCTCGGAAGGCGCCAGGCGCCGCCCTGCGATTGACAGTAGTTCTGCGCGCCCTGCCAGTCGATATCGCCACCGTTGTCCCTGGCGGCCCAGAGCAATCCGGTCTCGTTGTCGCGCACGCTGCCGTCTTCGGTGACTTCAAAACGCTCTTTCGGAGGTGGTTGGGTGTCCTCGTCCTGCGCCATGCCAGGCACCGTGGCCGAAGCCAGCAACAAGGCCGCGGCCAATCGTAGAAGGTTCTGAGAATGGCTCATCGCTGGATCCCTCGATAGATGACGATCGGACGGTGCCAGTCTAGCAACCGCAACGGCGCAAGTTGTAACAAGGCCGGGGAAAAAGCGCAATCGAAGGCGTAGCCCTGAGGGCTGCTGTGAGGGCTGCAGCTGCGCTCAGTGCGGTGTTGGGCCCGATATTGCGATTAGCTCAAGCAAGACCGGCGAAGCGTCGTCGATGGACTTGAGGTGGCCCATGTTGTGCAGAACCCTGACCCTGGCCGTACTTTGTCTGCCGCTGCTCGCGCTGGCTCAGTCCAGCGGTGGCAGCTACGTGCAGCCGCGAGCCCTGATCGCCAGCGGCGGTGCTCAGGCCAGCGGTGGCAGTTATCAGCTGCGCGGCAGCATCGGCCAGCCCGATGCCGATCCCCTGCATCCCGCCAGCGGCGGCAGCTATGTCCTCAGCGGGGGCTTCTGGACTGCGGCCGCGCCCGGCGCCGATCTGCTGTACGCCAACGGCTTCGAAAGTCCTTGATCAAGGAGTACTTCGTGAAATCCTTCCGAACTTTGATGGCTCCCGCCCTGTTGCTGGCATTGAGCTGCCCCAGCCCCGTCGCCGCGGCCCCGTTGGGCAGCGCTTTCAGTTACCAGGGTGAGCTGCGTGACGCCGGCGCACCCGCAAACGGCCTGTTTGACCTGGAGTTGTGCCTGTTCGATCAGTTCGCCGGTGCCAGTGCGCTGGCCTGCGTCAGCGCGGCCGATGTGCCGGTGGAAAACGGATTGTTCAGCACCGCGGTCGATTTCGGCAGCAGCGCCTTCGTCGGCGAGCAACGCTTTCTGGAGTTGCGGGTGCGGCCGGGTGCCAGCAGCGGCGCCTACACCACGCTGGCGCCACGACAGCTGATACGGGCGGTGCCGGAAGCTTTGCGCGCAGCCAGCAGCAGCGCCGCGCCCTGGTCGGGCCTGAGCGGCGTGCCCGCCGGCTTTGCCGATGGCATCGACAACGACAGTGGCGGCACCGTGATCAGCGTCGGCGCCGGCACCGGGCTCAGCGGCGGGCCGATCACCGGCAGCGGCACGCTGTCCATCGCCAACGGTGGCGTCGGCAGCGCGCAGATCGCCGATGGCAGCATCGCTGCGGTTGATCTGGCCAGCAATGCCGTGGGCACCGCGCAGCTGGCCAACGATGTCGTCACCGCCGCCAAGTTGGCCAACAACGCCGTGGACAGCGCCGCCATCATCGACGCCAACGTGACCTCGGCCAAGATTGCTCCGGGCGCGGTCGGCAGCGCCCAGATCAATCCTGCCCAGGTGCAGGCAAGGATCAGCAGCAGCTGCGCTGCCGGGACTTTTGTACGTGCCGTCAATGCCGACGGCACGCTGCAGTGCGAGCCGCCGGCGCAAGCCCAGCAACTCAGCCTGGTCGAAACGCTGAGCAACGGCGGCTCGGCCTTTTTTGCCCGATCCTCGCTGGCCGTGCCGGCGGACGGTCTGCCGGTGATCAGCTATTACGATGGCAGCAACCAGAACCTGCGCGTGGCGAAATGCCAGAATCCGAGTTGCAGCTTCTCCGGCCAACGCAGCATCAGCGTCGGTGGACTGAGTGCTTCGCTGGCCCTGGGCAGCGATCAGCTGCCGGTGATCAGTTCCCGTTCCGGCGCCACCGTCAGCGTCAGCAAATGCGCCGATCCCGCCTGCAGCAGTGCCACCAGCACCACCATCGACATGGTGTCCGCCGACAACACCAGCATTGCGGTGCCCGGCGACGGGCTGCCGGTGATCGCCTACAGCACCACCGCCGGCGCGCTGAAGGTGGCCAAATGCAGCAATGCGGCCTGTACGGGGTCGGCGACGATCACCACCGTGCTGGCCAACGGCAATGCCCAATATGCCACCCTGGCCCTGGGCGCTGACGGTCTGCCAGTGCTGGTGTACTCGGACCTCGGCAACGTCTATCGGGTCCTCAAATGCAGCACGGCCAGCTGCGCCGGCGCCACCACCATCAGTGCGCTGGACGGCAGCACGCAGGGCGTCACGGCGGCCATTGCCATGGGCAATGATGGCTTGCCGGTGATCAGCTTCTGGGGCGGATCGCAGCTGCGCGTGGCCAAGTGCGCCAACGCCGCCTGCAGCAGCGGATCAACGGTGACCGTGGTCGACAACCTCAGCAGCAGCAACGGTCTGTTGAGTGCGATCACGGTCGACGCCGCCGGCATCCCGGTCATCTCCTATGGCGACAACACCGGCGTCAATGCCGTCAAGGTGGCCCGATGCGCCAATGCGGCCTGCACCGGCGCTGCCACCATCACCGCCTTCGACGTGCTCGGCAGCTCGTCCATCGCCATCGGCAGCGACGGCTTGCCGGTGATCAGCAATCAATCCGCCAGCGCGCTGCGGGTGTACAAATGCGGCACGTCCAATTGTCGCTAGCGCCGCGCGCAGCCGCGCCAGTTCGCGGCGCAGTGGCGCTGTGGCATGCATCTGCGTTTCGATGGCGGGTGCCGCCTGCTCGATCAGTTGCGCCGCTTGCTCGTGATCGCCAGCGGCCAACCGGGCGCTCGCCCCGACCAGGGCGGACTGCGCTAGCATCGGGTGGCCTGCCGGGAACAGCTGGGTGCGGCGTTGGTGGGCGCTGGCGGCGAACTCACTGGCGCTGTCTATCCCTTGCAATGACAGCTCGCCCCGGGCGATCGCCAGTTCGACCTGGCTTTGCTGCAGCGGGCTCATGCCGGTGATCGTGCCAGCCAGGGCGGCGCGCAGCACGACCAGATTGGACGCTACGCCCTCGGCGTCGCCGAGCGCGACGGCGCTCAGCAGGCGCAGCACCGGGGCCTGAATCTGATCCGGATGATCCGGCGCCAGCACCTGCTGACGCGCTGCGGTGGCTGCGGTGATCAGCGCCTGCGCGGCGTCCACCTGTCCCGCCTCGATCAGGGTGCGGGCCATGTTCATACGCACCCGGGCCAGGCTCACGGCATCGGCGCCCAGACGCTCGCGCAGCGCCAGCGATTGCGCATAACCGGCCAGCGCCTGCTCGGTATCGCCGCGCAACTCGTCCAGCGATGCCAGGTTGTTCAGCAGATAGGCGTAATTCAGATCCTCGTGCCCGTCACCCTGACTCAGCTCGACGGCTTGCAGATAGGCTGCGCGGCTGGGCTGCAGCTGGCCCAGATCCTGATAGACGCTGCCGAGTTCGCTCTGCAGGATCCGGTAGCGATCGCTGCCCGTGCCCAGGGTGCGCTCGACCCTGGGGATCAGATCGGTCAGCACTGCCAGTGCTTCGGGGTATCGACCCAGCCTGGACAGCGCCTTGACCTCGCCCATACGCGAGGTGAACACGGTGGGATGATCGGCATTGGCGACAGCGGTCTTGATCCGCACCGCCTCCCGGTAATCGTCCAGCGCCCGCTCGGCCTGCCCCTGGTAGAGCGCCAGATGACCGCGGTTGTGCAGCAGCTTGGCCAGGCCGGCCTGTCCACCTGGCGACTGTCGGAAATACCCCTCGGCCTGCGCGTAGCTGGCCTCGGCGGCGGTCGGATCGGCATTGTTCTGCCAGGCCAGTCCCAGCGCCAGCAGGGTCTCGCCCCGCAACAGCGCATCCGTACTGCCACGACTGCCGCGCTCGGCCTGCTGCGCCATCACCAGCCCTTCCTTGACCCTCCCCAGGCGCTCCAGCGAGATCGCTGCCATCAGCCGGGCGCTGGCCAGTTCGGTGTCCGCTGCCCCGTGTTGTTGCAGCAGTTCGATCAGTTTCAGGCTGAGTTCCAGCGCCGGTTCATTGGCGCCGATGTTGTTGTAGATCGAGGCCAGGCTGCGCATCAGCTCGATGCGCGCACCGGGTGGCAGATCGGGCAGGGCATCGAGGCGCGCCTTGGCCAGATCGGTCAGAGCCTGCGGCGTCAGCAAGCGTCCCGGTGCGACATTGGGATCGAACTCCGAGAACATGCCGGTCAGGAATTCGACCGTGCCACGCAGTTCCTGCTGGCGCTGCTCGGCCACGGCGAGCGCCAGTCGGGTTTGCTCATATTGCCGCAGCAGCGACAGTGACAGGCTGATCAAGGCTGCCAGTGCCAGGGCGCCAGCCACCACCGCGGCGCGATGTCGGCGCAGGGTCTTGCCGAGCAGATAACGCCAGTGACCGCCGCGCGCGCTGACTGGCCGGTGCGCCAGATGGTTGTCCAGGTCCAGGGCCAGTTCGGCGGCGCCGCTGTAACGTTGCCGCGCCTCGACGCGCAGAGCCTTGGCCAGCAGGCTGTCGAGATCGCCGCGCAGGCGTTGCGGATCCAGTGCCAGGCGCTCGGCGCGTTCCTGCACGCTCAGGCCTTCGGCCAGGCTGCTGGCCAGCGGCAGCTCCTCGGCACGACCGTCCAGCAGGCGGCAGGTCGGGCGCACGCCGGCGAGCAGCTCGATCATCAGCATGCCCAGGCCCCAGACGTCGCTCTGCACCGTCACCGGCTGGTGCAACAGCTGCTCCGGACTGGCGTAGGCGGGCGTACCGGCAAAGCTCAGCTCTGGCGCCTCCTCGTTGGCCAGATCCACCAGCTGGGCGACACCAAAGTCCAGCAACACCGGGGTGCCATCGGCGCGCACCATCACATTGCCGGGTTTGATGTCGCAATGCACCACCAGTCGCTGGTGGGCAAAGGCCACGGCGCGGCAGAGCGTGGCAAACAGCTGCAGGCGCTGCTGCAGACTGGGTCGGGTCGCCCGCAGCCAGTCCCGCAGCGGCATGCCGTCGATGTACTCCATCACCAGATAAGGATCACCCGCCGGCGTGGTCCCACCGTCCAGCAGGCGGGCGATATGGGGATGGACCAGGCCGGCCAGAATCTGCCGCTCCTGGCGCAGGCGCTCCACTGCAGCGGGCGAGGGTCGGCCGCGCAGGGTCTTGATCGCGACCTGATGGCGAAACTCGCCGTCGTCGCGTTCGGCCTTCCAGACCATGCCCATGCCGCCTTCGCCCAGCAGTTCCAGCAAGCGATAGGGGCCGAGGTGTCCGGACCAGCCGAGTTCACGACTGGAGGCATCGGCCGCTCGGCGCACGCGACCGGCAATATTTGACTGGGTATCGCAGGCGGCCAGCAGCGCCCGCACCTGTTGCAACTGCTCCGGATCCGCGGCCGCCTGCGCCAACCAGGCATCACGTGATTCCGGCGCCAGCGACAGCGCCAGATCAAACAGCTCGCGGTTGCTGTGCAGGCTCATCCGGCCAGGTGCTGCTGCAGCAGCGCGCGCCCGTAGGCCAGGGATTTCTCGACCGTGCGCCGGCTCACGCCCAGCACCAGGGCGACTTCCGGAGTCTGCAGCCCGCCGAAATAGGTGAGTTCGACCACACGCGCGGCGCGCGCATCTTCCTGCGCCAGCTTGCTCAGCGCCTGATCGAGATCGAGGATCTGCTCGTCGATGCCAGCGCTGCCGGGAAGCTCGTCGGCATTGACCTCCGCCAGGGTTGCCGGAGCGGCGCCACCGCCACGCTTGTCGGCGCTGCGGGCGCGCGCCCGATCAATCAGCACGGCGCGCATCTGCAGCGCCGCCAGGGCAAAGAAATGCACTCGCGAGGACCAGTCCACCGAACCATTCAACAGCCGGATCGCCGCTTCCTGCACCAGCTCAGAAGGGCTGAAGGTCTGCGACTGGCCGCCCTGTCGCCAGCGCGCATGGGCCATCCGTTTCAGGCTGGCATAGATCTCCTGCTCCAGGGCCTTGCTGGGCGAGTCCAGGCCCTGGCGCCAAGCCAGGAGCAGGCCGGTCAAGTCCTGTGAGGGTTGCATGCCTACGATGCGCTGCTGAGACCAGCGAACATGATGCCACCAATGGTCAGGCGCGCTCATCGGGGCTGAGCGCCGACAGCATCATGGTTTCTGTTTCGCAATCTCCAAAAAGCCCTCGAAGACGTCGCGATTGTTACCGGTCAGATCGGCCAGACGGGTTTCGATATCGGCCACGCGCAGCCGCAGATAGCGCAGGGTTTGTGGGTCATCGCGCAGCGCCTGCGCGGCGGCATCGATATCGGCATCGGGCAGTTCCAGTTCACAGGGATAATCGATCACATGATCGAAGTCGCGGTAGTCGCCGGGCAGGATGTAGCGGTCGCCGCACTGCTTGCCGAGGGCTCGCTGGGTATTGTTGGGGACGGTCATGCGGAACAGTGTGCGATAGGGTGATTCGACACCTTCCTGGACCATGTTGTCGATCGTGGCCACGCTGTAGGCGCGTACCGCGAGCTTCAGCAACTCACGGTCCTCGATCAGCCCGATGTTGCCGGTGGAGATCAACTCATCGTAGGTGGCTCGACGGCTGGCGCCCTGCTTGTACTGGGTGGCCCGGTAGGCGTTGACGATAAAATCCCGGTTCGACAGGAGTGCCGTGCCGCTCAGCGCATTCGCGGTGGCCTCGGTGGCGTCGCGCACATCGGCGTAGTACGCGAGCAGAAACTGGTAGCGCCAGGATTCGACCCGCAGATCCTCCCGGAGTCTCTCGGTGAAGATGGCGGACTTCTGCCGGGTCTCGCGCTCGCTATTCCAGTTGGATACCTGGATGCCGAGAAACACGCCCACCACCAGCAGCACGAACTCGATGGTGATCGCGGTCCAGTTCTGGTCCCTCAGCGATTGTGTGAACCGGCGCAACAACATGCTTCGCTCCTGATGTGGGGCCGTCGCACTGGCTGCAGGCTGGTGCCAGTTCGGTGGCGGGAGTGCACGGTGGATCGTGCTCGGACTGATCGATGATGTCGGTCCTGGACATTCGACAATTCCCTGAACCATCGGAGCGAGACACCCATGAGCGCCGGCCTTCCGTCATCCCCGGAGTCTGACTTCGATTTCATCATCGGCGACTGGCGCGTGCGCCATCGCCGGCTCAAGCATAGGCTGGCAGGCTGCACCGAGTGGCAGGAATTCGACGGAATCTCGTCCACTCGCAAGATTCTGGGGGAACGCGGCAATGTCGAGGACAATCTGCTGCATCCGCCCGAAGGCACCTATCGTGCGGCCGCCTTCCGCTCGCTGGATGTGGCCAGCGGGCAGTGGGCGATCTGGTGGCTGGACGGGCGCTCCCCGCATCATCTGGACACGCCGGTGGTCGGGCGATTCAGTGATGGGCAGGGCCGCTTCTACGCCGACGACACCCTGGAAGGCCGGCCGATCCGGGTGCGCTTTCTCTGGCTGCCGGTGAGTGCTGATGCGGCCCGCTGGGAACAGGCGTTCTCCGCCGACGCCGGCCAGACCTGGGAGACCAACTGGACCATGGATTTCGAACGGACTCGGCCCTGAACCGGGGCTTCCTGAGACGACGCGGGGCGCAGTAGATCAGTCTTGCGTTGGTGCCCAGGCACTCTGTGCGGCCCAGGCCTGCGCCGCCAGATAGATCAGGTCGACAGCGGGATCCTTCACTTCCGGATAGTCCTTCGGGTCGGACAGGCTGGCGGCGAGCCGGCGCTTGAGTTCGGCGTAGGCCTCGGCCGTGGCCGGATGGGCTCGCAGATAGTCTCGAAACAGCAGCGCGTAGCGCTGATTGCGGCGACCGGCCACGCGCACGTGCACATGCGCCCGGCGCTCGTCCGGCGGCTGTGCGAACAGCAGTTTGCTCCACTCGGCGGCATCGGCCACTTCACCCGGAGGAACATGATCCAGGCGGACTTGCCCGCGCTGGACCAGGCCCGCCGAGCGCAGGTCCAGCGCGATATCAGCACCGAGGGCGGGCACCGTCACCTGGATATCGATGACGTCCTTGGCGCTGAGTCCGGGAACAGAGGTGGAGCCGATGTGATCCACGCGCAGCGCGCGCTGCCCCAGAGCCGTTCGAATCCTGGCCGCGAGGCGCTCGAAGTGCACGGGCCAGTCGAGCTGGTAGGGAAGAATCTCAATCATCTGCGGCCAGATAGATCCGCGGGTTGTGAAGCTCCATGAAGCGCTCCGGCGCCGCCAGCGCCCGGAATCCGAACTTCTGGTAGAGCCCATGACCGTCGCGGGTGACCAGCATCAGCCGCCGCAGTCCCTGCAAATCAGGCTCGGCCAGCAGTGCCCTGATCAGACGCTGCGCCAGGCCTTTGCCGCGATGCGCTTCCAGTACGTAGACATCCGCCAGATAGGCGAAGGTGGCGCGATCCGTGACCATCCGGGCGAAGCCGATCTGCTCGTCGCCGCGATAGGCGCCGACGCAGATCGAATGGGCAACGGCCTTGGCCAGCGTGGCTCTGGGAATGCCCGGCGACCAATAGGAGCTGGACAGGTAGGCATGCATGGCGCTGAGGTCCAGGCGGCCGGGATCGTTCGAGATTTCGTAGGCGTCCATGGGCGGCGATGCTACCGGGAGTTTTCATCCGAAAACTGGCCGCAGGCTTTGCGCCATCCGGGGCATCGCTCAGGCCACCAGCAACACTGCTTCGCCCTCGGCGATGTCATTGCCGTGCTGGTTCATGGAGCGGGTCCTCAGCGTGACGATGCGCTTTTCGGAACGCCAGGCGGTGACTTCGACTTCGGCCGTCAGCACATCGCCGGGACGCAGCGGATACAGAAACTGCAGCGATTGCCTGAGATAGACCGAGCCCGGCCCGGGCAGATGCATGCCGAGCACGGCCGAGATCAGTCCGGAGCTGAACACGCCGTGGGCAATGCGGCCCTTGAAACGGGTCAGCGCGGCGTACTCCTCGTCCAGATGCACCGGATTGAAGTCCCCGGTGATGGCGGCCATGTGCTGGATGTCTTCGATGCTGATCTGTCTGGACAGCGAGGCTTTCTCGCCGATGATGAAGTCCTGGCGGCTTGGATATTGGGTCACGACAGGTCCCTGGAAGAATTGAGTTCGCCCGACCTCGATGGCTCAGCGGCGTCCATATCCGGTCGCGGAACCGATCCGCGATCGGACGTCTGCCTCGCCGATCATCAAGCCCTCGAAGCGGCGCTGAACATGCAAGGTCAGACAGGAAAAGTGAGGCAATCCTAACTGCGCGGAGCAAGAAGTCCTTGATCGTACGCAAGCGCCCGAGAGCGCTTGCGTTGATCGTGCTGCCTGCTTCAGCGCAGCTTCCGCCGATGCGCCCCTGCATCAGGCTGGCATTGATCCGGAGACCTTCGCAGCGCTCAGAATCCAGACAAGCTGATCCGCGCCTCGTACGGTCCCAGATCCAGCGTGCCGAACTGATTGGGCGCGGCGGCGATGTCGACGGGGCGCGCCAGTCCGTCCAGATCGTTGCCGCGCTGAAACACGCCGCAGCTGCTGGCGATATCGATGCCCGGCGATGGAACGGGATCGAAACGGAACTGACCCGGGAATAATCGGAAGTTGTCGTTTGCGATCGACATGAAGCGCGGTGCGCCCTGGAAGATGCTGGTGTTGCCGGGCAACTGGCTGGTGCTGGGTACCAGCACGAACTGCGCGGTCAGGGTGCCGCTGCCCTGGCGAATCACGCCAGCCTGATTGACGATGGCGCAGCGCAGATCCAGCTGCGGCGCGCGCACCACGGCGCTGCCGATGTTGTTGCCGGTGATGGTGGTCTGGGCGATCCAGACCTTGTCGTCATCGCCGGTCTTGATCAGCGCATCGCTGACGGTGTTGCCGAAGATCAGCGACTGGGTAATGCCGTAATGATTGTAGTGCTGACGGTAGTAGATCAGCGAATGGCCGCTGTTGCGATCGATCTGGGCGTCCTGGATGTCGGCATCGGCGACAAAGCCGGTGGGCCAGGTACAGCTGAACGGGAAGTTGCAGCCGGTCGGTGAACTCCAGTCGTAGTAGAAGGCGGCGCCGTCACCGGGCGAACTGCCAAAGGCCCTGGTGGTGTTGCCGGTGACGCGATTGCAGTTGGTCCCGCTGGCGCAGGCCACCGCAGTGACCGGAGTTTCGGCGTCGCGGTTGCGGGCGCTGCGCAAGCGGATGCGCGGATCGCTCGCGGTGCTGGAATAGACCCAGCCAGCGCCGCCGGTGCTGGCGGCATTGCCTTCGATCAGGGTGTCCCAGAGTGTGATCGACGAGGCATTGCGCAGCGCAAAGCCACCGCCGTTGCGGGTAGCCCGGTTGTAGGCGATGCGGTTGGGCGCGTTGCTCTGGGTGCTGTAGACCTTGATGATCGAATCGCTGGCGCTCAGGCCGGCACCATCGTACGCGGTGTTGCCATAGAGAATGCCGGCATTGAAGGGACCGTTGCTGGCCAGTTCGGCATTGCAATGGCTGAGGCGCAGACCGCCACCCTCGTTGAGGGCATTGTTGTTGAAGAAGCCACTGCCGCGGGCATTGGCGTACACCGAGCCGTCGCGACACCAGGCGCCGCCGCCCTCGTACATGGCCGAATTGCTGTAGACCAGCACGTCGTCGCGTAGAGCCAGTTCAGTGCCGCGACCTTCGATGGCAATGCCGCCGCCATAACCGGCGCGGTTGTTGTGGATGGAGCTGGCGGCGATGACCAGCAAGCCTCCGTGACGGGCATAGACTGCGCCGCCGTATTCATGGTCTTCGGCATCACCACCGATGATCTCCAGGCCAGCGAGGCGCACCGTGGACGGAAAGTTACCGACCACGGCAATCACTGTCTGCTGGATACCGCCGCTGCCATCGATGCGGGTGTAGCTGGCATTCGGCAGGGTGTCGGTGCAGTGCTCGTAGCCGCCGCGCAGTTCCACGTATTCGCGATCGTTGATGCGCAGCGCCTGCTGGGTGTAACTCAGGCTGCGGGTGATCTTGATCAGCGAGGGCACCAGTCCGTCATTGGCGGCGGTGTCCAGGGCCGACTGGATCGTGGCATGGGTGCAACCCGGGCCGGTGCCGACGCTGAACTCGTTGTCGGCGAGTGCCGGGGTGCTGAGGCTGGCGCAGAGCAGCGCCAGGGGGATCGTGGTCTTCATGGCTGACTCCTGGTGGGTGGGACTAGCTTCCGCGGGTGCGGGTGATGCGGTGCAAGGTCGCTGGCGTCGTGGCGCAGGACCCGGGTAGGAGCGCCCTTGCGGCGCGACTGTTGTCTCGCGAGAGCGGTCGCGACGCGAGGTCGCTCCTACAAAAGGCTGCCTTTTTGGTCCGGCCCTAGCAGCTGAAACAGGGTTCAAAGCCGTTGGCGAACAGCGCGTCGGCCTCGGACTCGTAGGCGCCGACATCGATGGGGCCGAAGGCGTTGGGCACCTGGCTGTCGTCGACCGGGCGCGGATTGCCGAGGATGTCGGTGTTGTAGGGCGGCGCCAGCGCTGAGGACGAGGTCGCATAGTCGATCGCCAGCGAACCCGGCCGCAGGTGCAGATCGCTGGCACTGACGAACAGCGGATCGGCTTCCAGATTGTTGACCGTCGGCGGAATGCCGCTGAGGTCATTGGCGATCAGATAGCCGCTGAGCACCGAGCCACCGGTCTGCTGAAGCAGCGGTTTGCCGGGCTGGAAGGCGGCGACGTAGCCGAGGACGGTCTGCAGATCGAAGCCACGGATCACCGCGCTACCGGCAAGCGTGTTGCCGGCGATGCTGACGAAATTGAGGGTCAGCTTCTGGCCGTAGATCAATGCGCCCTGAGGGTCACTCTGCTGGTTGCCGAACAGCGCTACATTGCTCAGCGCCATTTCGTTGAAGGCGCCCGCGCTGGGGATGAAACTGTGAATGACGCGGCCGCCCTGGTTGCCCTCAAAGCTGGTGCGCTGAATGTGGGCGCGACCAGCACTGCCGTTTTCGAGCCGGTAGGCGATGGCGGCGGCGCCATTGCTGAGTACGCCGGCCACTGAGCTGCGGTTGTTGACGAAGCGGTTGCAGATTCGCCCGTTTGGACAGGTCACGGCAGCAGGGGTCAGGTTGCTCGCGACGATCGTCAGATCGTTGGTGATGCTGTTGCCGGTGCCGCGCATCAGAATGGCGCCGCCGTCCTGCGCGACGTTGTCGACCACTTCCACGTTCTGCAGTTGCACCCTGGCGCCGTCGGTAGCGTAGATAGCGCCGCCGCCGACAGCGGCATTGTTGCCGTTCAGGCGCGTAAGTGCATCGACGAACAGCGAATAGATCCGGGCGCCGCCGAAGGCACCAAGGACGTACATGCCGCCGCCGTTACGAGTGGCCTGGTTGTTCCAGAGGGCGCCCAGCGCGTGGCCGCTGGCCAGATCGATGCTGCAGTTTTCGGCGTAGATGCCGCCGCCATCGCGAGCGCTGGTATTGGAGTTGATGATCAAGGACTCGGTCACCAGCGACAGGCTGGCGCTGCGGCAATAGATGCCGCCACCGTCGCTGCTGGCCTGATTGCCGAAGATGCGGCTGTCGCCCTGGAAGGTGACGCTGATCGTGCTGACGCCCGTGGTCACCGCCATCCCGGCACCGCGTCCAGCGTGGTTGCTGGCCAGCTGCACATTGTTCAGTGTGATCTGATGCGGTCCGTCCACAATCGCCAGACCGCCGCCATCGGCATTGGCCGGCGCATCGCCCCCTTGCAGCACCAGATTGCGCAGGGTGACGTTGCCACTGCCCTGGATGCGCAGCACCGGGGCGGCCGCGCCGCCGGCGCCGGAAAGCACGGTGGGATTGTTCGGGTCGCCGGTGGCACTGCTGCAGTCGGCGAAGCCACCCTGGATCACCAGCGTGTCGTTCTGGGCCACCAGCGCCTGCGCCGTGTAGCTGCGGTTGCGGGCGACATTGATGACATCCAGACCGGTGCCGTTAGCCAGCCCGGCTGTGATGGCGTCCTGGATCGAGGCGTGGGTGCAGGCTGCGCCCGAGCCTACGGTGAAAACATCGGCATGGGCTGCGGTGACAAATCCAAGCAGGCAGCAGAACAAGTATCGATACGAGCACATGCAGGCAATTCCGATTCCGGGGATTGATTGCACAAGCGCTCATTGATGACCGATTGCGACATCGCCGCCTGCAATCTGTTTGTTTTGTGCGCCATGTCGCACTTGGGCGCCCAACAGCGCTTGGGTCGATTAGTCAGATTGAATCGGAGTGTTGCCATGCGTTCTTGTCCCGGAAAGCTGCGGATTGCCGGACTGCTGCTTGCATTGATCCCGGTGGCGCCTACCGTGGCAGCCACGCTGGACTGGCCCGGCCCGCCGCCGTGCAACAGCACCCTGATGAGCTGTGCCGATTTCGCCCAGGCGGGCGACACGCTGCGCATCGTCAGCTCGGCCACCGTGGGCGAGCGGCTGCAGATCTTCAAGCCGCTGTCGATCGTTACGGCCCCTGGCGTGTCTCTGACACTGACATCGACCGAATCGCATTTGATGAGCATCAACAGCGCAGTGCCCTGGATGGTCGAAATCAGCGGAATCCAGATCGTCGGCGGCAGCTGGTTCTTCGCGGTCAATGGGGCGCAGCCCGGTGAGCTGACGCTGCAGCAGCTCTCCTTTCGCGGCCACGCGACGGGCGCGTCCACGCAGCTGCAGGTCAGCATGAATCAGACCGGCAGCGCGCGATCGCAGGTCCGTATCCGCCGCAGTCAGTTCGAGATCGGCTCGGACAATGCCGCGCCCAACTCCCTAATTGTCTACGGCAGTGGCAGCAGTGGCGGCCAGATCCTCATTGAGGACAATCGCTTCCGGCCGGAGGGGGTGGTGATGGCCCAGTCCGCCCACAAGGCGCTCCACGGAGTTCTCGGGGGTAGCGGTGTCTGGGAGGCGGTCATCCGTCGAAACCAGATGCTGCCCGCTGTCGCCACTCCGTCACGTCGCTATGCCAGCGGCGTCGAAGTGGCAAGCGTTGATTCGGCCAGCGTCAACCTGCTGCTGCACGACAATCTGATGTTGCTGGATCAAATCGCGGGCGCCGGTCGCTACGGCATTCTCCTGGGTGGATCCGGGGGACAGATGAGTGCGCGGGTGCTCAACAACACCATCGTCAATGCCTATACGGTGCTCGGCTTCTACGCCAACAGCAGCGGTCAGTTCGACAACAATATCGTCAGCGGCGGCTTTCGCTTCTACGAGGGTGCAGCGCCGGCTGGCAATTTCCTGCAGCGCGGCAACCTGATCTTCGGCATGAGCGAAACCTCCAGCTGGCCGATTGCGCCGGGTACCCTGATCGTGGATCCGATGCTCTCTGCCCAGGGCTCGCCGCTGCCCGGTTCGCCGGTGATCGATGCCGGCAGCGACCTGGCCCGCGGCGCATCGGGGCCCGGGACCCTGGGTGTTCCCGAAGCATTCGATGCGCTACACCTGCGTCGGCTGGAGGGTGCGCAGGTGGATATCGGTGCGTTTGAGGGCGAGCGTTTGTTCTACGATGGTGCGGAGTGACGGCTGGCCATGGAGACCCGCGTGAGCCCTGTGATACCCGACGACGCCAACGCCCTGTTCAGCCATCTGTACCAGGACCTGCGCAGCATCGCCAAGGCCCAGATCGCCCCTAACGACACGCTCAACACCACCGCGCTGGTGCACGAATTGTATGTGCGCGTGGTCGAACGCGAAGATCTGAAGTTTGCCGACCGACGGGCCTTCTTCGCCTACGCGGCACGGGCGATGCGCCATCTGCTGGTCGATCGCGCGCGGGCGCGGCTGCGCATCAAGCGCGGGGGTGGGGCCCAGGCGCTGGACTGGAACGAAGTGCGCGATGACGCCATCTTTGTGCATGTCGATGCCGCCCTGGAACTGGATGAGCTGATGCGGCAGCTGGCGGTGGAGGATCCGCGCAGCGCGGAAGTGCTGGAGCTGCACTATTTCGGCGGGCTCACCGGCGAACAGATTGCCGAGATGCTGAGCCTCAATCGGCGCACCATCCTGCGCGATCTGGAATTCGCCAAAGCCTTCATCAAGGCCCAGTGGCAGGTGCGATGATGCGAGAGCTGTGGCTGCCTGCGGAGTCGTCGACGTGAGCAATGCACCCCTCAATCTGCGGCAGCTGTTCGACGCTGCCATCGAGCTGCCCGAACAGGAACGCACGGCCTGGCTGGATCAGCATTGTCCGGATGCGGCCCTGCGTGAGCGTGTCGACCGGCTGTTGCGTGCTCAGGAGCGCTCGCTCGATCCTCTGGCGGTGCATCCACAGGAGCGTCTGGCGGCGCTCGACGCCGAGCCTGACCGGCCCGCCTTGGAGCGACGCAGCATCGGTGACTTCACCCTGATCAAGCCGGTGGGGCAGGGTGGCATGGCCACCGTCTATCTGGCCGAACGCAGCGGATTTGCCCAGCGGGTGGCGGTCAAGCTGCTGCATCGCACGGTGCTGTCGGATCTGGATCGGCGTCTGTTCGAGCGCGAGCGCAAGGCGCTGGCCAGCCTGGAGCATCCGAATATTGCGCGTCTGATCGATGGTGGTGTCAGCGAGCGCGACGAGCCCTATCTGGTGATGGAATATGTCGAAGGCCTGCCCATCACCGACTTTGTGCGCGAACACGGTTTGCTGCCGGCGGCGCGCATTGCGCTGCTGATCGAAGTCTGCGATGCCGTGGCCACCGCCCATGCGCAGCTGATCGTGCATCGCGATCTCAAGCCTTCCAATGTGCTGATCACGGCCGAAGGCCGCTGCAAGCTGCTGGATTTTGGCGTGGCCAAGTTCCTGAGCGAGGAAACCGAACTCACCCGGCAGGGCGGCGCTGGCTTCACCCCGGAATACGCCGCGCCCGAGCAGTTGCTGGATGGGGTGATCAGCACTGCCACCGATGTCTACGCGCTCGGGGTGATGGCGCTGGAGTTGCTGATCGGCAGCAAGCGCCCCGAGTTGCGCAAGGGCAAGCCTTCGCAATCGGCGCTGCAGGTGCATGCCGACGACGCCACGCTGGCGCTCACCCAGCGCAGCGTGGCGCGTTATCTGCGTGGCGATCTCGACAACATCCTGCAGAAATGTCTGATTGATGAGCCGCACCGGCGCTACCAGAGCGCCCAGGCGCTGGCCGACGATCTGCGCCGCTTTCTGAGCCACCAGCCGGTCAGTGCGCATCCGCCCTCGCGCTGGTACCTGATGCGCAAGTTCGCGCTGCGCCATCGTGGCGGCGTCATCGTCACTGCCTTGCTGACCGCGGCCACGCTGGCCAGTCTGGTGCTGGCGCTGTGGTTCGGCCAGCAGGCGCGCGCCCAGGCGGAGCTGGCGCAGGCCCTGCGCGCCGATGCCGAGCAGGCACGTCAGCGCGCCGAGACCGCGCTCAAGGTGTCGGAGTCGGTGCAGGATTTTCTCACCGGCATGTTCGATGAAGCGGTGCCCAGCGTGCCCGAGGAACAGGAGCCCAGCGTGCGCGATCTGGTGCTGGGGGCCGAGAAGCGGGTCGAGACCGATCTGGCCGACGCGCCGGAAGCGGCGGTCGAGCTGTATCGGCGACTGGCGCAGATCTATCAGCTCATGGGCGATCAGGCCGCGAGTCTGCGCCTCAGCGCCACTGCGGTACGCCATGCGGCCGAGCACCTCGGCACCTCGGGTGCCAGTTACCGCAAGATCGCCTTCGCCGATGCCCGTCTGCGCGAGCGCGCCGGCGATCCGCCGGCTCTCGCCGACATGGAGCAAGTGGTCAAGGACACGCCGGCAGACGATCACAGCACTGACGCGATCGACCGCAGAATCACCCTGGGTGCGGTGCTCAGTCAGCATGGACGCGGCCCGGAAGGCATGGCGCTGCTGACCGAAGCGCTGCCACTGCTGCGCCAGAACTGCGATCGCCAGGAGCTTGAAGCCTGCCGTCTGTGGGCGACCACGCTGACCAATCTGGCTGCCGCCCAGATCTCCTTGCGCGACTACGAGGCCGCGCGGGCCTATGCCGCTGAGGCGCTACCGCTGGCGCGTCGTTACTACAGCCCCGAGCACCACGAGACGGCGGCGGCGCTGGGCAATCTTGGCATGGCCGAGTTCTACCTCGGGCACTTCCAGGATGCGCTGGATCATACGAATGCCAGCATTGCCCTGCTGGAACGTATCGAAGGTCCCAAAGGCACGACGGCCAACTATCTGCGCCAGATTCTGGCCAATCTCTATGGTGCCAGCGGCCGCAAGCTGGAGGCTCTGGCCGTACACGAGCGTGTGCTGGCGGATTTGCAGCGGCAGACCCAGGCCAGTTTCGGCGCCGCCGTGTTCAGGCTGAACTACGCCAAGGAGCTGGTTCAGGTCGGACGCTATGCCCAGGCCCGCGAGCAGATCGAGCAGATCCGACCGCTGTGGGAGTCGGATGCCGAGCACAATCCCGGCAACCTCGCGCGCATGCGTGAGGCGCTGGCGGTGATCGCCTCCGAGGGCGATCACGATGTCGAGCGGGCGCTGTCGGAGATCGATCAGGCGCTGGCGATACGGCGCGCGAAGCCGGCGCCTACACCGCAGGAACTGATCATGACGCTGCTGACGGCGCATCGCGCGGCGACCCTCGATGGCGTGCATCCCAAGGCCGAGGCCTACCTCAGGGAGGCCCGCGAACTCTTTGCCGAGGTGGCACAGCCACTGCCCTGGCTGCTACGCAACTTCTACCTGCGCGAGGCCGAATTTGCCGCCGATCAGGGTGATGTTGCGAGCTCGCGTCAGCATCTGCAGGCGCTGGCACGGGTGCTGGGTCCCGAGCGCCCGGATCTGTACGCGGACTGGGCGCAATACGTCGAGCTGAAACTGGCGCGCGTGGAGCACCGCCAGCCCACGGCGGCCGAGCGCCAGTGGCAGGCGGGTCTGGCACAACGCTGGGGCACCGATGCCGAAATCGTCAGGGTCAGCGCACAGCTGATTGGGGCGAACTGAGATTGGCGGTCCATCTTGGGAAGAGCGTCCAGCTGGGCTGAATTTTCCCTGCACTGGCCTTGCCCTGCTGCGGCACCCCAGTTCAGGATCGCCCAAAAAAGAACCCCGGCCGGAGCCGGGGTTCGGGGTGCTACGATGTTGCGATCGATCAGAACTCGATGGCCCAGTTGTTCAGCGTGCCAACGTCACCGCGAGCGGTGTCCTGCACCCGCAGATTCCAGGTGCCGTTCAAGCCCTCGGTGGAGAGATTGACGGTGTAGGTCTCGATCACGTTGGCGCCATTGTCGGACCCACTGGAGGCTTTCAGCAAATAGGCGCTGCCATCCGGAGCATACAGGGTGATCTTGAGATCGCCGCGGTAGGTGTGGGTGATGTTGACGCTGACCTGGGAATCGGCAGGGGCATTGCCGGTGCGGCCGGAGACCGTGATGTAGCTGTTGATGGTCTTGCGGTCCGGAATCGCGACTGGCGTGTTGTTGGTGTAGACCTGCGTGCCACCCGGAGCGTTGGCCACGGTCACCGATTTGGTGATGTTGGCCGAAGCGCCGTTGTTGTCGGTCACCGTCAGTTTCACCGAATAGGTGCCGGCAGCCGAGTAGGTGTGGCTGGGGTTGGTACTGGTCGAACTGGTGCCGTCGCCGAAGGTCCAGGAGCGTGAAGCGATGCTGCCATCACTGTCGGTCGAGGTATCTGTGAAGCTGGCGCCGAGGCCGCTGACGCTGAAGCTGAAGTTGGCCACCGGCGGATTGTTGGCAGACGGTGCCGTGTAGCTGCCGGTCAGCGATGCGCCGCTGAAGGCACTGTAGGCTTTCAGCCGCACGTAGTAGGTGCCGGCCTGGGCTGTGGCGATGTTGCAGGTTTCGTTGTTGCCGCTGAGGTACGGACGGCAATCGTAGGAGGTGTCGGTCGGCGCGCTGCCGAACTTCACATACATGTCGGCATCGCCGGTGCCGCCGCTCATCACGAAGGACAGACCCGTCGCGCCTGCCGGAACAGCCAGCGTGTAGTTGACCGACTGACCCGTCGTCGGCTGGTTGATACCAGTCACGGCCACGCCATTGCTGAGCGGACCGCCGGTGCTGGCGCTGCCGCCACCACCGCCGCCGCCCGAGCAGCTTACGCCGACTGCGGAGAAGGCCGAGGTGACACTGGCGACCGAGAAACCGAGATCGGAGGCCGCCGTTTCGACACCGCAGGCGCCGCTGTTGAAGGTGCTGCTGGGCGTCCAGTACAGGCTGTTGGCCCGCGCAAACACCTTGAAGGCATTGATCGTGTTCCAGCCGGACGAGGTGGCCAGCAGGTAGAAGGCCTTGTTGTACACGCCCGAGGAGTAATGCACGTCCAGACCACTGGTGTAGTTGGCTGCATTGTCGATGGAGCGACCATCCTGCGGCGGGTTGTTCATGTAGCGCAGCGCACCGGAGGCCTTGAAGATGTCGGGGCCGACCAGGAAGTCATTGCTGCCCTTCCAGTAGTACTCGGTGGCTTCGCCGCCCATGTCGGAGAAGGCCTCGTTCATGCCGCCGGACTGACCGGAATAAGTCAGGTTGGAGTGCTGCTCGGTGAAGCCGTGCGAGACCTCGTGGCCGGCCACATCGACGCTGACCAGCGGATAGAAGGTCGAGGCGCCATCACCGAAGCTCATGGTCGAGCCGTTCCAGAAAGCGTTCTCGTAGTTCGAGCTGTAATGCACGCGCATCACCAGCTGGAAGGTCAGTGCCTTCACGCCCACATAGGAGGAATACATGTTCTGGATCACGCCGCCGAAGAAATGGGCGTCGTTGATCGGCGAGTAGGCGCCGTTGATGGCCTTGTAGGTGTTGTTGGGGCAGGTGTACGAGTAGGCAGTGGTGCTGGTGGTGCCGCCATTGAGGTTCACCGACTTCACATCGGTGTTGTTCATGGTGCAGGTACTGCCACTCTGGGATACGTCCAGAAAGCCATAATTGCCGCCCGAGCCCCACTGGTACTGGCCGGTCTTGCTGTTGCCGCCCGGACCGGTGCCGATGTTGGCCGTGGTCAGGCCTTCCCAGCTTTTCAGCACTACGCCGGTTCGGGCGTCGACGATGACGAAGGGACGGGTGGGTGCACCGCCCTTGGCGGTGTCGGCAAAGAAGGACGCGACATAGCTCAGACGGGCATGGTCATTGTCGTCCACGTAGATCATCAGACGACTTTCTTCGTTCTGCGGCAGCAGCACGCTGTCGCTGCTGCCGATGGCGGCGGCGCGGGCGATATTCAGCGCGGCATCACTGGAGATCGATGCATCGGTGCTCGGAATCTCGGCAGCCAGATCTCCCACGGCGCGCCCGAACAGGCTGCGGATACTGCCGTCGGTCAGTTCGCTGACCACGACGTGCTCACCCCAGATGGGCACACCGCGGTAGCTCTGCTGGTAGCGATAGTGCTGGGTGCCGTTGGCGTCTTTTTCGTAACCAATCTGGCTCAGGCTGGAACTGGCGTCCAGGCCCAGGAACTCGGCATGACGCTCGGCAGTGTTCGGGTTTTGCCCGGTGGCGCGCGTGGCGGCCTGGTAGGCGCTGTTGAGTCGTGCAACGTCGTATCCATGCAGATCGACTCTGCTGGCGGCTTGCGCCGAACCGGCGGCCATGGCCAATGCCAGAGCCGAAGCCACAATTGTCGCCAGAGGGCGCTTGGAATGATTGCTCACGTATTGAATCCCCAGTGTGGTCAAGAAATCGTCCGGGCAAGCGCCGGGACGGGCTTCCAAACGGAAACTGGAGGCAACACTCAGCCCTGAGCCGGAAAGTCTCCGGCCCATGGTGGTTTTCCTCACCTCAAGTTTCCCCAGTGCGCGCTTCGGGACTCCCCTCCCGATCGCGGCGATGAAACGTAACACCCGCATTCCCGCCGCGTATTGCTGCGATGCAGCACGAGCAGATCTTGATGCTTTGTACGGACGTATTCACGGTTCATGCACAAAAGCGACTGTTTTTGTTCGCTTTGTGTCAGGGGTATCTGAGTTCAGCGACTCGATGCGACGGCATCCTCGGCGAATGGGGAGACGCTGATTTTCGAGAAGGTGCAAAACGTCACGATGCTATAGACAATTGCGGGCGCGCCTGTCTGCTCGCCCTGGGCGCGGTCCGTCGGCCGCTCGGGCCTGCAGCGCCTTGCCGTTCCCTGGCCCGATTCCTGCCAAGTACGTTCCCCCAAAAACAAACCCCGGCCGGAGCCGGGGTTCGTACCTTGCCAGGTCGGCTGGGGTCTAGAAGCGCAGACTCCAGTTGTTCAAGGTGCCGATATCTCCCGATGCCGTGTCCTGGATACGCAGCTTCCAGGCGCCATTCAGGGCTTCAGTCGAAAGGTTGACCGTATAGGTGGCGATCACGTTGTCGGCGCTGTCTGAACTGCTGGCCGCCTTCAGCAGATACACGCTGCCGTCCGGTGCCAACAGATCAATCTTCAGATCACCCCGATAGGTGTGGGTGATGTTGACGCTGACCTGGCTGTTGGACGGTGCGTTGCCGCTGCGGCCGGAAACCGTGATCGTGCTCGTCACCGTGCTGAGGTCAGGAATCGCCAGCGGCGTGTTGTTGGTGTAGGTCTGCGTGGTGCTGCCACCGCCTGCGGTGTAGCTGCCAGTGAGCGTCACACCCGAGAAGGCGCTGTAGGCCTTCAGACGCACATAGTAGGTGCCGGTCTGCGCCGTGGCGATGTTGCAGGTTTCGGCATTGGTGCCGCCGTTGGAACGACAGTCATAGACCGAGTCGGTCGGCGCGCTGCCGAACTTCACGTACAGATCCATGTCGCCGGTGCCGCCGCTGGTGACGAACTTCAGGCCCGTGGCGCCGGCCGGCACTGCCAGCGTGTAATTGACCGACTGTCCCGCCGTCGGCTGGTTGATACCAGTAACGGCTACGCCATTGGTCAACGGGCCGCCGGTGCTGGCACCGCCACCACCGCCGCCGGTGGAGCAGCTCACGCCAACCGAGGTGAAGGCAGCGGTCACGTCCGCTGCGGTGAATCCAAGGTCTGTGGCTGCTGTCTGCACGCCGCAGGCGCCGCTGTTGAAGGTGCTGCTGGGCGTCCAGTACAGGGCGTTGGCACGGGCGAAGACCTTGAAGGCATTGACGGTGTTCCAGCCCGGCTTGGTGGCCAGCAGGTAGAAGGCCTTGTTGTACACACCCGAGGAGTAGTGCACGTCCAGACCACTGGTGTAGTTGGCGGCATTGTCGATGGAGCGGCCGTCCTGCGGCGGATTGTTCATGTAGCGCAGCGCGCCGGAGGCCTTGAAGATGTCCGGGCCCACCAGGAAGTCATTGCTGCCCTTCCAGTAGTACTCGGTGGCTTCGCCGCCCATGTCCGAGAAGGCTTCATTCATGCCGCCGGACTGGCCGGAATAGGTCAGGTTGGAGTGCTGCTCGGTGAATCCGTGCGAAACCTCGTGGCCAGCGACATCGACGCTGACCAGCGGATAGAAGGTCGAGGCGCCATCACCAAAGCTCATGGTGCTGCCATCCCAGAAGGCATTCTCGTAATTGCTGCTGTAATGCGTGCGCATCACCAGCTGGAAGCTCAGGGCCTTGGCGCCGGTGTAGGCGCTGTACATGTTCTGGATCACGCCGCCGAAGTAGTGGGCATCGTTGATCGGCGAGTAGGCGCCGTTGATGGCCTTGTAGGTGTTGTTGGGGCAGGTGTACGAGTAGGCGGTGGTGCTGGTGGTGCCACCATTGAGGTTGACCGACTTCACATCGGTATTGTTCATGGTGCAGGTGGTGCCACTCTGGGTGACGTTGAGATAACCGTAGCGACCGCCCGAGCCCCACTGGTACTGACCGGTCTTGCTGTTACCGCCAGGGCCGGTGCCGTTTGCCGTGGCCAGGCCTTCCCAGCGCTTGAGGATGGCGCCGGTCTGGGCGTCAACGATGACGAAGGGACGCGTCGGCGAGCCGCCCTTGGCGGTGTCGGCAAAGAAGGACACCACGTAGCTGAGCTGGGCGCTGTCGGCGTCATCGACATAGATCATCAAGCGACTTTCTTCACGCTGGGTGATCAGCGTGGCTTCGCTGCTGCCGATGGCTGCAGTCTTGGCCAGTCCCAGCGCCGAGGCGTCGGTGACACGGGCGCGGGTGCTGGAGATATCCGAGGCCAGACCGCCGACCGAGCGGCCGAACAGGCTGCGCACGCTGCCGTCGGTGTTTTCGCTGACCACCACGTGTTCACCCCAGACCGGGATGCCGCGAAAACTCTGCTGGTAGCGGAAGTGATTGGTGCCGTCGGCATCCTTGGCACTGCCGATCAGGCTGAGGGTGGATTCAGCATCCAGGCCGAGGAACTCGGCGTGGCGCTCGCTGGCCGAGGCTGCCGGTCCCGAAGTCCGGGTGGCGGCCTGATAGGCGCGGTTGAGATTGTCGATGTTGTAGCCGTGCAGATCGGCGCGGGTTGCTGCCTGCGCGCCGCCTGCCAGTAATGCCAGTGCCAAAACCGAAGTTGCAATCGGCGCCTTGCGGCGCATGCTGAAATTGATCACAAAAAGGTACCCCAGGCTGCAATGTGACGCCCGGACGGATGTCCAGACGGGATAACTTCCGGCACACAACGAGCCGCTCCTCCTTACGGTGGAGCCGCGGTCATGCTTTTAGTTGGCAATTTGATCGACAACCCCGGAGCGCGCGTCAGGACTCCCCTCCCGACGGCGACGAGCCAAGCTATCACCGAGATTGGCTGCAAGTATTGTTGCGATGCACCATTATTTTTACGCCGCTCGTTTAACTTCACATTCACGCTGCGTAAACACAATTGTCTTGTTTTACGCGAGCTTGCATGTTGCGGCCTCGAGGTGCCGACATTGTCCGGTCAAAGCCGGATGCCTGGACTTGCCGGGCACGAATTCAAATTGATTCGAAAAGTCACAACTCTTAGGTCACGCACGCCAAAAGCTTGATTCGTTGCGGTAGAAACGTTTTATCCAGCGCGGAAATCCAGCCTGAATCCGGTCTCCGGGGCGCCGCATGGATGCTCTCCCGGCGCGCAAGTCGGGAGTCTCTGGTCCCGGAAGGGAGGGCATTGAGTGGCGGGATGGACGGGCTTGGGACTGTTGAGGTTGCCGTGGCCAGGCCGGTCGTGCAGTTGTATTATCAAGTAACTTATGGTGCGCCGCACCATGATTAATTGAGGGTTTTTATGCAGCTGAAATAAATGTTTATTCGTTGCTGGCGAAACGATTTTCCCGCAGGCCGCTGCTGCGGCCAGCCGGTAGGTGACCCTCTGAACCCGCCAGAAACCGTCATTCCCGCGAAAGCGCGCGAAAGCGGGAATCCAACGTTTCAGGCACTCGCGCAGGCGCGCACTGCCGCCCCATCCCTTCGCGGGGCCGGTTTTTCGCGGGAATGACGGCTTCGTCGGAACTGCCTTAGCCGCCGACTGCCAACCCACTCAGCGGCAATCGCCTCAGGACCTGAGCGTGCGGTTGAACAGGGCCAGCGTCTGCGCCCAGGCCTCGCTGGCGGCGGCTTCGTGGTAGCGCGGGGTGGTGTCGTTGTTGAAGCCGTGCAAGGTGTCGGCCGGCTGCAGCAACTGGTAGCGCTTGCCCGCCGCTTTCAGGGCGGCTTCGTAATCGGGCCAGGCGCTGTTGACGCGTTCGTCGTTGGCAGCCAGCACGATCAGCAATTCAGCGCTGATGTTGGGCACATCGGCCAGCGCCGGTGCGCTGCCGTAAAAGGGCGCGGCAGCCTTCAGTTGAGGCAGGCGCGTCGCCAGAAAATTGCTGATGGCGCCGCCGTAGCAGAAGCCGACCGCGCCGAGCTTGCCGTTGCCGCCCTCCAGTTTCTCCAGCCAGGCCGCCGCGGCCAGGAAGTCCTCGCGGGTCTTGGCCTGATCGAGCTTGCCGAAAAGCGCGCGTGCCGAATCCTCGTCACCTGGATATCCGCCCAGCGGAAACAGAGCGTCCGGCGCGAAGGCGATGAAGTTCTCCAGCGCCAGGCGACGGGTCACGTCTTCGATATGCGGATTCAGGCCGCGGTTCTCGTGGATCACCAGCACCAGCGGTAGCGCTGCTTCTGCCGCACGGGGCCTGGCCAGATAGCCGCGCGCGCTGCCGTAGCCTTTCGGTGATGGAATTTCCACGTACTCGGTGGTCAGGCGGGCGTCGTCGCTCGGCACCTGCTGGGCCTCGGCAAAGCGCGGGCTCAGCGCAGCCAGCAGACCGCTGGCACCCGCCGCGCCTACGGCAAGGCCAGCGGCACGCTTGAGAAAGGCGCGACGGTCGATGATGCCGTGCACATACTCGTCAAAGAGACGCATGACGGTTGGATCGAAATCCGCGGCCGTCAGTCGGGGTTTGTCGCTCATGAGTCGCTCCTGGAGTCGAGGGCAGACAGTGCAGGGACCGCGCAACCAGGCCGTCCATGCACGCGGAAGCCCTAGCCTGACGCTGAGCCGGTGGCGAAAACGTATGCGTCAGCGCCAGGCAAAGTCCGCGATCACCGGTCGATGGTTGCTCAGCGCGATCAGCGATTCGCGGCGCAATCCCAGACGGCTGCGCTCGCGCGGGCTCATGGTCTCGGGATCGAAGACCAGCGCAAACAGCAGCTCCAGGCCCTCGTTGTGCAGGATGAAATCCAGCGGACGCGAGGGGAAGGGCGTGCCGCGACCGTCCCAGGTCCAGCGGTCGGTGCCATTGGCGTGCGCGGCCTCGGCGACCCGCAGATAGGCGGCGCCACTGGCCGGATCGCCCTGGATCGGCAGCAGCGGCCGGCGGCCACGCACGGCGTTGAAATCGCCGGCGACGATCACCGCATCCACCTGCCGTGGTGACCAGGCCTGATCCAGCGCCGCCCGGATCTCCTTGACCTCGACCAGCCTGGCTTGCTCCTCCCAGGCGTCGTCGCTGTCGCCGCAGCAGGTCAGGTCCACACCGACCAGCAGCGCGCTGTGATCGCCGATGCGAGCCTCAACCCCGAAGCTGGCGATGCCACCGTCCAGTTTCTGCTCCATGCCCAGTTGCTCGGGGCTGTCGGAGTACAGTTTCCGCATCTGCGTCCGGAAGCCCTCCGGGTAGGGCAGAAAGGCGAACTCAGCCAGGGGTTGCAACTGCCCGCGCACAGCGAACACGGTGCGTTGATTGTCGCCACTGCTGCCGTAGGCGATCTGCCAGTCAGGCTTGCGGCGGGAGTCGATCTGCGCCAGCACGGCGCGGACGTCGTCGATGGTCCGATCGGCCGGCATCTCGTCGAGGATCAGCACATCGGCGTCGACCGCGCTCAGCGCCTTGACGTAGCCCTTCTGATGCTCGAAGAACTGTCCGCGTGAAACATTCCACACCAGTACACGCAGATCGGTTCCGGTCGCCCGCGGCAGCGGCCGCGCAGCCGAGGCCGCGCCGGCAAGCAGCACCAGGCCCAGGCACAGGCTCATCCGTATCCAGCGTCGCATCATGGTCGTCGTCTCCCTGAGAAAGCGGGCGCTGGCCTGGTCGAAGTCCAGGCTTGCAGCTGGCACCTCGATTCGGCAGCGGCCGCTGCGCTCTGGGATACTGCCAGCGAATTCTGCCGCGGAGCAAAATCCGGACATGAGTGAATCGAGCACCCAGAGCTGGAAGGCGGCCGGGCAGTTTCTGGATTGGCGTGGACACCGGGTCTTCGTGCGCCGTAGCGGCCAGGGCGATCCAGTGTTGTTGATCCATGGTTTTCCGACCGCATCCAGGGACTGGCAAGCACTGGTGTCGCGGCTGGAAAGCGAGTTCAGCTGCATCAGCTTCGACCTGCTCGGCTTCGGCTGGTCCGACAAGCCAGTGGATTTTGACTACAGCATGGCAGCGCAGGCCGATCTTGCCGAAGCGGTGCTCGCGCATTTCGGCATCGAGGCGTGCCGGGTGCTGGCGCATGACTACGGCGATACCGTGGCTCAGGAGCTGCTGGCGCGGCAGCTCGAAGGCAGCCCGGTCTTTGCCATGCAGCAGCTGTGCCTGCTCAACGGCGGCCTGTTTCCTGAAGCCCACAGCCCGCGACTGATCCAGAAACTGCTGGCCTCGCCGCTGGGCGGATTGATTGCGCGACTGACCCGCTATTCGCGCTTTGCCGCCACCATGAACCAGATCTGCAAGCGGCCACTGGGCGAGGTCGAGCTGCGTTCGATGTGGGAGCTGATGGAGCACAACAACGGCCGTGCCGTGCTGCCCCGCCTGATCCGCTACATGGCCGAGCGCCGACGCATGCGCTCACGCTGGGTCGGCGCGCTCGAGCGCAGCACCGTCCCGATGCGCCTGATCGACGGCATCGACGATCCCATCTCCGGTACCCAACTGGTACGGCGCTATCGGGAACTGGTGCCCAAGGCAGACGTGGTCGAACTGGCAGGCGTCGGTCATTACCCACAGCTGGAGGCGGTCGAGGACGTGGCGGCGGCATTCCGGGAGTTTGCGCGGCAGATCAGGCATTCGCGATGAAAGCAGGCTACCTGGCGTGGATTCGTCATTGCGAGGAGCGCAGCGACGAAGCAATCCAGCGCTTCTGCGGCTGTGTGTCTGGATTGCTTCCCCCGGATCAAGTCCGGGGTCGCAATGACGCCGGGGGTTTAGTGTCTTAGGCGTCGCTTCGCAAAGACCCTCGAAGCTCTCAGCGCAACTCCAGCGCCAGCTGGCCGCGTAGCGATACCCGCAGCAGCAGGGCGTCGTCGCCGGGCGCCAGATCGAGTAATTGCAGATCGTCGATGCTGGCGACCAGATGCAGGTGCTGCGCCAGCTTTGCACCCTGATCGCTGGCGCCGTCAACGGCGCCCACGGTGCGCGTCACCCATTGATTGAGCTGGGTCTGGGCGGTCTCCTGCACTGTCTGAAGTCGCTCGCTGAGATCCAGCTGCGCCGCCGTGGCCAGTTGCTCCCGGATCCGTTCGCGCAACAGCTCCGACGCCGCGTGCAGCAGCGGATTGTCGCTGACGCTGACGAAATCGATATTGGCGACGCTGATGGTGTGGGTCTGTGCGTCGAAGCTGGGACGCCCACGCAGATAGACCCAACCGCTGCTGTCGCGCAGGCCCAGGCCTTCAATGCGCAGACGCGCGCCGAGCACCAGATCCGGCGCCGATGGATAGATCTGGAATTCCTCGAAATGCACGGTAGCGCTGCCGCCGGAATAGCTCAGCGTGCGTGATTTGCCGCCCAGCGCGCCTTGCAACGCCTGAGTCATCGCCCGGTATTGGGCCTGGACGTCCAGATTGAGCAGCAGCTGGGTTTCGCCGGGTGCCTGCGGGCTGAGTTCGGGCAGCGCCGTGGCCTCGCGCGCTGCAGGCGCCGGTCCATGCACCACCTGCATTTTCGCCTTGACGCCCAGCAGCAGTTGCAGGCTCTCGTCTTCGCTGCGCGGCGGCTGCCAGTAGACGCTGGCCGGATCTACCTGTAGCCACAGGGGCGGCTCGCTGGAGAGCACGATCGGCTGCTGCAGTCGCGTCCACCACTGTTCGGCGCGGGCTCGGAGGTCGAGTTTCTTCTGGATCGACTCGGCCCAGCGCTGTTCGAGTTGATCCAGCCGCGGCTGCAGCGCCCGATCGGCCTGGCGCCGCAGCCCGACATCGATGCCGAAGACGCGGGTGCTGGGGGCCTCCAGCCAGCGATAGTGCAGCTCGATTTCCGGTTTGACCGTCCAGTCGGCTCCGACCTGCAGGGTGACCCGCGCATCGATCGCCGCGCGCCCACGCACGGTCTTGCGCCGTCCCGCCAGTTCGGCGCGCAGTTCGGCGTCGGCGTCGGCGTCGGTGCTGACCCACAGCGCGCCGTCATGCGCGCGCACCGTGGTCCGTGACAGCCAGACATCGCCCTCGGTATCGATGGAGACACTGCCGAAGCGGAATTTCTTGCGTTCGCGCCGCGGCGCAATCGGAATGTGCTCGGGCAGCTGATCGGCGATTTCGGCCAGTGCGGCGGCCTGAAGTTCGATCGGCAACAGCAGCAGGGAGTCCGCAACCGGCGTCTGCGGCAAGGTCATTCCCAATCGCGGTGGCGCTTCGACCGGAGTCTCGCCGGGACCGGGCAGATGGGTGCGCAGGCTCAGCGCCAGCAGCGCCAGCGCCAGCAAGCCCGCGCCCGCGAGCAGCCACCGACGAACGGAAGTTGCAGCCATGCCTGTGTCCCGTAGCCACCGAAGCGGACCTCAGTGTGGCCACCGAAGTTGTAACAGGGACTGATCGGGCGCTCTTGTAGCCCGTTGTGCCGCGTAGCGGCTCAGCGGGGCTTTTGGGCGTCACCGCCCGGACAGCGCTGCGCGCAGTTCGGGCTACAGGAGCGCCCGGCACCCTTGGCAGGGCGCCGCTGTTGTAGCCCGTTGTGCCGCGCAGCGGCTCAGCGGGGCTTTTGGGCGTCACCGCCCGGACAGCGCTGCGCGCAGTTCGGGCTACAGGAGCGCCCCGGCGCCGCTGTTGTAGCCCGTTGTGCCGCGCAGCGGCTCAGCGGGGCTTTTGGGCGTCACCGCCCGGACAGCGCTGCACGCAGTTCGGGCTGCAGGAGCCCGGCTCTTCGCTCAGAGCCCGCGCACCGCCTCGGCCACGGCGCGGAACACGGCGCGGCCCTTGTTCATGGTCTCTTCCCATTCCATGGCCGGATCGGAATCGGCGACGATGCCGGCGCCGGCCTGCACGTGCAGGGTCTGGTCCTTGATCAGTGCGGTGCGGATGGCGATGGCGAGATCGGCTTCGCCCTGCCAGTTGATGTAGCCGACGGCGCCGCCGTAGAGATTGCGCTTGATCGGTTCCAGGTCCTGGATGATCTCCACCGCCCGGATCTTGGGCGCGCCGGAGAGCGTGCCGGCCGGGAAGGTGGCGCGCAGCACGTCGATGATGTCGAGCTCCGGGCGCAACTGGCCAACCACCTGGGAAACGATGTGCATCACGTGCGAATAGCGCTCCACCACCATCTGGTCGGTGAGCTGCACCGTGCCGGACTGCGCGACCCGGCCAACGTCATTGCGTCCGAGGTCAATCAGCATCAGATGCTCGGCGCATTCCTTGGGATCGCTGAGCAGGCGCTGGGCGTTGGCATCGTCCTCGGCGCTGTTGGCGCCGCGCGGCAGGGTTCCGGCAATCGGGCGCACCACCACCTCGCCGGCTTTCAGCCGCACCAGAATCTCGGGCGAGGAGCCGACCACGTGCAGCTCGCCGAGGTCCATGAAATACATGTACGGCGAGGGATTGAGCGAGCGCAGCGCCCGATAGACATCGATCGGACGGGCCCGGAAGGGCACCGACAGGCGTTGCGAGATCACGATCTGAAAGGCGTCGCCGGCCAGGATGTACTCCTGGCAGCGACGCACCGCTGCCTCGAATTCCTCGCGGGTGAAACCCGATACGAAGTGGGCCTCGTCCAGTGCCTGCGGATCGAGCACTTCGGGATAGCCCGGCGCCGGCGCCCGCAGTCGGTAGGTGAGTCGATCCAGTCGGCGCTCGGCGCGTTCGATCGCGCCCGGTTCGTCGGTGGCAGCGTGCACGATCAAGGACAATCGACCCTTGCGGTTGTCGAACACCGCCAGTTCCTCGGTGCGCAGCAGCACGATTTCCGGAGTGCCGAGCTGATCCGGACGATCATCGCGGGCCAGCTTGTCTTCGATGTAGGCCAGCGTCTCGAAGGCGAAATAGCCGACCCAGCCGCCGGCGAAGGCGGGCAGGCCTTCCTGCATCGGCACCTTCTCGCTGTGGATCAGCGCCTGGACTTCGGCCAGCGGGTCGGCAACCTCGCGCTCGTCGACGCAGACGCCGTCGAGCAGACGCCGCCATTGCCGACCGCGCACCTCGATGCGCTCGCGCGCCGGCAGGCCGATGATCGAATAGCGGCCCCAGGTCTCACTGCCTTCGACCGATTCCAGCAGATAGGCATCGGTGCCATCGACCAGCTTGAGGTAGGCCGACAGCGGGGTGTCCAGATCGGCACGCACATGGCGCACCACCGGCACACGGGTGTAGCCGGCCGCACGCAGCTCGGCGAGATTGATGGCATCAGTCATGGTGGCGGGACAATCCTAAAGGTATCGCTCGATCATAGAGGGGCTGGTTGCTGGTTGCTGGTTGCTGGTTGCTGGTTGTCGGTTGTCGGTTGTCGGTTGTCGGTAGAGCCGGCGCGTCGACAATCGAGTCCTGACGCAGGCGTAGGCCGGGTCCTTCGCGTCGACTGGCTTTGATCGAGCCAAGATCCCCACACGCGAGGCGCCCGGCGCTTTGCCGTCCACAGAGCCGCGGTCGCCGGCGCGAATATCCGCAGGCGCTCACCCAGGCCCGCGCGCGCCGGAACCGCGCTACGGCCACGGCACCATCGCCGCGTTGCACAAAATCAATCACTTGCGAGATGGGTCAAGGGAGAGAGGGTAGCGAAGCCTTCCCGCGAAGCCACCGTGGCAGCTCCGCAATTCCAGTGAGCGTCCAGACCAATCCGGTCCCACAAGAACTCGCACCTGGCACAAGTCTGGCGCCACCGCTGCCACCAACGCCCACCCCACGAGCCACGGCTCTTCCCTTTTTCCTTTCCCTTTTTCCCTTTTCCCGCTCTTCAGTATCCCGGTTTCACCGGCAGCGCCTCATAGCGCTCCACCGATTCGACGATCTCGCGTTTGGCGGCGGCGGCGTCTTCCCATCCACGCACCTTGACCCATTTGCCCTTCTCCAGATCCTTGTAGTGCTCGAAGAAATGGCGGATCCGGTCGCGGGTGGGTTCGGCGACGTCTTCCAGCTTGCGGATATGGGCGTAGGCGCTGTAGATGCGGTCGATGGGCACGGCGATCAGCTTGGTGTCTTCACCGGCTTCGTCCTCCATGGCCAGCAGGCCGATCGGACGCACCCGGATTACCGAGCCCGGGATCAGCGGCAGCGGCATCACCACCAGCACGTCGGCGGGATCGCCATCGCCGGAGAGCGTGTGCGGGATGTAGCCGTAATTGCAGGGATAGCGCATCGGCGTGGTCAGCACCCGATCGACAAAGATGGCGCCCGACTCCTTGTCGACCTCGTATTTGACCGGTTCGGCGTTCATCGGAATCTCGATGATGACGTTCACTTCATCGGGTACCTGGCGTCCGGCGGGTACGCGTTCCAGTCCCATGGTGCTGTCCTTTGCTGAGGCGATGGGGTGTGAGTATGCCCGCGCCAGGGAGTGCTTCGATGAATCTGATGCAAGCGGTTGATTTGGCAGCGAGGTGGAGAGGGGCAGGGGGTTGGCCGTACCTACACGAGCCACCTGTTTCGGCCCGAAACCGCCCACGGGCCAAGAACCTCCGGCGTCATTGCGACCCCTGACTTGATCCGGGGGAAGCAATCCAGATGCGCAGTTTCAGAAGCACTGGATTGCTTCGTCGCTGCGCTCCTCGCAAAGACGCGTCAAGAGCTTGAGACATGAGTTCATCGAGAGGCTGGAGAGGCCGATCGGGAACTGGCGCCTGTCAGCTTGTCCGGCGACCAGGCGTGCGAATCGTACCCGCCAGCGCCTACTTTCTGGTCGATTTCAGTTCCGCGGCCATGATCTCGAACAAATTCACGGCTCGACGAAGCGGCCACAATGCCGCGGCTGCATAATCCCGAGTCTTTGCCGTTCTCTGCGAGGTGTACTCATGCTCGACCCTGCGCTGTTCCGCCATCACCTGGAAGCCACTGCCGAAAGCCTGAAGCGTCTGCGCGGTCTGGAGCTGCCGATGCAGGACCTCGAAGCGCTCGAGACTGAACGCAAGCAGGTGCAGACGGAGACGCAGGAACTGCAGGCCAATCGCAACCGTCTGGCCAAAGAGATCGGCATGCGCAAGAGTCGCGGCGAAAATGCCGACGATCTGATGGCGCAGAGTCAGGCGCTCCCTGATCAGCTCAAGCAGGCCGAAGATCGGCTGTCGGTGCTGCAGGAGCGCCTGTCGGCGATCGTGCTGCGCATCCCCAACATCCCGCACTCCAGCGTACCGGTCGGTGCCGACGAAACCGGCAATGTCGCCGTGCGTCGTGTGGGCACGCCACGCACTTTCGACTTCCAGGTCAAGGACCATGTCGAACTCGGCGCTCGTAACGGCTGGCTCGACGGCGAGTCCGGCGCCAAGCTCTCCGGGGCGCGCTTCACGGTGCTGCGTGGTGGCCTGGCCAGGCTGCACCGGGCACTCGCACAGTTCATGCTGGACGTACACACCAACCATCACGGCTACACCGAGGTCAACGTCCCGGTGCTGGTGACCAGCGAGACCATGCAGGGCACCGGGCAGCTACCCAAGTTCGAGGAAGATCTGTTCGAAGTGCCGATCGGCACCCGCTTTCTGGCCATCGACGGCAAGGCCAAGGATGCGCTCTACGGCGCCATCCATCGCCGCGATCAGGACGATGCGCTGGCCCTGATCAACGGCATCGCCAGTGACCTCGGGCTGCAGACGCTGGGACGCATGCCGGCAGCCCTGTGGGACGATCTGCACAACTCCGATGCCATGGTGGCAACCTTGCATCGCTGGCTGTGGCGTCGCATGTACCTGATCCCTACAGCAGAGGTCTCGCTGACCAATCTGTATCGCGACGAGATTGTCGAAGCCGATACCCTGCCACAGCGGCTGACCGCACACTCGCTGTGCTTCCGAGCCGAAGCGGGCGCAGCCGGACGCGATACCCGCGGCATGATCCGCCAGCATCAGTTCGAAAAGGTCGAATTGGTGCAGATCGTCAAGCCGGAAGACAGTTACCAGCAACTGGAAGAGATGACCGGCCACGCCGAGAGCATCCTCAACCGCTTGCGTCTGCCCTACAGAACCATGTTGCTGTGCTCAGGCGACATGGGCTTTGCCTCCACCAAGACCTACGACATCGAGGTCTGGTTGCCCAGTCAGGGCAGCTATCGCGAGATCAGCTCCTGCTCCAACTGCGAGAGTTTCCAGGCCCGGCGCATGCATGCACGCTGGCGCAATCCCGCCACCGGCAAACCCGAACTCGTGCACACGCTCAATGGCTCGGGCGTGGCCGTCGGCCGGGCGCTGATCGCGGTGATGGAGAATTACCAGAACGAAGACGGCTCGATCACCATCCCCGACGCCCTGCGGCCCTATATGGGCGGAGCCGAGCGCATCGCCTGAGGCGGGTTCGAGCGGGTCGCTGCCGTGGAGGGCGCCGCGCTGCGGCGCCGCTTGGCTTGCGAGCGTAGCGACGAAGCAATCCAGGGCGGTGACGCGGAAGAGCCCCGGTGAGCCGCTGTGCGGCACACCGGGCTACGCGCAGTTGATGTAGGTTGGGCTAAGCGCAGCGTTCCCAACACCGGCGGCTACTGCCGTGGAGGGCGCCGCGCTGCGGCGCCGCTTTGCCTTGTCTGGAGATCAAGAGCGGCCGCGCAGGCGCGCGTCCCTCCTCAAAGCTGCTCCGTGGCTAGAGGGCTCATGTCCCCCGATCCGCGAGTCGGTTCCTTCAGTCAGTCTCAGCTGCTAGTCTCGCCGCCATCTTTGTGATGGATCGTAAATCATGACTCCCTTGATACTGGCGTTGGCGCTCAATGCGTCTGCGGCGCCCATCCCGGTTTCGGATTTTGCCAAGCCGTCCTCGGTCGACAACATGAAGCTGTCCCCCGACGGCCGCTACCTGGCCATGGTGACGCAGCAGAGTGACTACGAAACCATGCTGGTGGTGCTGGACAGCACCACGCTCAAGGCGGTGGGCGGGTTGCGTTCGGCGCAGCGGCGGCTGGTGGGTGACTTCTGGTGGGTCGCGGGTGATCGTCTGGTGTTGGCGGTGGCGCGGCGTTTTGGCGGTCTCGATGAGCCGCTGTACACTGGCGAGCTGATCGCAGTCGATGCCGATGGCAAGCGCGTTCGTACCATCTATGGCCTGTCCGGTGCCATGCAGGCCGGCACGCGCATGAAGACCCGTGCCAACGACACCGGCTTTGCCACCATGGTCGAGCCGCTGCCCGCTGACGACAGGCATGCCGTGATTGCGGTGTGGTCAGGTGCCCAGGACGTGCCCTACACCGAGCTCTATTCGGTCGATGTGGTCAACGGCAAGCGGACCAAGCTGGCCAAGGCGCCCATTGGTGGCGCCGATTTCCTGCTGGATGCGAAAGCCAATCCGGTCTACGCCTGGGGTGCCACGCCGGAAGGCTGGCATCAGTTGTACCGGCGCACTGCCGATGAGCAGTGGCTGCTGGTCGACGACGAGCAGCAAAGCGGCAACGAACTGACGCCGCTGGCGATCGCCGATGACGATGGCAGCGTCGCCATGCAGATCGTGGGGCCCAAGGGTCCGGGTCGCATCGTGCTCTGGAATCCGGACAGCGGCGTCGGCCAGACCCTGCATCAGGCCAAGGTCGCCGAGCCGCTGGGCGCGCTTCTGACCGCCGACGCCCACAAGCTGTACGGTGTGATCACCGCAGACGACCGTAGCGATGTGGTGCTGATCGATACCGATGCGCCTGAAGCCCGCATCCAGGCACTGATGACGAAGAGTTTTGCCGGCTCACTGGTGCTGCCGGTGAGTTGGTCGCTGGGCGCCAAACAGGCGCTGGTACATGTCGAGAGCGATCGCAATTCCGGCGAGTACTATCTGTACGACCGCGGCACCGGCAAGGCCCGATTTCTGCTGGCACGCGACGAATGGGCCGATCCGGACCTGATGCGACCGCGCCAGCCGATCGAACTCAAGGCCCGCGACGGCTTGTCGCTGCACGGATATCTGACGGCGCCGCCGGCCGCCGAGGGTGTGAAGCCGCCGCTGGTGGTGCTGCCCCACGGCGGCCCGCACGGCATTCGCGACGACTGGTCGTGGGAACTGTGGTCGCAACTGCTGGCCAGCCGCGGCTACGCCGTGCTGCAACTGAACTATCGCGGCTCCGGCGGCTATGGCCAGGATTTCGGGGTGGCCGGCTATCGCCAGTGGGGCGGTGCCATGCAGCAGGATCTGGCGGATGCCGTGCGTTGGGCCGCCGAGCAGGGCCATATCGATGCCGATCGCGTCTGCATATTCGGCGCCAGCTACGGTGGTTACGCCGCCCTGATGAGCGCCGCGCGCGAGCCCGACATGTATCGTTGCGCCATCAGCTACGCCGGCCTGAGCGATCTGTCGCTGATGTACAAACGCGGCGACATCAATGATTCCGTCTATGGCGAGAACTATCTGAAGCTGGCCATCGGCAAGGATGAAGCCCAGTTGCAGGATTACTCGCCGGTCAATCACGCCGCCGACATCAAGGCCGCGGTGATGCTGATCCACGGCGGCGAGGACCAGCGCGTGCCACCGATCCACGCCCAGCAGATGAAAGCTGCGCTGGAGAAGGCCGGAAAGAAGGTCGAATGGATGTACGAGGCCGATGAAGGCCACGGCTTCTACCGTCAGGCCCATCGCCAGGAACTCTACGAGCGCGTGCTCAAGTTCTTGGACGCGAATCTGGGGGCCGTGGCCGGAGATTGAAATCGCTGGAAAAGGGGAAAGGGGAAAGGGGAAAAGGAAAAAGGAAAAAGGGAGAAGCGTGGTTCGAGGGACTTGTGTAGGTCCAGAATTGTCTGGACGCTTCTGGCAACGGGCTGAAAGAGCGTCCAGACAAATCTTGACCTACAAGATCAAATGCCTGCGAGCCTTTCCCGAGTCCCGAGTCCCGAGTCCCGAGTCCCGAGTCCCGAGTCCCGAGTCCCGAGTCCCGAGTCCCGAGTCCCGTTTCCCCAGCCGCCTGCGCTACAATCGCCGCACTGAAGCGGGGGTGCCGGGCAATAGCCGGGCTGAGACAGTCCCTTCGAACCTGATCCGGCTAGTACCGGTGTAGGGAAGCTTCGGGTGTGCCGCCACTGCAGTGCATCCGCCGCCGCCGCTTCGTCCTTCCCCTGCTGGAGCGCGACGATGAATGCGGTGACCGACGACATGATGCAGCAGGCCGAGCAACTCTCGGCTGATTTGACCCGCCCGATCCCCGGCTCCCGCAAGATCTACGCCCATGGCTCGCGCGACGATCTGCGCGTGCCCATGCGCGAAGTGGCGCAGGCCCGTACCGCCAAATCCTTTGGCGCCGAGATCAATCCCTCGCTGGCCATCTACGACACCAGCGGTCCGTACACCGACCCCTCGGTCAACATCAATCTGCGCAAGGGCCTGTTGCCGATGCGTGCCGCCTGGATTGCCGAGCGTGGCGATACCGAGCAGCTGAGCGGACCGACCTCGGTGTTCGGCCATGATCGCCTGCTGGACGCCAGGACCAACCATCTGCGCTTTGAACACCTGCGCGCTCCGCGCCGGGCCAAGGCCGGTGCCAACGTCAGCCAGATGCACTACGCCCGCCGCGGCATCATCACGCCGGAGATGGAATACATCGCCATTCGCGAGAACCAGCTGATCGACCAGATTCGCGAGGATTATCTGCTCCGGCACCATGCCGGCGAGAGCTTCGGCGCCAGTCTGCCGAAGATCGTCACTCCCGAATTCGTGCGCGATGAAGTCGCTCGCGGCCGCGCCATCATTCCCTGCAACATCAACCACCCGGAACTGGAGCCGATGATCATCGGCCGCAACTTCCTGGTGAAGATCAACTCCAATATCGGCAACTCGGCGGTGAGTAGCTCCATCGCCGAAGAAGTCGAGAAAATGGTGTGGTCGATCCGCTGGGGTGCCGATACCGTGATGGATCTGTCCACCGGCAAGCACATCCACGAAACCCGCGAGTGGATCATCCGCAACTCGCCGGTGCCGATCGGTACGGTGCCGATCTACCAGGCGCTGGAGAAGGTCAACGGCAAGGCCGAGGAACTGACCTGGGAGATCTTCCGCGACACCCTGATCGAACAGGCCGAGCAGGGCGTGAGCTACTTCACCATCCATGCCGGCGTGCGCCTGAAGTACATCCCGCTGACCGCCAGGCGCGTCACCGGCATCGTCAGTCGCGGCGGCTCGATCATGGCCAAGTGGTGCCTGGCGCATCACAAGGAGAGCTTCCTCTACGAGCGCTTCGAAGAAATCTGCGAAATCATGAAGGCCTACGATGTGTCCTTCTCGCTGGGGGATGGCCTGCGCCCGGGCTCGATTGCCGACGCCAACGACGCTGCCCAGTTCGGCGAGCTGGAGACCCTGGGTGAGCTGACCCAGATTGCCTGGAAACACGATGTCCAGACCATGATCGAGGGCCCGGGTCATGTGCCCATGCATCTGATCAAGGAAAACATGGACAAGCAGCTGCGCGAGTGCGGCGAGGCGCCCTTCTATACCCTTGGACCGCTGACCACCGACATCGCCCCCGGCTACGACCACATCACCAGCGCCATCGGCGCGGCCATGATCGGCTGGTACGGCACCGCCATGCTCTGCTACGTGACCCCCAAGGAGCACCTCGGACTGCCCAACAAGCACGATGTGCGCGACGGCATCGTCACCTACAAGATCGCCGCCCACGCCGCCGATCTGGCCAAGGGCCATCCGGCCGCCCAGGTGCGCGACAACGCGCTGAGCAAGGCGCGCTTCGAATTCCGCTGGGAAGACCAGTTCAACCTCGGTCTCGACCCGGAGAAGGCCAAGGAATTCCATGACGAGACCCTGCCCAAGGAAGCCCACAAGGTCGCCCACTTCTGCTCGATGTGCGGTCCGCATTTCTGCTCGATGAAGATCACCCAGGACGTACGCGACTACGCCGCCCAGAAAGGTGTGGCCGACGAAGCCGCCGCGCTGGAACAGGGCATGGCCGAGAAGGCAGCGGAGTTCCGCGAGGCCGGGCTGGAGATCTATCGGCCTAAATGACCCTGTGCTGGAGTTCGGGGTCCGGGCAGTAAGCCTGGGCTTCCTCGGGCGCCTGTATGATGATCACGTTCACGCGCTTTCCGAAGTTGGGATCGCGAGCCCCGTCGCGATGGCTGCAAGTGGCCGGTTTCAGCTTCGGACGCAGGCTGAGGGCGAGAATCTCTGCGCGCTTTCTGGCTGAGCACCGGTACGATTGATTTGACTCAAGAATCAGAAACTGAGGAACGGAGCATGTTCGACTGGTTGGATGCGCGCAAAGCCAAGGACTTCGGAAAATCCCTGGCGGAATATTTCATCGAACATATTCCGTCAGCCGAAAGAAATGACGAGAAGAAGTTCGCGCGCAAGACCAACAGGACGCTGGATGCGGTCGCCAAGAAGACTGTCGAATTCCGGAAGGTCGAGAAGCTCAACGTCTACAAGCGCGCTCAACTGGTCAATCAGTTCAAGTGGGCGCTGAAAGAGGCGGGATTTCCCGATGACTATATCGACCGGATCACGCTCTGGCTGGTCAAGCTGCTGTAGGCGGTGTGACCTCGAAACTGGCAGGCGCTTCGCCTCGAAGCCGCCGCTGGTGCATGTTCGTGTAGGCGGCCTCAAGATGCCGTGTGTAGCGCTCGCTGTTGAACAGTGGCCTGGATTTCAGATTGATCTGAAGTTTGTTCCGCAAAGTCGCCAGCAGCTCGGGCTGTCTGGCCAGCAACAGTGCCTGTTCTTCATAGTCGCGCAGACTCGTGGTGATGAGTTCCGGCATTCCCACGGCATGGAGCAGGCTCCCGGCAACGCGTGCCGCGAAGGCCTCGCCCATGCAGGTCAGCAGCGGTAAGCCAGCTGACAGCGCATCGACCGCCGTCGTGTGAGCGTTGTATGGAAGCGTATCCAGAAACAGATCCGCCAGTCTGAGGCGCGCCAGATGTTCGGCGTGGGTGTCGGTGAAAGGGGCAAAGATCACTCGCGCCGGCGAAACCCCGCGAGCCGCCGCTTCCCTGCTCAAATTTACATGGGCGCTGGAACGGCCACGAGGTAGCCACAGCAAGCTGTTCTCGACCTCCTTCAGCAATCGCATCCAGATATCGAAGATGGATGGGTTGAACTTGTAGTCGTTGTTGAAGCTGCAAAAGACAAAACCGGCTTCGGGCAAGCCATGTTGCGCGCGCGTGGGCGCTGGGCCTGCCGCTACGATTTGATCGTCCGTGGGCAGGAAGGTGTCTGGAAGACAGGCGATGCGTTCCGAATAGTATTGCTGGTAGCGGTCCGGGATCACTCGCTTGTCGGCCACGATGTAATCGTAACTGTCGCTGCCCAGGGTGCCCGCAAATCCGAGGAAATTTACCTGGATCGGTGCCGCGCGAGAACAGAAGACGGCCATTCGCCCGCCCTTGGTGCAGCCCATGAGGTCAACCGCAATATCCACCCGCAGCTCTCGCATCAAGCGGACGATCTCGTGGTCAGTCATTGCCGACACGTCCACGTAGCGATCCACGGCGTCGCGGACACGTCGCCCCAGCTTGCTGCCGTCTGGCGCCCGCAGTGACAACGCAATGATCTCGAATCTCTGTTTGTCATGTTTCTCAAGTACACCGGCCAGCAGCAAAGCCACCGGGTGATTTCTGAAGTCTGCCGAAACATAGGCTATCCGGATCTTGCGCGGCTCCCGGTTCGTTTCCGTCGCCGGGAAATCCTGTTTGGCTACCCGCAAACTCTCGGCATGCTTTTCGGCACAGCGCAACTGCGCACTGGCAGAGTCGGTGAGCGCCAGCAACAGCCAGGGGTTGATGTCGAGTTCGTGTACCTGCCGCAGCATCGCGTCGAGTACGCCGGGGTCATCCCAGAGACACAGGTACCTGCGGGCGCAGATCAGCCTGAATTGATAATCGACTGAATCCGGCTTCAGGGCCAGCGCCTTCTGGTAGTGCTCGGCGGCGGCTTCATAATCCACTTCGCCCACGGCGATATCGCCGAGCCCGGCATAGGCGCGATCGCAGTCTTGCTGCAAGACCAGGGCCTTGCGATAGCTGTTCCGGGCCGGCTCGAATTCCTGTTTGTTTGTCAAGGCGCGACCGAGGCCCAGGTAGGCGTCGATATCGGCGTTGTCCGGTTCGAGCGACAGGGCCCGCTGGTAGTGCGCTATGGCCTGATCCAGTTCGTTCAGCCTGAGGCAGACCGTGCCCATGTTGATGAGGGCGGCAACGCAGTCGGGTTGCAGGGTCAGCGCTCGCCGGCACCATTGCGCCGATTCCTGCGGGCGATCCAGTTTGAGCAGTGCGGCCCCGAGGTTATTGAGGGCGTTGAGGTCATCAGGCTGCAGTTCGAGAGCGCGGCTGAAGCTGGCGGCGGCCGCTTCATGCTGGTCCTGGGCGGCATGGACCATCCCGAGGTTGTTGTGCGCATCGGCGTCACGCTCGTTGCAGTTGATGGCTGCCCGATAGTGCTTCTCGGCTTCGTTCAGTTGTCCATTCGCCTGAAATGCCGCGCCCAGATTGTAATGGGCATCGCCGTGATCGGGCTGGAACTTGACAGCATCCTGGAAACAACGCACGGCTGCATCGACTTGCCCCTGAGCCTGGAAAATCGTCCCCAGCTTGTAATGGGCCTCCACCAGATCGGGCTTCAGTTCCAGAGCCTTTCGGAAGCAGCTGATCGCCGCGGCGACGTCGCCCAGTCCTTTTTGGGCCATACCCAGCTTGCTGTGGGCTTCCGGGTAATCCGGCTCGACAGCCAGGACTTTTCGAAGGCACCGGACGGCGGATTCCCACTGGCCATCGTTCAGGAACTCGGTCGCCCTAGTGTAGAGCGACTCTGTGGATTCGTTCTGGGCTATCGGGTTGTTCGCCGGATTCCCGTTGTCGACCGGCTGCGAGCCGAACGATAGTTTGACCTCATGGCCGGTTTGCCCAGATCCAAAGCCCATGCCGCTGGCATAAGTCGTGTAGAAGGTCTTTGGTTTTTCGTGTTCAGCCATTCGGAAAGTTGCCCTGTTCAGTCGGGTGGCTCTGGGTATGGCGCAGGATAAATGATTGGGGCAGCGCCGATGGGTGCCACATGACCTCGGAGTGCGGTACCCAGGCAGGAGCGAGCTTGCGTCGCGACCGCGGTGTCGCGCTGCCGTGGCGAAGATCGGGGCTCGCCGGGTTCTGTTGCCAGAAGCGGAACGCGGAGAACGCAGAGCGGCGCAGAGAACGCGGAGAGAAGCAGATCGGCCGTCAAGAGGCCTTTCTCCGTGTTCTCCGTGCGCCCTCTGCGTTCTCTGTGTTGAAGCTTTTGCCGCCAGCCGACTTTGTCGCATCACTGCCCGTAGAGCGCTGCGCGCACTTCGGGCTGCGCCAAGCCGCCAGCTTGCTAGCATTCGAATCTTTCCTGCCGGCGTGATCCTTGAGCCATGGACTTCAAACCTGAGGACAGCCGTGAGCTGTCCAACGCCAAAGCCGATCTACGCCGCGCCAACAGCGAACTCGAGCGCCTGCGGATCGATCTGGATCGGCTGTCGCTGGTGTGCAGGGCGATGTATTCCCTGCTGCAGGAGAGCCAAGGGCTCACCGAGCAGGATCTGTTGCGTCGCGTGGACGAGATCGACGCCCAGGATGGTCAATCGAGCGGGCGGGTTCGTGCCGCCGTTCGACCCTGCCCGGAGTGCGGCCGAACCTGTGGCCCAAGGCAGCGCTTTTGCCTGTATTGCCAGCATCCGCTTGAACGCCTTTCGGCTTTTGACTGACTTGCAGTTCGCGGCTGAAGCCGCTCCCACAGTCTGCGCGAGTCGAGCGCTCGGCCAATCGCGGCGCCTGAGTGCCCTCACACCCTTGAACTCTGGCCCGTCCGCGTGTTCTATGTGGTGACCAGATTTCGATCCCAGGATGCCACCCCATGCCCATAGACTGGCTCGTTGACGCTCATCAGTACAAGCGGGATGAAAACCTCGCTGCCGGTGTTTCCCACGCCAAGGCCGGTGCCGAGCAGACTCGCTCGGAGATGCAGCGTCTGCAGCAGGAGGTGGATCGCTTGTCGCTGGTGTGCCGCTCGATGTGGTCGCTGCTGCAGGACGCCAGCGGGCTGACCGAACACGATCTGATCAAGCGCATGGAAGAGGTGGACCTGCAGGACGGGCAACGGGACGGACGCGTCCGCTCGAAGGTGGTGGTGTGCGGCTCCTGCGGCCGTAACAACAACGGACGTCACGCCGCCTGTCTGTATTGCGAAATGCCGATCGAGCGCGAATCGGCCTTCGACTGAGACCGGCTTCTGACCTGTGGACAGGCGCGTCTGGAGCCCCGCTCGCCCCAGCCAGTGCAACTTCACGCTCGCGCCCGCATCATCCGGGGCATCGCTACTCACGCCATCGATCATGCATATCAGCCTCGAAGCTTTCACCTTGCGCAAGGTCGCCATCTGGGGTTTTGGTCAGGAAGGCCAGGCGGCGCTGCGCTTCCTGCGCTCGATCTTCCCTGAGAAGAAGATCGGCATCATTCTGACGCCGGAAGAAGCCGCATCCTGGGATTTCTCTGGCGACCCCAAGATCGAGGTGGTGGCCGAGGAGATCCAGGCCGGCACCTTCGGTCCCTATCAGATCGTCATCAAGTCGCCGGGCATCAGTCCCTATCGCCACACGCGGGCGATGGAGTGGGCGCATTTTCGCGGCACCCGCTTCATTTCCGGCACGTCCATGTGGTTTGCCCAGCATCGCCACGACAAGACTATCGTCATCACCGGCACCAAGGGCAAGAGCACCACCAGTGCGCTGACCGCCGCCTTGCTGCGCGCCACCGGGGCCAAGGTGGTGCTGGCCGGCAATATCGGACTGCCGCTGCTGGATGTCATGGAGCCGGATCCGGAACCGGACTACTGGGTGATCGAGCTGTCCAGTTATCAGGCGGCCGATTTCATCGGCCATCCGGCGATCGCTGCGGTACTCAACCTGTCGCCGGAACACCTGGACTGGCACGGCGACGAGGAAACCTATTATCGCGACAAGCTCAAGGTGATCAGCGACGGACACGCCGATCTGGCGGTGCTGAACGCGGCCGATGCGCGGCTGATGGCGCATGTGGAGGGCGTCGAACGGCGCACGCTGTTCAATCATCGCGGCTTCTGGCATGCCCGTGGCGCCTCGGTGTGGCACGACGAAGAGCATGTGATCGATCTGTCCGACACCCATCTGGCCGGTGCCCACAACGCCAGCAATGTGGCCGCCGCTTTCACCATGGTCGAGGCCTTTGGTCACGATCCGCGGCAGTTGCTGCAGGCGGTGCGTGATTTCAAGCCGCTGCCGCACCGGCTGGCCGATGTCGGCACGCGCGATGGCATCCGTTTCGTCGATGACAGCATCGCCACCACTCCCGAAGCGACGCTGGCGGCGCTGAGCAGCCTGGCGCCCAGGCCCACGGTGGTCATCGTGGGCGGCTTTGACCGCGGTCTGGACTGGGGCGAGTTCGCCCGCGCCATCAGCGTCGAGGCCCCGGCTGGCATTGTTGCCCAGGGGCAGAACGGTGCCCGCATCCACGCCCAGATCGAAGAGGCCATTGCCCCGCTGGGTGATCGTCGACCCCAGTTGAAGCTGGTCGAGGATCTGGAAGCCGCGGTGGCGGCAGCCACGCAGATGGTGCCTGCCGGCGGCGTGGTGTTGCTGTCGCCGGGTGCGCCCAGCTTCGATCAGTTCCGCGATTATTCCGAGCGTGGTCGGCATTTCGCCGAGCTGGCAGGATTCGAAGTGCGCGACGAACGCATCGAGGGCATCGGCCTATGAGCACTGAGCAGCAGCCACGGCGCATCCGCATCTGGGACTGGCCCGTGCGCCTCACTCACTGGGCGCTGGTACTCTGCATTCTGGCCCTGTACGCCACCGGCGAATACGGCTGGCTGAGCATGGACTGGCATTTCCGCTTCGGCTACGCCGCCCTGGCGCTGATCCTGTTCCGCCTGATCTGGGGTGTGGTCGGCAGCGAACACGCCCGATTTTCCGATTTCGTGCGCGGACCCAGAGCCATTCTGCATTATCTGGAATCCTGGGGCAGGGCCGATTACCGCCCGGCCTTGGGTCACAACCCGCTGGGTGCACTGGCGGTGCTGGCGATGCTGCTGCTGATGCTGGCGCAGGCGGTCAGCGGCTTGTTCAGCAATGACGAAATCCAGGCGTTCGGGCCCTTGTCGGAGCGCATATCGACCTCGGCCAGCGCTGACTGGACCGACTGGCACCATCTGGGGCAGAAGCTCTTGTTGCTGATGATCGTGCTGCATCTGGCAGCGATCAGCGTCTACCGGCTGGTCAAGCACGAGGATCTGGTGCAGCCGATGCTGACCGGCCACAAGCAGCGCAACGACGGCCAGGACGCCCGCTGGCGTTCACCGTGGCTGGCACTGGTCTTGTTTGCCCTGTGCGCCGCTGCGGTGTGGGCCATCAGCGTCTGGGGCCCGCCGCCGTTGTAGCGCGGGGCTTGCTGCTCCTCTCCTTGCTGTAGTGGGTTCGGACTTGTCCGAACGCGTCTGGGTGGGAAGCGCCAGGAGCGTCCAGACAAGTCTGGACCTACAAGAGCGCAAAGCTGCCTCTCTACCCGAAGCAAGCCTCGATGGAACCCGCACGCTGCCTGGACTGGCGCCTTGCCCTTGACCTTTGCCTCAACCACGCTGCGATAGGATGCGCGACATGACTCATTGCCTGCGCTTTCAGATCGGCCCCCTGATGCTGTGCGGGCTGCTGGCCGCGGTGTCGGCAGCTGCCTGTCCACTCAGCTCCAGCGAGGTCATCCGCGCCGACAGCTTCGAGAGTTGTGCCCGGGCGCAATCGAGTTTTCAAAAACTGGGTGCGGATCTGACCATCAACGGCACGGCGCCGCAGATGGTGCTCACTCGCAGCTTCAGCCTGGCCGCTCCGGCCCAGGTGCAGGCGGTCGCCGATGGCCGCTATTTCCCGATCGACGCACCGGCCGGTTCGGTGCGCATCCGCATCGATGGCGACGAGTCTGCGAGCTCGATTGCCATCACCGACTGGGGATCGTCCGCACATCCGGTGATGCATGGCTTCAACGTGCTGGCCGATGCCCGGTTGGCAGCAGGGCCTCACACCATCGAACTCATCGCCAGTGCCCATCCCACGCGCCCGGGACGCTTCAGCGTCGGCTCGGCCAGCGCGCTTTCGATTCTGGTGCAGCCGCTGTCGCAGATCAGCCATGCTGCCTTGCCGGGGCATAGTCCGCCGATCAATCTCACCACCTACGCCCCGGCGCAGGGGATCGATGTGCGCGAGGGCGATATGAACCGGCCGGTGCTGCCCCTGCTGGGCTACAGCGTGCACAATGCCAGTGGTCGTCCGGTCGACGCCATCACCCTGGCTTCGGGGCGCGGCTACTACCTGTGCAACAGCGGCATCGACAATGGCTTCGGCGATGCCCTGCTCGGGCTGTACGCCGACGGCCTGTGCCAGAGCACCCACAGCGCATCGTGGAGCGTCAACGATCTGCATCCCGATGCCGAGTTGCAGGCCGGGATGATGCTCCACGGCGTGCATCGGCTCGGTATCGGTCAGCAGCGCAGTCTCAGTCTGGTCGGCAGCGAGCTGGCCTTCGGCAGCGATCAGGCCGGTTCTCCCAGCGGTGCGCACGAGAACGGCGTGTGCTGGGGGCTGGGCAGCGCGCGCATGCTCACGGCCAGCGCCGGCGCCGTGACCGGCGCTGCCGTTTCCGGTCCCGAGACTGCATGCGCCACCTACACCTGGCGTTGTGTGGCCACGACCCTGGGCCAGGCCGGTTGCCCGCAGGCCGGTACCGATGTGGTCATCGGCAGCGCCCAGGTGCAGATTCCGGTGGGCCACGATGGCATCGTGCTGTTCAACGCCCGCACCCGCATCCAGGCGGGCAATGACGACGGTTTTGCCACCGTGATCCTGGGCATCAAGGTCGATGGCCAGCCGGTCAGTGCGCTGGGCCTGCAGCAACTGGCGGTGGGCGCCGGACAGGCCAGTCGCACGCTCAGCGCCTCGTATCTGAGCGCCCCGGGAACGGCGACCGGGCCGCTGTCGGTCGGTACCCACACGGTCGAGGCCTACATCAATGTCAGTGGCAACCCGCTGCGCTTTCCCAGCGTACCCAGCGATGTCAGCCTGACCTGGTTTGATTGAGACTTGGGAGAGGATGTCGCCGAAAGCGACAAGGGGCGGCGCCAACGGAGCGTTCGCTTGGTTCGTGCCGCCCCTCATCCGGGTCCTTCGGACCCACCTTCTCCCCGCAAGCGGGGAGAAGGACTCATAAAGCCAAATCAAAGAATTACGGCATTGGTTTCTTGAGAGCCGCCTGCTTCACCAAAAACTGTGCGGTGACCTTGAACCGGCGTCATTGCGAGCGCAGCGAAGCAATCCAGAAGCACAGTTTCAAGAGCACTGGATTGCTTCGTCACTTCGTTCCTCGCAAAGACGAATCAAGGACTTACGATGCCGATTCACGGAGAGCTCAAGGAATGTGGTTCAAAGCGACAGCCGCTCTCGCAGTTCGCGAGCCTGCCGTCGTGAGACTTCAATTTCGCTGCCATTGCGCAGTTTCAGCTGATAGCCGTCGTTGATCCAGGGATCGATGCTGGCGATGGCGCGCAAGTTGACCAGTGTGTTCCGATTGGCGCGCAAGAACAGATTCGGGTCGAGGCGCGATTCCAGGGCGCTCAGGCTCCGTGCCAACGTGGCGCGGCCGTCGCGGAAGTGCACGCGGGCGTAGTTGCCGTCAACTTCAATGTGGCTGATGTCCTTGAGGGCGACGAACCAGCAACGTTCACCCTCGCGCAGGAATACTGTGTCATCGGCACCGAGTCGCGGCCGGGTGTCGCTGTCGTGACAGTGACTTGCAAGCAAGCGCGTTCGGGCGCGGTCAAGTGCGGCACTGAGCCGCTCGGGTGCTACCGGCTTGACCAGATAATCCAGCGCACTGGTCTCGAAGGCGCGCACGGCATATTGATCGTAGGCCGTGGTGAAGATCACCAGTGGCAACGGATCCAGCGACTCCAGCAGATCGAATCCGGTGCCCGAAGGCAGCTGGATATCCAGCAGCAACAGTTGCGGCTGCAGCATGTCGATGGCCTGACGTGCGCTGGGCAGATCATCGGCTTCGCCAACGATGCTCACATCGGCATGCGCAGACAGCAGGGTCTTCAGTTCCTGCCGCGCGAGACGGGTGTCATCGATGATCAGCAGCCTGATCATTGCCGAATCTCCAATAGCGCCCGGACCTGATCGCCATCCTGTTCCAGTGTGAACCGGCTGCCGGGCAGACCCTGTGCCAGCCGCGCCCGCAAATAGGCCAGTCCCACCCCGTGGCCGCGGCTCGCGGGGTTGATCTGGCCCGGGTTGCAGACCTGCAATCGCAGCGTGCCTGCATCCAGCTGCGAGCGGATCCGCAAACGGCCGCCGCCGGGTGTGCGTGCGATGCCATGTTTGATGGCGTTCTCGACCAGCAACTGCAACAACATCGGCGGCAGCTTGGCGCCGAGGGTTGCTGCATCGATGTCGCGCTCGACCTGCAGACGTTCCTCGTAGTGCACCTGTTCAATCGCCAGGTAGTCGTCGACCACTTCCAGTTCGCGCTGCAAGCGAACGCTCGGTGCCTGGCCATGGTCCAGTGCGTGGCGCAAGGTGTTGGACAGTTGCGTGACCATGGCGCGAGCGCGATCGGTGTCTTCGTTGATCATCGCCCGCAGATTGTTCAGGGCATTGAAGATGAAATGTGGGTTCAGCCGCGCCCGCAAGGCGTCCAGTTCCAGGGCGCTGTGGGTGGCTTCGGCCCGCAGTCGCTGGATTTCGCCCAGGCGGTAGCGGCGCAATGCCTGGATGCTGACCCAGGCTGCCGCCCAGATGGCCAGCGGCATGACACTGTTGAGCCAGTACAGAAAGGTGAGCCCCGGCGTGTAGTTGGTCCGATTGCCGGGCAGTTCGATCAGGCCCGAAACCTGGCCGGCGCTGAGCGCAAGGAACAACAAGGCTTGCAGAAGTACCGGCAGCGCCAGCACGGCCAGAATCACGCGCCAGGCCAGCTCGACCCCGGTCAGTGCCAGCCATCCGCGTCGCAGCGCCAGAGCGCGCAGCACTTCGCTGCACGCCCACAGGCCCGCAGCCACGGCCACGGCGATGAAGGCCGCGGCCGAACTGTACTGGCCGACGCTGCGGCTGAGAAACACCATCAGGGCCGCAAATCCGCACCAGATCAGCGCCTGCACTGCGTGTCGTCGGAGCTGAACTGGCATGCTTGCTGACACCTATCGGCGGGTGGTTTTGGCTGGCTGCAGAAACTCGAGTACCTGCTGGCGCAGCCACTGCGGATCGTCCCACATCAGGAAATGATAGCCAGTGTCGCTGAGCTCGATACGCACGCCCTGCAATTGAGCGTATTGCTCGGCATAAGTCTGGCGGACAGATGCGGCGGTGGCGCCAAATGCGGCATAACCAGCCCAGGCGCCGAGGACCAATGTCGGCGTCTGCACGTCAGCCAGTTGATCCCGCAGATCGGTGGTCATGATCTCGTACATCGCCTGGGCGGTAGTCGCGCGATCACTCTGCGCACCCCAGCGTGCCAGCGTCTCCAGCCGTTCCGACTGATTGCTCATGCTGGCCAGGCCAGACCTGAGCTGCGCCTGATAGCTGGCGTCGTCGGCCGCCAGCATGCCGGCGCGCATGCCTTGCGCCATCGGTACCACGCTCTCGGCTGTCGCATTCGGTATCCGCGTGGCCGCGAAGAAGGGCAGGGAATCGACAATGATCAGTCGGCCGAAGCGCTTTGGTGCTTGCAGATTGAGCTGCACGCCGAGCACGCCGCCGAGACTGTGGCCGATGATCGCAGGGTGATCCAGGCCGGCAGCGTCGACATAGCGCAGCAAGCGCGCGCTCATGTCTGCAAGCCAATGTTCGCTCAGGGCCGGCGCCAGGCCGGCAAAGCCCGGCAATTGCACGATGTGGCACTGCACCTTCGGTTGCAGCGCCTGACAGGTTTCGATCCAGACCTCGCCAGCCGAATTGAGTCCCGGAATCATCATCAGCGGCGGGCCGTCGCCGATCACTTCGACGCGTATTCCTTCGAAGGTGCTCACGGCGGCGTGCCCTTGATTGGCGCTGATGCTGGCCGTGACCACGCCGATGATGATCGCGATCCAGCGACCGCGATGGGTATTCATGAATCCGCAGAACCGCGCCAGGGTGCTCATGATGGTTCTCCATTGAGTGGGTGTGAGCACAATCTGCAGCAGCCTGCGGCGGCTAACGGCAGGAAAATGACGAGCGGCCGCAGGCGCGGGTGAGCGGCAGCATCACCTCCTCTTGCGGCCTGCGCCAGTAAGCTCACTGACCTGACACTTGCCCTGTGGGACTTGCGCCATGAAAGCCATCTGGAATCAGGTTGTGATCGCCGAATCCGAGGACACGGTGGTAGTCGAAGGCAATCATTATTTTCCGGAGAGCGCGCTCAGGCTTGAGCACTTCTCGCCGAGTACCCACACCACCGTCTGCGGCTGGAAGGGCGTGGCCAATTACTACAACGTCATCGTCAACGGCCAGACCAACACCAACGCGGCCTGGTATTACGCCGAACCCAAGTCGGCCGCCGCGGAGATCAAGGGGCGGGTGGCTTTCTGGCGCGGCGTGACCGTCAGCCCCTGAGCCGGTCCCACGCTGGCCCAAGCGCCTGCGCCAGTCGCCACGCATCGGCGCTGCTGTTGTGCAGGTGCGGCGATACCCGAATGCCGGCGCCGCGCGCCGCCACCACGATGCCCTGATCGAGCAAGGCCTGGGCCAAGGCTTGCGACTGCGCAGCGTCTGCGCCCGGCGCCCGGACGGCGGTCAGGTGTGGTGCCTCGGCGGTGACGGTCCAGTGATCCAGTCTGGCCGTCGACAGCGCATCCAGCAATTCGTCCTGCCAGCAGCCCAAACGGTCGCGCACCGCTGCGATTCCCCAGGCCTGCAACTGCGCCAGTCCGACCTCGGCCATCGCCAGGGCCGGATGGCTGTAGATGCCACTGCCGTCGAAGCGGGCAGCGCCGCAAATGAGCGCTGGCGGGACATCCTCGACGATCGCGGCAGCCAATCCGCCAACACGGGACCAGGCACTGTGTTCGAGCGGCTGACCGCCCTGATGACGCTCGGCCACGTACAGATAAGCCAGTCCCGGCGCCCCGAGCAGCCATTTGTGGCCGGCGGCGACGGCGAAATCGGCATCCAGCGTGCGCAGGTCCAGATCGATCACACCCAGCGCCTGGGTGGCATCCACCACCAGCGCCGCGCCGCGCGCCCGCGCCGCTGCCGCCACGCGTTCAAGATCGAGCAGACTGCCGTCATGCCAGTGGCAGGCCGGCACCACCACGACCGCGAACTGATCATCCATCGCGGCGAGCAGCGCTTCGGTCCAGCTTTCGGGCGGATTTCGTCTGATCAGCCGCAGCTGCGCCGGCTGAGCCTGCCAGACATGCAATCCAGAGGGGTGTTCGTCGGCCAGCGCCAGCACCGTCTGGCCGGCTTGTGGCTGCAACTGCTGCGCGGACACGGCCGTGCCGTAGGCCACACTCGGTACCAGCGCCAGCGTCTGGGCATCGCAGCGCAACAACTCGGCCACCAGCGTCCGCACACGCTCAGGCCGAGCCAGCCAGGCGTCCATGGAAACCCGCCATGGCTGCGCCGATAGCTGCAGCGACTCCGCTCCAGCCGCCAGCCCAGCGCGCAGCCGCGGTGTTTGGCCGGCGCTGTTCAAATACAGCAGATCGGGCGGCAGCTCGAATGCTGACAGCGCCTTGGCCATATCCCGGTCTGCGTTGCGCTCGTCCACGGTTTTTACTGTCGTTCAACTCTGCTAGGGTCAATTCATGAATTCAGTGCCTGCCAGCGCGCCGCTTGCGCCCTCACTGCTTGCGGAATACACGCGTACGCGACAGGCCAGTCTTGCGCGGGTCGCGCCGCTGTCGCCTGAAGATACGATAGTGCAGTCGATGCCGGACGCCAGTCCGAGCAAGTGGCATCTGGCGCACACCACCTGGTTCTTCGAGGAATTCGTGCTGCAGCAGCAGCCCGGCTACCGTTTTTTCGACGAGCGTTGGCGCTTCCTGTTCAATTCCTACTACCAGTCGGTGGGGCCGATGCACACGCGCGGCCAGCGCGGTTTGCTGACCCGGCCTGGACTGGATCATGTACTCGCCTACCGGGCGGCTGTAGACGAAGCCATGGCGCGATTGATCGAGCGCGGACCGGATGCCGATCTGAGCGCGCGCATCGTGCTCGGATTGCATCACGAACAGCAGCATCAGGAGCTGATGCTCACCGACATCAAGCATCTGTTCTGGTGCAATCCGCTGCTGCCCGCGTACCGCGCTGATCTGCCGCAGCCGCGTCGGGCGGCGCCCGCGCAGCGTTTTGTCGATGGCGGTGACGGCATCGTCGAGATCGGCGCCGATCCCGGCAGCGCATTCGTGTTCGATTGCGAAACGCCGCGCCACCGCGCCTTGCTGCAGCCGCACGCGCTGGCCCGAAGGCCGGTCAGCAATGCCGAGTATCAGGCCTTCATCGCCGACGGCGGGTATCGCAGGCCGCAGCTGTGGCTGAGCGAGGGCTGGGCCACGGTCAAGGCCGAAGGCTGGACCGGTCCGATGTACTGGGATGTGGCCGCCGAAACCGAGTTCACGCTGGGCGGCGTGCGCGAGATCGATCCGGGCGCGCCGGTGTGCCATATCAGTTATTTCGAGGCCGATGCCTATGCCCGCTGGGCCGGCGCGCGCCTGCCCACCGAGGCCGAATGGGAGCACGCTGCCGCAGCCCATGATCCGGCGCTTGGCCACTACGCCGATGCTGGCCTGCTGCATCCGCAGGCCGCAGCGGATCAAGGTGAGTTGCTGCAGCTGTTCGGGGATGTCTGGGAATGGACCGCCAGTCCCTATGTCAGTTACCCCGGCTTCAAGCCGCTGCCGGGCGCGCTCGGCGAATACAACGGCAAGTTCATGTGCGGGCAATGGGTGCTGCGCGGTGGTTCCTGCGCCACGCCATCACGCCATGTGCGCGCCAGTTATCGCAATTTCTTCTATCCGCGGGACCGCTGGCAGTTCAGCGGCTTGCGCCTGGCCCAGGATCGCTGACCATGTCGAGCATCACCGCCCAGCGAGTTGCTGATGTCTCGCCGGAATCCGGATTTGTCGCCGATGTCTGGTCAGGCCTGTCGGGCCGGCCGAAGACCTTGCCGTCCAAGTATCTGTACGATGCCCGCGGTTCGGAGCTGTTCGAACAGATCTGCGAAACCCCGGAGTACTACCTGACGCGGACCGAGCTCGCGCTCATGCGCGAGCGCGTGGCCGAGATGGCCCAGGCGCTGGGACCCGAGGTCCGGCTGGTGGAATTCGGCAATGGCTCGGGCCTCAAGACGCGCCTGTTGCTCCAGGCGCTGGAACGACCGGTCGGTTACATCCCGGTGGAAATCTCGGCCAGTGCGCTGGCGGGCAGTTGCGCCCAGCTGCAGCGCGATTTTCCCACGTTGCAGATTTTGCCGCTGCAAGCCGATTTCACCGCACCCTTGAAACTGCCCGCGACGCAGCGAGCGCCGCGGCGTACCGTGCTCTATCTGGCCGGCTCCACGCTGGGCAATTTCCCCGAGGCCGAGGCCGTCGTGCTGCTGCAGCAGATGCGCCGCGCTGCTGGCGCCGATGGTGCGGTGCTGCTGGGACTCGATCTGAAGAAGGACCCGGCGCTGATCCACGCTGCCTACAATGATGCAGCCGGCATCACCTCGGCGTTCACGCTGAACCTGCTGGCACGCATGAACCGGGAACTGGACGCGAATTTTCAGATCGATCAGTTCTTCCATCGTGCCAGATATCAATCGATCGTCGGTCGCATCGAGACCGATATCGTCAGCCGCCGCGCCCAGCGCGTGCGGATCGCCGGTCGCACCTTTGATTTTGGCGCCGACGAACCGGTGCGGGTCGAGGTCAGCTGCAAATATGACCGCAGCGACATGCAGCGCATGGCCAGGCTGGCCGGCCTGCAGCTGCAGCAGATCTGGACCGACAACCAGGAGCAGTTCGCCGTGGTCCTGATGCCCGCGAGTGGCGCTTGAGAGCATGCTGACGCCGCGGCGGGCGCACCTCAGGTCGGGGCTGATCCTGGCCTCGATGCTGTTGCTCTCTTCCGGCAACGCTCATGCGCAGGACTGGGCCGCGACAGGGATACTCTGAACAAGTCGGAAACCGTCATTCCCGCGAACGCGGGAATCCAGTTTTTCAGGCACTTGCGTGGCGTGGATTCCCGCCCCACGCCTCCGCGGGGCGAAGCTGTTCGCGGGAATGACGACTCGTTCGAACCTTCCCTAGCCCGGTGGCGGCGGGCCTTGCGTCTGGCTGTGCTCGATGCGGCGACGGGCGCGAGTGAGCTGGCGCTCGGCCCAGCGCTTCAGCACGCGGGCCCGGCGGGCGCCCTGGGCGGGGTCACTCACGGCCACTTCCACCTGTGCCAACAAGGCGTTCAGCCCATCCTGGCCCTTGCCCCCGGCCTTTTCTGCCGCCGACCATGGATCAATCCATTCGTCACTGCGCTTGCCCCAGTTCAGCACCTGACGGAAATAGCGCGGTGGCTGCTGCTTGGACATCGCCAGGTCGAGCATGGCCGCGCCCAGTGCAATAGGGCTCAGGACCACGTCGCGCAGGGCTTCGACCAGCAGCTTGCACTGCAGGATGAGGACGTCGCGGACGATGGTGTTGCTGTGCTTGGCGCTATCGGTATCCATGCGCGCAGCATAGCGGGGCTCGCCGGGCTGCGTGATGGGGGGGAAGTCATGGCCGGCGCGAAACCATCTCGGGTGGAGCCCGCTTTCACCCAACATACGGTAACGCATTGATTTATAGAGCCGACAAAGAAGGGGCAGGGGGCAGGGTTTACAGAATTACCCCATCACGGCGTCATTGCGAGCGCAGCGAAGCAATCCAGATGCTCTGCGCAAGTTCCTGGATTGCTTCGTCACTGCGCTCCTCGCAATGACGCCGCAAGGCCCTGCACCTAGACCCTTGTTCGCTGTGCGAGCAAGCCCGCCTTTTCGTGCCCTCGTGCCCTCGTGCTAGTCAGTCGCCTGCCTGTCCGCTGCGCCGCTTGATCAGGGCCTGCAGTTCCTGCTCGATGAACAGCCCCAGCTCGTCGCTGTCGAACTGGCGCTCGAAAAGCGGGACCGCGAAACGGTAGTGTTCCTGATTGCGGCGCAGTACGAAGGCCAGTTGCAGGCGGGCGAGGGAACGCCGCAGGTCCTCGATGTCGATGCCGGCGCCCTGCGCCTGCAGCCATTCCACCAGTTCGCGCACGCGTACCGTGCCGATCTGGGCGACGCGGTAAACGATGATCCGGTCGATGCGGCAGGCGCGCTCATCCTGGGACAATCGGGCCCAGCCGGTCAGCGCATCCAGCACCGCCTGCGATTGTTTGGCCTGCTCGACATGGGCCTGGGTGATCTGGCGTTCGCCCGGTGCCATCAATTCCAGGCATTCCTGGCACAGGATGGCCACCAGATTGGCGCGCTGGCCGCTGGCGTCGACCAGGTCGCGCACGGCCAGATCGTGCTCGAAGCGCAGCTGCAAGCGACTCAGTGGTACGGTGGCCAGCTCGTGACAGGCTTCCAGCTCCAGTTCGCCGATGCTGATGACTTCGCCGAAATTGCGCAGCGGCGACTGGTAGTCGAGCGTGGCCGCATCGAACAGATCCCAGAAGCCGGCCAGCATGAAATGGCAGCTGCCCTCGTCACTGAGCGCACGCAGCGTGGACAGCTGCGGATAGCCGGCGCGGGCATCGGCACGCACGAACAGATCGGCCTCATCGATCAGGATCAGCCAGCGCTGATCGTCGGTCTGCTGGCGCAGGTGAGCGACGATCTGCTCGATGGAGCTACTCGCCGGCAGGCCGAATTCACTGGCCAGACGCGGCGACAGTCGCTCGTCGCGCAGGGACAGGTAATGGCAGCGCACGCGCGGGTGGCTGTCGAAGCGGCGCTCGATCGCCTTCAGCAGACTGGTCTTGCCAAGCTGCCGTCCACCCACCACCAGATAGTTGGCCGGTTCGCGGCCGACCACGCGCGCCAGCAGCTGCTCGCGACCGAAGAAGGCCGAGGGCCGGGACACGCCGCCGCGGGTCTGGTAGGGAGAAATCCGGGTGACCTTGAGCTGTGCCGCCATCGCCGTCAGCATCACGTCCACCGCCTGATTGCCCAGCAGCCATTGGGTCTGCGCACTGCGATCCAGGGCCACGCAGAGATTGCTGCGGTCGGCGGCATGGCGCATCAGCGGGGCCTCGCTGTCGGCGTCGCGACAGAAGATCAGCAGTACATCATGGCCGGCCTGCAGCGCCCGCAGATGGCGCACCAGATCCTTGCCGCTGCTGCCGGTATCGGGAAACCAGGCCAGACAGCGATCCAGTCCCACCGGCAGATCCGGCGGCAGGCGCCAGCTGTAGACCTCGCCGGGAAGGGACCAGCCGCCGCTGGGCGCCGATTGGGCAGCAATGCGCAGCGCCAGCGTATGCGCCCGCAGCGCGGCGCCGCCCTGGGCGTAGTTCAGCGCGTCCTGCCAGTCGGCCTGATCGACCCGGGCCGAGGACAACACCGTGCCGCGGCGGCGCAGCCAGCGCATGGCCTGATCGATGCGCGGCAGTTCGTCGATGCGCACACGCAGCAGGCGCTGCGGATGTTTCTGCAAGGGTGCCAGCAAGGGATGCTGGAGCAGCAGGATGGCCGTTCCCGTCGCCAGCAGCACCAGCGCGCCACTGAGGATGGCCACCAGCCATTCCAGCAAACCCCAGGTGCCCGCCGGCTGGCAATCGGCGGGCAGCCAGCGCCGGGGCATCGGTGGCTGTGCCGGGCTGCACACCCACAATTGGCGCTCCGGGAAATAGCGCACTTCGACCCGCGTGCCACGCAGCCCCGAATCAAGTGGCAGCAGATCCGATCCCGTGGCGCGCACCACAAAGGGCTCGGGCAGATCGATCTCGAAGCCGCTGCGTGACGCCGGAAGATCCAGGTCCTCGAGACTGGCTGGCCAGCGCTGTTGCTGGTGCCAGTATTCCTGGGCCAGGGCGCGGGTCAGGCTCATCTCGCCCCAGCCCAGCCCCAGCTGCGTGCGTACTTCCATGTCGGCATCGATCCAGCCACGCGTCAGCGGATTCATGCCCGGCGCAATCAGGGCGCTGGCGATGAACCAGGTGGTCGCCGCGATCAGCAGCAGGCGCACCCATCGAATCTGGCCGATGTCGCGGGTCAGTGACTGGCGCATTGCTCGGCAATCATCAGGCCGGCACGACGGATCGCCTCGCAGCGCCATTCCAGCCAGAGGCCGGAGTCGTCCTTTCGTGGAGCGATCAGATTCGCCCAGTACAGTTGTCGCAGGGCCTCGTCTATCAAGTAGGGGCGGGCCCGGGCAAGGCGCGGCTGCGCCAGCCAGCCGAGGACGCGAGTGCTGGTCTCGCCCTGGTTCAGCAGCGGCAGCAGGGCCTGCCAGATGCGGGGATCGGCGGCCAGGGCATCTTCCATACCGACATCGAAACGCCCGCCGTGGTCGGCCAGATGATCGATCGCGGCCTCGGCCAGCACCGGGTGGCCACCGCAGAGCAGTAGCAGGCGTTTCGCCTGATCGGCATCCAGGATGAGCTGGCGCCGATGGCGCGCCAGGTCGCCGAGTTCGACTACACCCATCTCCGGCCAGCTTTCGACGCTGGCGATGTTCAGCAGGGACAGATCGCCGCCCTGATACTTGAGGTCCGCCAGGGCCGCGCCACCGCAGAGCAGCAGATGCAGACTACCGCTGTGCATCTCGCTCAGGCTGCGCAGGATTCCGGCCAGCGCTTCACGTTGTGCCGGAATGCCCTGCTCGAAGCGGCTGACCAGACAGAAGATGCGATCGCCTTGCGCCAGCCGCCGTTCCAGCGCGGCCTCGAAGGCGAAATCCGAGTCGATCCCATCCATGCCGCACTGACGTCCGACGGCGGCAAAGTAGTCGGCGCTGTCGACGCTGACGCTGTAGGGCGGCTGGATGTGCACACAGGCCTCGCGGCCATAGCGACGCTGGGCCTCGGCCTCGATTGCCGTCCGGCATGGCGGCTGACCCCAATGTGCCTGCGACAGCAGCATGACGATGGGGTAGGGCGCCAGACTGGCGAGACGATCGAAGAGATGGCTGATGGTCGCCGCATAGGGCTGCGGGCGGGCATCGGTCTCGCCCGGAAACTCGGCCTCGAATCCGGCCGCGAGCAGCAGTTCATTGGCTTCGGCTTCAGTCAGACGCAGATATCCGGCACAGGCCAGCACCCGGTCACGATGCTTGCGATTGGGCATCGACAGCCCGTTGCGCCAGTTGTTGACCGCCTCGCGGCTGATGCCTATCTCGCTGGCCACATCCGCGGCACTGGCGCGGATGCGGCGCATGTGGCGAGCGAGCAGGTCGGGAAAGGGGCTGATGGACATGGGCAAGTCTGAGCGTCTGGCGGGTTAGGGGGTGCAGCCGAGGCTGTTGGTATTTGACCAGATGTCGCGCAGCCTCGCCGATGCTCCGGTACAGCGGAGCTTGCTCCGCTGCTGTGGCTGGGCTTTGGCTTTGCACCAGGCGAGCGGGGAAGAGTCGCACATCCTGCCGAGCAAGCTCGGCACTACAACAGCCTCGTACGCCGACGCTTTGGTAGAGCGGAGCTTGCTCCGCTGCTGTGGCTGGGCTTTGGCTCCGCTCCGTCCGCACAGCGACAGAGCCGCACATCCTGCCGAGCAAGCTCGGCACTACCACAGCCTCGTACGCCGACGCTTTGGTAGAGCGGAGCTTGCTCCGCTGCTGTGGCTGGGCTTTGGCTTTGCACCAGGCGTGCGGCGGAAGGGCCGCACATCCTGCCGAGCAAGCTCGGCACTACCACAGCCTCGTACGCCGACGCTTTGGTAGAGCGGAGCCTGCCACGCGGCCCCGCTCAGACCAAGGCGGTCTTGGCAATCAGCAGCCACACGGTTGCCAGAACGCCGTACTTGAGTACCGTCATGATCGGGCTGGCGGGGCGGTAGCGACCGATCTGCAGGATATGCAGGCGCGGCGGTTGGCGCACCTGCACCACCAGATACCAGGCCGTCAACGCGCACAGGGCGCCGCCGATGAGGGTGACGCCGGTGGGGCCGAGCGTTTCCATCAGCCAGACGAAGAGCTGTTTCAGGCCCTTTTTGCGACCGCTGACTTCGATGTCATCGGCCGCCTGGATGGCGATCGCAGCGGCGCGCAGGCCCCAGGTGCCCAGACCCAGAATGGTCAGGGTCAGCAGCGGCCCAAAGGCGGCCCGCAGCGGTGAGTAGCTGTCCTCATAACGCTGGAATCGCCCCGCCAACCGACCTTCGAGCGCACTGAACACGTCTTCGCGAATGCTCGGGCTCTCGACCGACAGGCTATGTTCCCTGGTCTCCTTGCCCTCGCTCACGGAGAAGTCGATATCGTCATCGCGCTCGTTGCGCTTGACCTGGCGCAGGGTGCGAAAAGGGATGTGCTGCGCGTCCTTGCCGAACAGGGTTGCCGGCGACTTCCCGGCCATGAGTTCATCCAGTTGCCGATCGGCTTCGGCCGGGTCCAGACTTTCGGCGTACAGCGCCTCGTCGCTGACCACGATCAGCTGCATCTTCTTGTCCTGCGGGTCCAGCCAGTGTTGTGTGCTCATCGGATGTGTCCTCCAGTGGGTGATGTCGACGCGCTCATGGCTGCGCATCGGCTGGAGTGCAGTCTTGGCCACGGGCGCCGATCGTCGCAGGGCCAGAGCGTCAAGTTCGGCTGGGTCAGCGCTTGACGAGTCGTCAAGTGGAAGCGTTGCGGGAACCGGGGCAGGTGAAACGGGGCACGGGGCAGGGGTACGGAGAAAGGCTGCAAGCTTGAGGGCTTCTGTAGGTCCAGACTTGTCTGGACGCTCTTGGGATGGCTTGCGCGGCTCACGTCGGGCTGTTTGCAGGAGCGACCGTCCTCACGAGCCACCCATATCGGCCCGGCACTGCGCACGGGCCATGAACCAACAGTTGGCCTGCAGGAGCGCCCTTGCGGCGCGACCGGCTGACCGCACGTCCGCGGCCGTGGTCGCGCCGCAAGGGCGCTCCTACGGGTGATCAAGGCCCCCTCAGCATGGCCAGGACGTCTGCCTGTACCATCGTCCTTTCGCGCCGCCCTCTCGGCGGCAGCCACCGCCGCAAGGCCTCCGGAATCGAGAGTTACAGTGCGCGTTTTTCGCTGTGAGAATTGTCGGGCACTGGTCTATTTCACCAGTGTCGAATGCGTGAACTGTCGGGCCCAGCTGGGTTACATGCCCGAGGAACGCAGCATGGGGGCCTTCTTTGCCCGGGATGACGGCTCGCTGCGGCGTTGCGCGGACTCATCGATGTCGTGGCGGCGCTGCCGCAATGCGCAAAGCGCCTGCGCCTGTACCTGGCTGATCCGCAGCGATGACCCGGAAGCCCAGTGCCTGTCGTGCCGGCTCACCGCCACCATCCCCGACCAGCAATCGCCCGAGAACCGGCAGTCCTGGCGCGATCTGGAATCGGCCAAACGCAACTGGCTGGCAACGGTGCTGGATCTGCATCTGCCGGTGTTGCCGCGCAGCACCGACCCCGAGCGCGGTTTGCGCTTCCACTTCCTGCGTCAGGTCGACGCTTCCAGGCCGGTGCTCACCGGACACGCGGCCGGCGAAATCACCCTCAATGCCATCGAGTCCGATCCGGTCGAGCGGGCACGCAGCCGGCTCGCGCTGATGGAGCCCTATCGCACGCTGCTCGGTCACTTCCGGCATGAATCAGGGCACTACTACTGGGATCTGCTGATCCGCAATTCGCTGTTGATCGAGCCATTTCGGGCCTTGTTCGGAGATGAGCGCGCTGATTATGGCGAGGCGCTCCGTCGCTACCACGAGCGCGGGCCTGGCCTTGGCTGGGAAAACGCCTACGTCAGCGGCTACGCCACGATGCATCCCTGGGAGGACTGGGCCGAAACCTGGGCGCACTATCTGCACATGGTCGATCTGCTGAACACCGCGCGTGTCTGGCAGATCAGCATCGGCACCGTCGAGGATGTGCGCATCCAAGACCAGTTGCCCGATCAGGTGCCGCTGTCGACCGAGTTCGTCGCCATGGTGCGCGAATGGACGCCGCTGACCCTGGTGGCGAACAGCCTCAACCGCAGCCTCGGCCATGAGGATGCCTATCCCTTCGCCTTGCCCTATCTGGCGCTGCGCAAGATCCAGTTCGTGCATGAGGTGATCAAACCCTTTCATCCCGGCGACGGCTTGCCGGCATGAGTCGGGTCAATCTGATCCGCGGCAGCTGCCAGTGCCGGGCTCAGGTCGGAACGCGGTCCGTACCCAGGCTGCTGCAAACCCGTCGCAGAGATTGTTCGGCGGCATCGGCGACAGCCTTGACGGCAGGATCTCCCACCAGGCCGACCATGACCTGCGGATCGAGAAATCCGACCACAATCTCATTGGGCTTCACCTCACGCACGATGACATTGCAGGGCAGCAGCAGGCCGATGTCGGGTACGGCCTGCAGCGCCTGGTGGGCCAGCGGCGGATTGCAGGCGCCGAGGATGCGATAGGGCGGCATCTCGGCGCCCAGTTTGGCTTTCATTGCCGCCTGCACATCGATGTCGCTGAGCACGCCAAAGCCTTCGGTCTTGAGTGCGTCGATGGTCCGGGCCAGCGCCTGATCGAAGGAAACGCCGCTGAGTGTGGTCGTGAACCCGTACATGGGATGAGCCCTCGCAGTCGGAAGCGGACAGACCAGAAGTTTAGCCGGGACCCGGCGAGGCTTCAGTTCGCGGGCACACCGAGCGCTGGCTCGCGGTGCAGATTTCCGGGACTTGCTCAGGTCTCCTGCACTTCCAGGGTCGTATCCTGTTCGGCCATGCCTCTACCTGCACCCAGGAATATCTGTCGATGACCACCGCCACTGCCGACCAGGCCTATGCCGACTACATGCTGCACTGGGTGCAGACCCTGGAGTGGCCATCGCTGCCTGTCGCCGAGCAGACCTTGCCCCAGATCCAGGCCTGGTGGCGCGATCGGGCAGCCACGGATCTGGACGCGGTCGCCGATCGGTTGTGGGCCTGGGTGGATGCCAACGGTGGCCAGGCCCACTCGAGCGACCAGCGCATGATTCTGGCGCGCATGCTGATCTGCCTTGCCAGTCCCAGCAATCGGGAACTGCAGCAGCGCGGCTATTTCGAGGAATTGCTGGATCTGTATGGCGTGGCGCCGGAGGACATCTTGCGGGTCATGGACGAGCGCCAGATAGACACGGCGGGCAGCTCCGTGCAGCGGGCCGGGTCGCCAGCGGAAGGCAGCGTGGATCCGGCGGCGTCTGCCCGCAGCGCCTATCTTCGCCAGATGAAAATGCGCGTGGTCTGGGCATTTCTTGGCGTGAGCTTCCTGTCGGGCATCTGGCCCCTGACGCTGGTGCCCGAGCCATCTACCGAGGCCATCGTGCTCGGCTGGATCTCGGTGTTGCTGGTGTATCTGGGCTACCGCCTTGATGCCGAGGAGCGCGGGTTTCAGCGCACGCCCTGGATGAACGTGGCGATCATCCTGTTTGCCGGTATCGCCGTGCCCTATTACCTGATCCGTTCGCGCGGCCTGGAACAGGGTCGGCGCGCGATAGGCAAGGCCATCGTCATCCTGTTCCTGGCGGCGGTGATGGTCAGTCTGGGCTTTGCCCTGTTCGGAGAGCCGATCCCGATCGTGGACCAATTGCCAGCAGAAGCACCATCAGAGCAGTCATGAGCCCGAGTGCAGCCCATTGCAGCCCGTGCCAGCCTTCCAGTGTGGCGGCGCGGCCGGCGAGCAGCGAAGACAGCACCATGGCCGAAAACATCAGGGTGTCGTGGATGCCCTGGGCCAGACCCTTCTGCTCGGCTGAATACTGCAGCGTGAGCAGCGCATTGCCGCCGGTGAACATCAGCGCCCAGCCGACGCCGAGCAGGCCCAGCGCCACCACGAAATGGGCCACGCTGGTGCCGATCAGGGCCACGCCGGCGCAGGCCGAGATGCAGACGATGCCGATGCCGATGGCCATGCGCGAGCCCAGGCGTTCGATCAGCCAACCACTGAACAGCATCGGCGTATACATGCCGACCATATGCCACTGCAGCGCCCACGAGGCATCGCTGAAGGGATAAGCGCAGGCCTGCATGGCCAGCGGACTGGCGGTCATCAGCAGATTCATCGTTGCCCAGGCCCCGGCGGAACTGGCTACGGCCAGCCAGAAGCCGGGGCGACTCAGCAGCGATTTCAGCTCCCCGCTCTGACGCACCGCGGGGCGCGTCGGCAGCGCCGGAAAGCGCACGAAGCGGGTCACCAGCAGAAACAGCAGCACCAGACCGATCATGCTGAGATAAGTGGCCAGATAGCGATGGCTGGCCAGATCGATGGTGGCTCGGCTCAGGGCCGGGCCAAGGAAGGCACCGAACAGGCCGCCGGCCAGCACCAGACTGATCGCCCGCGCCTGTTTGCCCGGCGCCGACAGATCGACCGCGGCAAAGCGCAGATACTGTCCCGCGGCATTGTAGAAACCGATGATGAAGGTGCCCAGGCACAGCAACCAGAACGATCCTCTGGATACTGCCAGCGCCGTCAACATGGCTCCGATCACGGCCGCCAGACAACCCAGCGCAAAGCCGAAAGCGCGCCCGCGCCGCTGCATCAACAGCGACATCGGCAGCGTCGACAAGGCCCCGCCCAGCACGAAGCAGGTCACCGGCAGCGTGGCGATGCGCACATCCGGCGCCAGCAGCAGCCCGGTCAGGCCATTGACGCTGATCAGCATGGCATTGCCGGTGAGCAGCAGCCCCTGGCCCAGCGACAGCAGGGGGATCGCGGAAGCTTGATGAGGCGTACTGGAGTGGGTCATTGCTTCCGGAAATCAGTCACGTGGGCTGCAGCATAGAGCCGACAGCCATGGCAGCAGCGCACCGTCGACCCCGATTGAATCGATTTCGCCGTCAGTGAAGGCGCGACAGTTCCGTGGCTATCGCTGCGGCGAGTCGCGCATTGTTGCGCACCAAAGCGATGTTGGCGGTCAGTGAGCGGCCTGCGGTCAGCTCAAGGATGCGTCCGAGCAGAAACGGAGTGACCGCCTTGTGCGCGATGCCCTGGGATTTCGCTTCCGCCAGTGCCGCGGCAATGAAGGGATTGATATCGGCCGGACTGATCTCGAATTCAGACGGAATCGGGTTGGCCACCAACTGGCCGCCAGGGATGCCGAGCTGCGTGCGCAGCCGATGGGCGCGCGCGATCTCGGCAGGACTGTCCAGGCGCATCGGAGCGAGCAATCCGGAACTGCGCGACCAAAAGGCCGGGAAGTCGTCCTGACCATAGGCGATGACCGGTACGCCCAGCGTTTCTAGCACTTCCAGCGTTTTCGGCAGATCGAGTATGGCCTTGGCGCCGGCCGCGACCACGGTCACCGGCGTCGATGCCAGCTCGTACAGGTCGGCGGAGATATCGAAACTGTGTTCGGCGCCGCGATGCACCCCGCCGATACCGCCGGTGGCAAAGACCTCGATGCCGGCCAGGCGGGCACAGATCATGGTGGCAGCGACGGTGGTGGCGCCGACGCCGCGCTGTGCCAGGCAAACGGCCAGATCCGCGCGCGACAGCTTCGCCGCGTCCGGTCGCTGCGCCAGGGCATCCACGTCATCGGCGCCCAGACCAATGCGAATATTGCCGTCGATGACGGCGATGGTGGCCGGTACGGCTCCGGCGTCGCGCACTTCTGCCTCCACAGCCAGCGCCGCGTCGCGATTCTGCGGATAGGGCATGCCGTGGGTGATGATGGTCGATTCCAGCGCGACGATGGCTTTGCCAGTCGCTTTTGCAGCTCGGACTTCAGGAGAGAACTGCATCGGAATCATGAAGGAATATCTCCAGAGACGTGGCGCGCGGCCGCTTCTAGCGCGTGGTCCAGCGCCGTGGCGGGATCGGCCAGACGTATTTCCGATTGAATGTGGGCCGCCATGAAGGTGTCGCCGGCGCCCGTCACCCGCGTGACCATCACGGTCGGCGGAGTGCGTTCGAGTATGCCCGCACGCTGGCCATCGGCGGCGGTCTGGGCACCATTGGTCACCAGGACGCGGCGTGCTCCACGCGCCAACAAACCGACGGCGGCGGCCGCCGAATTCTCATAGCGGCATTGGCACAGCAGCCCGGCCTCTTCCAGGTTCAGATACAGCGTCACCCGCGGGTGCGCCAATAGTGGCAGCAGCCGCTCGGCCTTGCCCGGGCTCGCCGGTGCCACCCGCAGGTCGGCACCGGCAAAAAGCGGCGACCGGGCAATATCCGCCAGCAGCGACTCGGTCAGATTTCCATCCAGCGCGACCACGCCGGCCCACGGTGCATTCGCAGTTCCCAGGCGGCCGTCTGCCAAAGGCCGCAGGATCTTGTCGCCGGCGGCTTCCAGCGAATGCGCATCGGCAATGGCGGCAATCAGGCCGTTGGCTGCCTCGATCGCCATGTAGCGATCCGTCGGCAAATCCTCGGATCGATACAGGAAGTCGCAGTTCAGGCCCATGCGCTGCGCCGTCATGATCAGGTCCTCGCCTTCAGGATCGCGGCCGACGCTCGACAGCAGTGCAGGGCGCAGACCAAAGCGTGCCAGAGTCATGGCGATGTTCATGGCCACACCGCCCGGAACGCGGGAGATGCGGCCGGGGACATCATTGCCGGCGCGCATATGGGCTGGTGTGCGGCCGATGATGTCCCAGAGCACCGAGCCTATGCAGAGGATATTGGGAGCGTCGGCGGCATCGTTCATGGGTCGGGTAGTCCAGAACCATTGGTGTCGGATCAGCAGCAAGCGCGCCTGCTCGGCCGGGCTATTTCAGAGCTCGCGCTCCACGCCCAGTTCCTCCAGCAGTTCATCGGCGTGTTCAACGCGATCGAGCAGCCACAGCAGATAGCGGATATCGACACTGACATTGCGCGAAAGCGCCGGGTTGAAACCGAAATCGCCGGCCACGTTTTCCCAGACCCGATCGAAATTGATGCCTACCAGTTCACCCATGGCGTTGACCACCGGGCTGCCGGAATTGCCGCCGCTGGTGTCGCCGTCGGCCAGGAAATTGATCGGCAGATCCTCGAGGTTCGCCTGCATCCAGCGCTTGCCGGGCGTGCGCGATGCGGTGCGAACGGCGGCCGGCAGATCGAAAGGATCAATGCCCGTGTGCTTTTCGAGGGCGCCCGACAGCGTCGTGAAGGGTGTGTAGCGAATGCCATCGCGCGGCACATAGCCCTTGATGTGGGCAAAGCTGATCCGCAGGCTGCCGTTGGCATCGGGTGCGATCGGCTGGCCGGCCTGAGCGCGCACCGCGCGGCGCCAGATCGGTCGATGGATGGCGCTGCGGCTGGCCCACTGGTGTTCGCGCTCGCGCAAGGTGCGCAGATCCTGGTTCCAGTCGATGGCGAAATCGAGCAGGGCATCGCCGCGGGCGCGCAAGCTGTCGATGTTCTCCGTCAGCATCTGTTCGCGGGCCTCGGCATCGAGCAGGGCGGTGTGGGCGTAGAGCTCGGCAATGCGCGTGTTGATGGCGGACGGGTTCAGTTTGCCGAAATGGCGGTCGACCGAGGCGATGCGCTGATCCTTGGGCAAGGCCAGCGCACGCCGCACCAGTGCTGCCAATAGCTGCTGATCGGCTGGCGCGTAGAAGTTCTGCTGCTCGCGGCGCAGGCGCTCGCGCAGCTTCTGCTGATCCTTGCTGGCAAAACCTTCGGCGCGGGCTTCATCGTCCAGCGTCTGTTCGATGGCGTTGTGCGCCAGCGTGGCACCGAAATACAGCGTCTTGGGCAATGGCGGAATGCCGCCGGCGACTGACTCCACGCCCATGGGGATCAGATTCAGCAGAAAGTCGTGCTCCCAGCGCTGCTCGCGTTCGGCCAGCAGTGCCCGCAAGCCTGCCCGCGCATCCAGGGCGGCGGCGTGCTGCGGATGCTTGCGCACCCATGCTGCCACTGCATTGTCAGCGTCCAGCTGCTTCTGCACGATGCCGCCGCGATCAAGGCCGGCAATCTGCCCCTGGGCATTCTTGTGTCGGTTGAGAATGCTCTTGACGTTGGCAGCCACGGCAATCGCACCGGCTGGATCACCGGCGCTGGCCTTTTGCAGGATGTCGATCCACTCGCCAAAGAGCTCTTCCCGCCGAACGAAGAAGCGCTCACGGCGCTCGCGCATTTCTTCGGCCAGCAGCGAGCGGTAGGTGACCCCGGGATAGCCGAGCAGCATCACGAAATCGCCAGCGACGACGCCATCACGCGAGATCGGAAATATGAACTCCGGGCGGTACGGCTTGTTTCCGGGAGCGTGATCGGCCGGCTTGTCGTCCATGCCGACATAGGCGCGGGCGATGGAGAAATCGCCGGTGTGACGCGGCCACATCCAGTTGTCGATCTCGCCGCCATATTCGCCGATGGCGCGCGGAGGCGCATACACCAGGCGCACATCGCGCAGTTCCATCGATTCGATCAGCGTGTAACTCACGCCCTCATCGAATACGGCAATCGTGCATTTGGTGTCGGGCTGCTTCTCGCACTCCTGGATCAGCGACTTCTGCCGCGCTTCGATGGCGGCCATGCGCTCCTCGGGCGTGGCTGCGGCGGGCACCGATTGCAGGATTTCGCCGGTGACGTCGGTGAAGCGCCGCGGAATCTCCACCCGCAGCGTGCTGCCGGCCAGTTCCTCGCCCCGTTTGCGCGCCAGAAAGCCATCGCTGATCAGATCGCGCTCGGGTGTGCTGTGTTCCTGGATCAGCGGAAACAGGCAATGGTGATTGGTGACGATCAGTCCATCGGATGACACGAAGGCACCCGAACAGCCGCCGATCTTGACCGCACCCGTCAGCAGTCCGGTTCCGCGCCCCGCATCCCACAGCTGTTTCGGGGTCAGCTCCAGACCTTGATCCCTCAACCAGCCAGGATCAATCTCGAGCACTTGTGCAGGCGTCCACTTGCCATCAAGCGCAAGTGCCGGCGAGGCAGCCAGCACGGCTGCAAGCGTGAGCGTAAGAGTTTTCATGCGGCCGAGTATAGGCAAGCGGCGATCGTCGTGAGTTCTGGGCCTCTGCCATCCTTTCGCAGGTCCAGACTTGTCCGGACGCTTGTTGCTGGATGGAGAAATCGGTCGCCCCCTCATGAAGTTGCCTTCTGTAGCCCGGAAGTGCGCGAAGCGCTCTCCGGGATGTGAAGCGAAGAGCGCCTGGCTACCTTGCCGGCAATGATTCGATCCATTCAGCCGCTATCCGGCCGACGTCGGCCAGCACGGCCTCGTCCTCATCGCGCATATTTTCGAAGTGGGCGCTGGCCTCAAAGTAGGCGGCGACCACCACCGGCTTGCGTCCGGCCGGCCAGATCACGGCGACATCGTTGTACTTGTTGGCCATCGACGGCGCGATGCCGGTGCCGGTTTTGTCGCCGGCGGTCCAGCCTGCAGGCAGTCCGGCGCGGATGCGGCGCGCGCCGGTGCGTGTGGCAATCAGCCAATCCCGAAGTTGTGACCGGGAAGAGGCCGAGAGCCAGTCACCGGCGAGGATGTCGGCGACCGTATCGGCCATGGCGCACGGACTGGTGGTGTCCCGCTCTTCGCCCGCCGGTACCAGATTCATTTCCGGTTCGAGGCGGTCCAGACGCGTGATGCTGTCGCCCATCGCCCGCAGCGTGGCGGTGATCTGTGCGGGTCCACCCAGTTGCCGGATCAGCAGATTGGCGGCGACATTGTCGCTGGTGGTCTGGGTCGCCTCGGTGAGCGCCCCGATGGACATGCCGCCAGCCGCCAGATGCTGTTCGGTCACTGGCGCGTACGGCACCATGTCGGCCTGGGTGTAGGGCAACACCGTGTCCAGCGACAGCCGGCCGGCATCGGCCTCGCGCAGCACGATGGCAGCCAGCAGCAGCTTGAAGGTCGAACACATGCCGAAGCGCTCGTCGCCGCGCCATGCCAGGCTGCGACCGCTGCCGCTGTCGATCACGCAGACGCCGAGGCGGCCGCCGGATCGGCGCTCGAGTTCGGACAGCGTAGATGCACCATACAGCGCTTTCGAGTTCGCAGCCTGCATCCCTGCAAGCGGCCACAGGCTGGTGCAGGCCAGCCATTGCAAGGTGCGGCGACGGCGTGAGTCGGGGGTGTGCATGGCCTCTCCTGGGGTTGGACTTTCAGTTGGGCTGTACGGTAGATGAGGGTTGTGGCACGGTTCAGGCGCTCCGGTGGCGATCCGCGGCAACCGTGCCTGGCCTGAACGCCCGGCAACTTGACACCTACCTTTGGGGGTGGCCCGAATCGGCAGCCGGGCACATGATCGAATCCGGTGACGGATGCAGGGCGGCCAACAATGAAACTGCGCTACAAGGTTCTAGGTGGGCTCGCGGCCACGCTGGCGGTGGCGACCATCGTCTTCGGGCTGGTGTTGAGCCATGACTCGCCCTGTGCCGAAGCTCCGGCGCTCCCGGTCGGTACGGAGACCATGCAGGCGGCTGCGCATCGCTGCTATGGCCCGCCGGATGTGGTCAGGCTGGAGTCGGTTGAGAAACCGACTCCCATCGAGGATCAGGTGCTGGTGCGGGTGCGCGCTGCGGCGGTCAATCCGCTGGACTGGCACTACCTGCGCGGCGAGCCCTTGGTCATGCGGCTGTCGACCGGGTTCGGTGCGCCAGAGGACGGCCGGTTGGGCGTAGATTTTGCCGGCGTGGTGGAGGCTGTGGGCCCGATGGTCAAGCGCTTCAAACCGGGCGACGAAGTCTTCGGTGGCCGCAGCGGAGCGCTGGCTGAATACGTGGTCCTGTCCGAGTCCCGCAATCTGCTGCACAAGCCTGCCAACATCAGCTTCGAACAGGCCGGCTCGGTGGCCATCGCCGGTGTCACCGCGCTGCAAGCTCTGCGTGATCGTGGCGGGCTGCAGGCAGGGCAGCGGGTGCTGATCAACGGGGCTTCGGGCGGCGTCGGCACCTTCGCCGTGCAGATTGCCAAGTCCATGGGCGCGCAGGTCACCGGCGTCTGCAGCGGCCGCAATGCCGAACTGGTCCGATCGCTGGGTGCCGATCAGGTGATCGATTACACCCAGACCGATTTCACCGAAGGCCAGCAACGCTACGATCTCATCATCGACATGGTCGGCAACCACTCCCTGTCCAGGCTGGAGCGGGTGCTGACCGAGCGGGGATCCGTGGTGATCGTCGGTGGGCCCAGCAGCAACCGCTGGATCGGTCCGCTGTCCGGCGCCCTCTGGGCCCAGATGCGAGCGCCGTTCTCCAGCCACGAGATGGGTTTCATGCTGGCCGAGTTGAAGCCGGTAGATCTGCAAGCGCTGGCCGATCTGATGCAGAACGGCCAACTCACGCCGGTCATCGACCGCAGTTTTCCCTTGATCGAGGTGGCCGAGGCCTTGCGCTATCTGGAAACCGGTCGCGCCCGCGGCAAGGTGGTCGTTACCCTGAATTGAGGGCGTGCACCGACGCCGCCAGCAGCAGGAGCACAAGCCCGGCAGAAGCAGCGGAGCAAGCCCCGCTCTACCAGAGCATCGGCGTACAAGGCTTCTGTAGTGCCGAGCTTGCTCGGCAGGAAGTACGGCTCTTCTGGCTGGCGGGAAGGGCCGAAGCACAAGCCCGGCAGAAGCAGCGGAGCAAGCTCCGCTCTACCAGGGCATGGGTGTACGAGGCTTTGGTAGTGCCGAGCTTGCTCGGCAGGAAGTGCCCGCTTGTGCTTTCATCTTCGCCCTCTGTTCCGCTGCTGTCGGTACTCCGCCATGCGCATCGCCATCCTCGGAAACTCCGGCTCGGGCAAGTCCACGCTGGCCAAACGTCTGGTGCAGCGCATGCAGCTGCAGAGCCTGGATCTGGACAGCGTGGCCTGGGAGCCCCATCAGATCGCCGTGCCGCGCTCGCCGCATGCCGCCGCTGACGATGTCAGGCGCTTCTGCGCCGCGCATCGGCGCTGGGTGATCGAAGGCTGCTACGCCAGTCTGATCCGGGTGTCCCTTGAATTTCAGCCGCGTCTGGTTTTCCTGAACCCGGGTGAGGCACGCTGTCTCGCGAACTGCCGCGAACGCCCCTGGGAGCCGCACAAGTATCCGAGCAAGGCCGAGCAGGACGAGCGTCTGCCCTTTCTGTTGTCGTGGGTCAGCAGCTATTACCGCCGCGATGACGATATGTCGCTCGCGGCGCATCAGGCCTGCTTCGATGAGTACACCGGCAGCAAGCAGGAATTGAACAGCGTGCTCAGCGAAGAGTTGCCGGCCGATCAGGAACTGGGCTGGCCCGAGGCCGAGTTGGGTTGAGGCACCTTCAGGGCCAGAGGGCACGACAAGCAGAGATGTGAGCCGGCGCAAGCGCTGCTGTGCTCTCCATGAACGCATATCGCAATCTGTTGATTTGCCGTTGTACGTCACGTAGTCCGCTGACGCGGACAACGTGACCTACGATGGCGAGTTCATGGCCCGTGCGCAGTGTCGGGCCGATAAACGCGGCTTGCAATGACCCTTGGGCATCCACGCACCGGCTTCGATGTACCCCTGACTTCCGACACTGTCTGGTGATGTAGTTCACTAGCACACTAAGGTCCCACCCGAGGAGTACGGCCATGAAACGCAATCTGCTGTCGATGTCCCTGATGCTTGCCAGTCTGTTTGGCGCCGCCCAGCCCCTGCTGGCGCAGGAGCAGGCTCAAGTCCGGGCAATTTCCGCATCGACTTCCATTCCCGATCCGGCCGCGCAGATTCGCGCCGCTGCCGATCTGCTCCGCAACAACGACCTGATGGGTTTGCTGCGCACGATGGTGCCGCCGTCCCAGTTGCAGCTGTTGCGTCAGGGCTATGAAGAAGGACGCTCGCAGCCGATCACCGATGAGGATCGTGCCGAGTTCGAGGAGGCCATCGCCAAGTTCACGGCGCCCGATGCCGTCGAACGGCTGATGCAGGAGATCGAGCCCAAGCTGGTCGAGGCCCGTCCGCAGGCGCCAGGCGCCATCATGATGGGTCTGGGCGCCTTGCAGATGGCGCTGACTTCGCCCGATGCCGAACTCACCGAGGAACAGCGCGCGGCTTTGCGACAGGCCATGCCGGGCCTGCAGCGCTGGCTGACCTCGACCGATTTCCTGAGTTCGCTGTCGATGCGCCAGGCGCTGACACTGGTCACTGATGCGATCCGTGGCACCGGCCTCGACAGCATCGACGAGCTGCGCATGCTCTCGCTGGAGGAGGCGCTGGCGCAGGCGGGTTCGGTACTGGCCTCGGCCAAGCAGGCGGTACGCATTTACGGACTGGATCTGGACGCCATTGCCGATACCCTGGCGGTTGAGGTGCTTGCGATCGAGGGCGATACCGCCCGCGTGCGTACCACCATCACCGTCTTCGACGCCCCGATCTCCAAGGAGGTGGAACTGGTGCTGGTCGAGGGTCGCTGGTACGGCAAGGAAGCGGTGCAGCATTTCGATTTCAAGATCGATCATCACTCCGACAGCTGAACCCACCAGCGCACAAACCGGTCCCGTCGCCTTGCCGGCGGCGGGATCGGATTGCTTCAAGGGCCGGTCAGCCCACCAACGATATGGGGAAACAAGAGCCGCCAACGAAAGGGAGGCGGATGAAGGTGCCTAGGGTGCCTGGTGGAATTCCAGCCAGATCCCATGCGCGTCCTGCGGCGGCACCACATAGTTCCGCCCGCCTTTGGCATCCCGCAATTCCCTCGCCATCGATCCTGATCCTTGTGCGATCAGGCTGAGATCGCGCACCCGAAACTCTGCTCTGATCACGGGCCGCCCAAGCTGCAACTGATGGCTCTGCGGCAGTACGACGATTCTGCCGTTCCGAACAAGGAAGACCTCCGCCTCGATCGCTTCGGCAGCGAATACGGTCTCGGTCGTGGAAGCGGCGCCGAGGGCCATCAGCAGTCGCCTCACTCTGTCGCGTGCGCTGTCGTCCAGGGCCAGCCAGACGCCGGTCATGGCGACGGCACCATTGTCGTGACTGAAGTGCTCCGGCTTGTCGCTCGCCGAGCGGTTGTCGTGAACGAAGAACAGAAAACCCAGTGCGGGATCGTCCAGGGTCAGCAGGCCTTCATCGCGGAAGCCGATGTCGGCCGAGCGCAGCGCCGATTGCAGCGCCGACCAGTCACGGGCATGAAAAGAGAGATAGGCCGGACCCTCGCCCTGACGCAGGTGGTTCACATAGTGCTGCGCCAGATCGTCTGCAGCTTCCAGAGGCGGCGAGATCAGCTCCATGCCCGAGCCATCGGGAAACTTGACGTGGCTGTTGCGCAGCCCGTTGTCGTGATGTCGGCCGGGCTTCAGCGAGAATCCCAGCTGCCGGTAGCGAGTGGCAGCGGAGTCCAGATCGGTAACGGCCACGGGAATATGGTCGATGCCGATGATCGCTGCCGGTGCGGACGGCTCCCGGCTTTCCGCTGCCGCAGCCGACATCGGTGTCGACAGCACCAGCGACAGCAGCAGGCGGGTCAGCGGAAGGTATTTCATGGCATCCACATCCGGTGATTGCGCAAGGTGCGCGCTGTCAGCGACCAGCCGAGCGCGCATCCAGGCTGGTCAGCCACGCCACCAGCGCCGCATCGCCGCTCTTGCGAGCCACATCCAGCGGTGTCTGTCGGTCATGGCCGACCCAGTTCAGATCGGCGCCGCGTGTGAGCAGGTACTGGGCAACGGCAAGCTGTCCGCCTCTGCAGGCGTGCCAGAAAGCGTTGGTGAACTGCTCGGCTGTGGGCGCAGCTTGGGCTGTCGCATATTGCTGCACCACGGCGAGTTGCCCCAGCGCCGCCGCCTGCCAGATCTCCGTTCTGGCCCCACGTTCAGCCAGGCGCCTGGCCGCATTCCACTGCGCGAAGACCACGGCATCGGACATCGCCGTGCCACCCGTAAAGATGGCACCCGTGGCCTCGATGTCAGCTCCGGCATCGAGCAGCGCATCCAGCACGGCCACATCATCGCTGCTGGCCGCCCAGTGCAGCGGGGTTTCCGGCGCGTTGGCGTTGATCACCGGTGCATTCAGATCTGCGCCAGCCGCGGCCAGAACCTGCACCGTCTGCGCTGCATTCGGATAGTGACCCGGCCAGTCGCTGACGATGTGCAGCAGCGTGCGGGCGACGCCCTTGTGGTCAACGATCCTGGCCCGCGCGAGATCGGGAATGTCCTTGAGCTGTTGCCGGAGGCGCGAGACATCACCATGGCGAATTGCGCGGATCAGGTCCACGGCAATCGCATCGCTTTCGGGAAGTTTCAACATCGATTCGAGCCCGAGGAGAAACGAGCTGCGAGTATCACTGCCTGGGGCCCAGCGGAGTCAATGATGGCGGAGGGAGTGGGATAGCGCGGGCCGTCATGGCCCGCGTCCTGCGGACTCGCTGCGCTCGCGCCCTCCGGGCATCCTGCCCTCCGGGTCGAACCCGCGTGGGTTCTCACCCACTCCTTGAAGTGTGGGGTGTCGTGACAGTGGCGGAGGGAGTGGGATTCGAACCCACGGTGGTATCGCTACCACGCCGGTTTTCAAGACCGGTGCATTCAACCGCTCTGCCATCCCTCCGTTGTACCGCAACTGCTCCCGGAGCCGCGCGCTGACGCGCGTCACGCCGGTGTTACTCGGCCCATCCATGGGCCTCGCCCTTCGGGCTGCGCTCGGCGCCTTGCGCCGTGCTCGTGTTCGATTGTTCCAGACAATCGAATCAAGACCGGTGCATTCAACCGCTCTGCCATCCCTCCGTTGTACCGCAACTGCTCCCGGAGCCGCGCGCTGACGCGCGTCACGCCGGTGTTACTCGGCCCATCCATGGGCCTCGCCCTTCGGGCTGC
>JBFWOF010000012.1:0-26998 GCA_050250665.1 Lysobacterales bacterium | reverse complement strand
TCAAGACCGGTGCATTCAACCGCTCTGCCATCCCTCCGTTGTACCGCAACTGCTCCCGGAGCCGCGCGCTGACGCGCGTCACGCCGGTGTTACTCGGCCCATCCATGGGCCTCGCCCTTCGGGCTGCGCTCGGCGCCTTGCGCCGTGCTCGTGTTCGATTGTTCCAGACAATCGAATCAAGACCGGTGCATTCAACCGCTCTGCATCCCTCCATTGCAGCCGGTGAGTATGGCGTGCAACGGTTGGCTCTTCAAACCCATTGTCGATGTCGGTAGGGAGACCTGTCTTGTGGAAGGCACCGCAATGGTCTCGGCCGGGCAGCAGTACAGCGGCCGCGCAGGCGCACGGCCCTCCTCAAAGCTGCGGATTACCTTTGCCTTGTGAAGGGCGCCGCGCCGCGGCGCCGCTCTGGCTTTGGGCTGCCGATGGAACAGCGGCCGCGCAGGCGCGCGGCCCTCCTCGGAGCCGCGGTCGCCCTTGCCTTGTGGAGGGCGCCGCGCTGCGGCGCCGCTCTGGTTTTGGGCTGGCGATGGAACAGCGGCCGCGCAGGCGCGCGGCCCTCCACGGAGCCGCGGTCGCCTCTGCCTTGTGGAGGGCGCCGCGCCGCGGCGCCGCTCTGGCTTTGGGCTGGCGATGGAACAGCGGCCGCGCAGGCGCGCGACCCTCCTCAGAGCGGCGGTCGCCTTTGCCTTGTGGAGGGCGCCGCGCCGCGGCGCCGCTCTGGCTTTGGGCTGCCGATGGAACAGCGGCAGCGCAGGCGCGCGGCCCTCCTCGGAGCTCATCGGTGCGAGCCTTTTCCGAGTCCCGAGTCCCGAGTCCCGAGTCCCGAGTCCCGAGTCCCGAGTCCCGCCCCCGCTCTACGTTCCGGCAAACAACGCGCTCAACTCGTCTGCGCACAGCTCGCGAACGGCTCCCTTGGCCAGATTGCCCAACACCAGGCCGCCGATGCCGACGCGGATCAGGCGCAGCGTGGCTATGCCCTGGGTCTGCAGCAGCCGCCGGATCTGGCGATTGCGGCCTTCGTCCAGGGTGATGGCCAGCCAGGCGGTCTTGCCGCCGCTGCGCAGGAGTTCCACCTGCACGGCGCTCAGCGGTTCGTCGCGGTCGACGACGCCACCCCGCAAGCGGGCGAGCAGGGCTTCGTCGGGCACCCGGTCTATCTGCACGTGATAGTGCTTGAGCACGGCCTGATCGGGGTCGGTGATGCGGGCGGCCCATCCGGGGTCGTTGCTGAGCAGCAGCAGACCTTCGCTGGCCTTGTCGAGTCGACCCACGGGTGCCACCCAGGGCAGGTCCAGACCTTCGAGACACTGATAGACGGTGTCGCGGCCCTGCTCGTCGCTGGCGCTGGTGACCAGCCCGCGCGGTTTGTTGAGCATCAGATAGACCCGCCGCGGCGGCGTCAGTGCGGCGCCGTCGATGTCGATTCGGGCCTGGGCCGGCACCGGACGCTCGGGGTCCAGGACCACGCGCCCGTTGATGCGGACGCGACCGGCACTCACCCACTGCGCGGCGACGCTGCGCGAGCAGACTCCCAGTTTCGACAGGTGCCGCGCCAGCCCTGTCATCAGAACGGCCAGATCCGCGGAATCAGCTGCGTGGCGATGGCCATGAACAGCAGGTTCAGCGGGATGCCCACCCGCAGGAAATCGCGGAAGCGGTAGCCGCCGGCGTTGTAGACCATCAGATTGGTCTGGTAGCCGACCGGCGTCGAGAAGGCGGTCGATGCCGCGAACATCACTGCCATCACGAAGGGCATGGGATCGACTTCCAGCGAGCGCGCCATGGAAATGGCGATCGGGGCCAGCAGCACGGCGGTGCCGTTGTTGCTCATGATCTCGGTGAGGATGGCCGTGACCATGTACACCAGGAACAGCGCCACCCAGGGTGAGTCGGCGGCAAAACCCTGCACCACATAACTCACCAGCACCGTGGCCAGACCGCTCTTCTGCATTGCCAGGCCGAGTGGAATCATCGCCGCCAGCATGGCGACGACGCGCCAGTTGATCGAGGCGTAGGTCTCGTCCAGCGTCAGCACCTTGGTCATGACCATCAACAGGATGCCGGCCATCGCGGCGATGGCGATGGGCACCCAGCCCATCGCGGCGGCGATGACCACGGCGGCGACGATGCTGAGCGCGGTGCGGCCCTGGCGCGCCGCGGCCGGACGCGCCGAGCGCTCGACCAGGATCAGATCGCCTTCGCGCCGCAGATCCGGCAACTCGGCGCGCCGCACCAGCAGCAGCAGCGCATCGCCGATGGCGATTTCGATATCGCCGAGCTTCTCGCGCACCGAAGTGCCGCGCCGGTGCAGCGCCAGCACCAGCGCGTTCTGGTGCAGTTCCATGCGCAGCGCGGCGATGGTCTCGCCGATGAAACGCGAATTGGGCGGGATCAGTGCCTCGACCACTTCGATGTCGCCGCTTTCGAGCATCTCCAGCTTGGGCACGAAGTGCGGAGTCATGGTCAGACCCAGATGCTCGCGGAAGGAAAACAGGTTCCGGGCCGAGCCCTTGACCAGCAAAATGTCACCCGGTTGCAGCACCAGATCACCCGGGGCCAGCAGTTTCTCCTCATCGCGCATGACTTCAACGATGCGCACACCATGCTGGGCCTCGACCGCAGCCACGCGCAGATGCTGGCCGGCAACGCGGCTTTCCAGCCCGACGCGCAGCTCCGCCAGATAGTCGGTCAGGCCGTATTGGGTCATGACCTCGGTGCCACGGCGCCCTGGCAGCAGCATTGGCGCTATCAGCAGCAGGTACAGCAATCCGGCGCCGAACAGCACGATGCCGAGCGGGGTCGGCGTGAACATCTGCAGCGGCTCCATGCCCGAGGACACCGCAATCGAGGACACCAGCAGATTGGTGGAAGTGCCGATCAGCGTGCACACGCCGGCAAACTGGGTGGCGTAGGACAGTGGAATCAACAATTTGGACGGCGAGATCTTGTGACGCTCGGTGGCTTCCAGCAGCAGCGGCAGGAACACCGCCACGGTGGCCGTGTTGTTGATGAAGGCCGATACCGGTCCGGCGGTCAGGGCGGTGATCGCCGTCAGCCGGAAACGGGTGGTGCCAAAGCGGATCAACCAGCGCCCGAGCCAAGCCAGCGCACCGCTGCGCATCAATCCGGCGCTGAGCACGAACATGCAGGCGACGGTGATCGTGGCTTCATTGGAGAAACCGCCCAATGCCTCCGGCACGGTCAGGATGCCGCTGACCGTCAGCGCAATCAGTGCCGCGCAGGCGATGCCCTCGGGCGGGTAGCGATCCTGGATGAAGCCCACGGTGGCGCTGACCAGGATCACCAGGACGATGAAGGCATCCAGCGTCATGAGCCGCCGTCAGCCCGTGCGCAGAGCGCTTTTCAGCGCCTTGCGGATGATGGTTTCGGCGCTGTCTCCGGTTTCGGCGACGGCCTGCACCAGCTTGCTGACTTCCTGTGGCTTGTAGCCCAGCGACTGCAGCGCCACACTGGCTTCGGCCACCGGATCATTGGGCACGGCTGCGCGCGGACCGCCGAGGCTCGCCGGCCCAAGCGTGCCGCCATCGACCTTGTCCTTCATCTCGACCAGCAGCCGTTCGGCGGTCTTCTTGCCGATGCCCGGTACCCGCTGCAGTGCCGCCAGATCGCCGCGCTGAATGACGCGGGCAAAATCATCCACCGAGATGCCCGACAGCACCGATAGCGCGGTCTTCGCGCCCACACCCGAGACCTTGATCAGCGCCCGGAACAGCGTGCGCTCGCTCTCCTGGGCAAAGCCGTAAAGCGAATGCGCGTCTTCCTTGATCGCCAGATGGGTGTGCAGCGTGACTTCGCGACCGACTTCCGGCAGCTCGTAGAAGGTGCTCATCGGCGCTTCGATCTCATAGCCGACGCCGGCCACGTCGAGCAGCAGGGCAGGGGGTTGTTTGACGGCGATGACGCCGCGCAATCGACCGATCATGGGCAGAAGGACTCCAGGACAATGCCGCAGACGCTGCCCGGCATTTGTCGGGGAGTCAATGGGCGGGCGCGATTGACCACCGGGTTCGAGCTGCCCGAACCGGACAGCGAGGCCATGCCTGGTCGAGTTCAGGTGCGAACTCGGGCGCTCGGAACTCTGTTCATTGCAATACAGTGCGGACGGGACTGATGACTGCCGATATCGCTGGTGTAGAGCGCTTGTCGGTCGGGAATTGCGCCCGATCCCGGTCTTCCCGGTCCATCGCGGTGGACTGTCGCCGAATTCATGAAAGACTATCTTCATGCCTTTCAGCCAATCAGGGACTTGGGCTTGATGAGATTCGGGTCTGGCAGCTCCTTGTTCGTTGTACTGTTGATGGCCATGGCCACCTTGCTCGGCTGGTGGTTCCTGACCAACGGGCAGGTGGATTCCAGATCCGCACACGATGTGCCCGCCATGGAAGGCGATGCGACCGAGTCGACGGCAGAAGCCGAACGGATCGCGGACACACCGGCTCCGGGCGAGGCCACCCATGACCCGACGTCGAACGACCGTCCGAACATCGCCAGCTACGCCATCGAATCGAGCGGCACGTCCTTGCCGCCGCCGGATACAGCGCTGACGCAAACCTATGCCGAACTCAAGCGCCGCGCGCTGGCGGGTGACAATCGCGCCAGTTGCCGGCTGGCCGCCGATCTGCTGCGCTGTTCGCGGCTTCAGGACGAGCAATCCCACGTCCAGTATCTGACCCGTGAAGCCAGCCAGGCCGAACGTGATTCCGCCGCCCAGGCAAAGCTCGTTGCCAGGGCCGCGAGAGCGTCCGAAGACCTGGCTCGGCTCCAGGCCATGTGTCAGGGCTTTACTCCCGAATCGCCGCATGCGGCCTTTGACTATCTGCTGCTGGCGGCCGAGCGCGGCGATGTGCGCGCCATGGTTGCGCTGGCATCGAAACCGCCACTGGATCAAAACTACTTTCTGCGCGATCAGGCTCAGTGGCAGCGCTATCTGCAACTGGTCGGCCCGTATCTGCAGCGCGGCGTCGAAGCCGGCGAGCCTTTTGCGCTGTACATGCTTTGGTGGGTGCTGGCGGGCCATCCGACGGTCGGCGGCTATGCCGGGGTGCCGCCGGATCCGTTTCAGGCACGTGTCCATGCCCATGCCGTACTGATGGTGGGCGATACGCACACGCAACAGACCATGCGCCGCTGGCTGCTGCGCACGCAAGATCAGCTGACGCCGGCGCAGGACGCGCAGGCGCAGCTGCTGGGGCAAGCCCTGGCGCGCGAGCATTTTGCCAAGGTCAAACCGGAGCGACTCTCGAACATGCCCAGGCGCCTGATCGACTGCTCTCTGGAGTGATGGCGGTAGCCAGTAGCCTGGGTAGGCTGCCAATCGGGGCAAGTGCTGTCTGGGCTACAGGGGCTGGAGTGATGACGGCAACAGTTGGCGATCGGCAACAGGCGTAAACTAGCCCGGAGTCGTCGGCTGGCAGTTCAATGGCAACGATGCGCCCGGGTGAGCGCTCATCCGCCCGGCTGACGGCAGACATCCTCGCCCCAGACATTCGCAGGGCAAGTCCATGCGCAACTCCCTGACGCTCCTCTTGTGGTTGGTCGCAACTCCGGTCGCTGCCCAGTTCGCCACCCCGCAGCTGCAGTTTGCCTACGGCGGCTGCAGCCCGGGCAGTTGCCAGACTGGTTGGTACAGCGGTCCGGCGGTGGCGGACATCGACAACGACGGTGCGCCGGAGATCGTCTGGGGTAGCTATGACGTGGTCGCGCTCAGTGTCGATGGCGCGGTCGAATGGCGTGGAAGCAATGCGCAACGGGTGTGGCCGGCCATCGCCGTGGCCGACTTCGATACGCTTTCGCCGGGACTGGAGAGCGCGGTCGGTCGCGGCGGCAATCAGCTGACGCTCTACAGCGCCACCGGCAGTGTGTTGTGGACGCGCTCTCCCTTTGCCAATGGCGAGGTGCGCAGCCTCGCCGCAGCGGACATCGACGGCAATGGCGATCTGGAGATCGTGGTCGGCCGCGCCTCCAGTGGCGGCGATCGTCAGGTCAGCGTCTACGAGCACGACGGCAGCCTGCGCGCGGGCTGGCCGGCGCGCCGTACCGGCGAGCCCGGTTTCGGCGCCGGCATGTACAACGAGAACCTCGCCATCGGCGATCTCGATGGCGATACCCAGAGCGAGATCTACGCGCCTACCGACACTCACTACATCACGGCGCTGCATCCCAATGGCAATCAGTTGCTGGCCAGCACCGTGTACGGATTGAGCGGGGGCCAGCAGAAGACCTGGGCTCAGGTCGGCGTGCATGTGGATCAGGCCGCCGATCTGCAGGGCTTTGCCAACTGCGGCATCCAGCATCGGCCCAATTTCGCCAATGCGGCGCCGGCCATCGCTGATATGGATGGCAACGGCACGCTGGAGCTGATCTTTCCCGGCGATGTCTATGACTGCTCGATCGGTGATCCGGCGGGTGATCTCTATTACCTGCCGTGGATCCTGAAACGCGACCGCACCCGCTGGAGCAATGCCAGCGTCGACTGGACCGTGATACCGGCGCCGGGCCAGAGCGGCGGTCCGCTGATCCAGGGCCAGTTCGCCACCATCGAGGATGCCGTGGTCAACGCCGTGCCGGCTGATCTCGATGGCGATGGCCAGCGCGAGATTCTGATGCAGAGCTATGACGGCAAACTGCACGCCTGGTGGCTGGACAAGACCGAAAAGCACAGCTGGCCCTACACCATTCCCGGAACGGGTTTTCGTTTCGGCGCCGAGCCGGCGGTGGCTGATCTGGATGGCGACGGCCATGCCGAAGTGATCTTCACCACCTGGCCGCAAAAGGGCGGCAATGCCGTCGGCAAGCTGATCATCCTCAGCTACCAGGGCGTGCTGCTGACCTCGGTCGATCTGCCAGCGCCACGTGGCGGCAACTGGAACGGCGGCCTCGCCGCGCCGACCCTCGTGCAGCTCGACGCCGATCCGAACTGGGAAGCCGTGATCGGCACCAGCCAGTCCGGCGTCGTCGTCTACGAACTGCAGGGCTCGGCGAACACCCGCATCCGCTGGGGCACGGCGCGCGGCAGTCTGCTGCGCAACGGGCAGGCGCCGGTCACCACGGTCGACGCGTTGTTTGGCAATGGTTTCGAGTAGGTGCCTGGCCTGAACAGGCCCACCGAATCTTGCGGTTGCCGGCTCCGTACTGCTAGCCTCGATTCACTTTCGTTGACAAATGGTGCTGTATGCGTGGATTTGCTCTTGCAGTGCTGCTGACGGTTGGCTCGACTACCAGTCTGGCCGGGACCGAGAACACTGAGCTGGCAACGGTTGCCGCCACTGAGCTTGATGCGTCTGCAGGATTCACTGAATTGAGCGCCGGATTCGAGCGCTTTCCGGAAGCCAGCGCACGCTACCTGGATGCCGACCCTGCCGTCAGTGGCGGCGCCGATAGCCGCTGGAAGCCCTGGGGCAAGCACTCAGTGGAGGTTGCCAGGATCGTAGGTGAAAGCCCCAAGGCCGGACGGCGACTGGCCACGCAGCAGGCCTATCTGCTGAGCCTGCGCGGTGACCGTGACGGTGCTGCGGCCGAGCTGGCGAAGGTCAAGCAGCGCTTCCCCGAAACGGAGTCGGTGTACTGGTCGGAAGGCTGGATCCGCCTCAATCTGCTCGATTTCGAAGGCGCCCTGGTGGCGTGGCAGCAAGCCCAGCGCCTGCACGGCGGACAGCCCTTCTGGGTGCCTTACAGCAAGGCCATAGCACTGATGGGATTGGGCGACGAGGCCGGGGCACTGGCGTGGTGGAGCGTTGCCCAGCGCAGCCATGGCCCTGAACTCGCCAGTGCGGATGCGGCACGAGCCAAGTTCGCTCACTGGCGCTATACCGAAAAACTGCTGCTGGAAGATCTGATTCAAATCGCCTTTCCTGGCGCCGAGCGCATGGCGGTGGTCGAAGGATCGGGACTTCCCTACATGAAACTGCTGTCGGCACCGGCGCCGGTTTATCCGCCGGCCCTGTTGCGGCAGGCCATCGAGGGGGAAACACTGGTACGGCTTCGAGTAGGTGCAGATGGCGTGCCGGCAGAGGTCACCATCGAACGTTCTTCGGGTCAGGACCTGTTTGACCAAGCCGCTCTCAATGCCGCGCGGCTGGTGCGATTCGAAAAGTCGGAAAAGGCCGATCCGAATGGCGTCTATGCGCTGATGCCCTATCGATTCAGCCTGAGGCCCGCTCCTGACTCAGACGCACCGAAAGCTGCGTCGGATTCTGCCGTGGCACAGGGCCGCGAAGCCGAAATCAGTCGGATCATCGAAAAGCGCATGGCCGAGATGCGGGCTGAGCAGGGAATAGACGAACCCAAGCAATAGTGCTGCGGGTGCTTCCAGCTTCGTTCGCAGGGCCTGCGTCCGACATCAGAGCGCGCCAGCAAGCTTGCGGGTGCCTGGAGGGTGTTGGTTTTGGGGTCGCCTACTCGGAGCTCTGTTAGATGGTCCTAGTCCGGTTCCGCTTCCTTGCGCTGTTGATATTGGCAGTTCTGTGTGCCGCGTGGCTCCTCGTGCGCAACTCATCGGAGCCTTCGGGTCAGGGCGTTGGCGGGCATTCCGTGCAGAGCGAATCTGCACAGACAGCGGCAGGCCGACCGACGTCCGAGTCTTCAAGACCCGCCGGGGAATCAGCCGAGCCTACGGTCAGTCACCCCTTTTTCCCGGCCGCCATCAGCATCGAAGCCAGGCGCTCGCTACCATGGCTTGAGCGATTGCTCACGCCTCGATCCGTCGTCGATCAGCAATGGATGCTCCAGGTGGGCTATCCGAAACTGGCGGATATCGAGGGCAAAGTGAACGACGAGCAATTGGCTGCCTTGGCCAACGACTACATCGGGCGCGGCCCGGATGCCTACGCCGCCAATGTGCTGGCAGTGCGCCTGTTGCGGCGCGGGGATGACAGCTGGCGTACGCTGGCTGATCGGAATGCGGAAATTTCCCCATTCCTGGCCCGCCTGTTGCTGGAATTTGAGATGGCGCAAACGCAGCCTAATCGGATGTCTGTCGCTCAACTCAACCGGCTGGCCATGCGCGCCATGGTGCTTGGCGATACCGAGGTCGGCATCGCCTACCAGCGCAGTTTCGATCACACCCCATGGAACACGCTGTCGAGTGCGATGGATGAGTTGGCTGTCGCCAATCAGATGCTGGCGCGGTTCGGCAGGCCAAGGCTACCGATAGCGATCAGACCGAACCCGCCGGACGGACCCTGAACTCACTCCATGAACCCAGATCGCAAGTCTTTGAATTTCCGTATTCCGGCAAGAGCCGGCTTTTGTAGCCCGAAGTGCGCGCAGCGCTCTCCGGGCGGTGATGCAGAAGAGCCCCGGTGAGCCGCTGCGCGGCACACCAGGCTACGCGCAGCAGGCGAGTTCATGGCCCGTGCGTAGTGTCGGGCCGATACGGGTGGGCCGCAACAGCGTCGAGGCTCAAGGCCCCTGACGGCTACACCGTGTCACGTAGCCCGCTGTGCGGGCAACGTGACCTACCAGAGTTGCGCTTGTCACATCGCCCTCGATGCAGGCAATGCGACGTGCCACGCTACCCCAGCAACGCTTCCGCCGCTTCCCTGATCGCCGCATCGTTGGGCAGCACCAGATTGGCGGCGCCGGCGAGTGGGGTGTAGGTGTCCACGCCGCAGACGCGTTTGATCGGCTTGCCGCCGCAACTGCCTTCGATCAGTGCAGTGATCACGCCTTCGCCGACGCCAGCGCTCTTGCGGCCCTCATCGACGATCAGGATGCGCTCGCAGGCGCGACCGTGTTCGGCGATGGCGGCGTCGTTCAGGGGTTGCAGCCAGCGCAGGTCCATGACCCGGCTCTTGATGCCGCGTTCCTCTTCGAGCTGCCGGGCCACCCGCAGGCTCATCGGCATGCCGTTGCCGTAGCTGATGATCAGCAGATCGGTGTTTGCTTCCTCGTACAGGCGCGGCTCGCCGATGGCGATGGCCTGGTCCGGGGCTGGATAGCTGCTTTGCCACAGGCCGTCGCCTGCGGTGTACAGGTCCTTGGTCATGTACAGCGCGATGGGTTCGAGGAACACCGAGACGCGGCCGTCCACGACTGACAGTGCCATCAGCGTGCGCAGCATCATCGCGGCATCGTCGCCGCGACTGGGGCAGGCAATGGTCAGGCCCGGAATGTCGCGCAGCGCCGCCATCGAGTTGTCGTTGTGGAAGTGTCCGCCGAAGCCCTTCTGATAACCCAGGCCAGCCATGCGGATGACCATGGGGTTGCGGAACTGGTCGTTGCTGAAGAACTGCAGCGACGCGGCTTCGCCGCGCAGCTGATCGCAGGCGTTGTGGTAATAGGCCAGGTACTGAATTTCCGGGATCGGCAGCATGCCGAGGTTGGCCAGTCCCTGCGCCAGACCCAGAATGGTGGTCTCGTCGAGCAGGGTGTTGAACACCCGGGCGCCCTTGAACTTCTGCCACAGACCCTTGGTAATGGTGTAAACGCCGCCCTTCTGGGCGACATCCTCGCCGAACAGCAGCGATTGCGGATACTTCACCATCAGATCGTGCAGGGCCTGATTGATCACGATGGCCAGATGCCGCGGCGGCTGCGCTTCCGGCAGTGTGGCGCCGAAAACCGCTGCTCGCGCCTCATCGCTGGGTGCACGGGTGGCTTCTGCCATCACGGCATTGGGCGAGTACGGCGCCAGCGGCGCGATCACATCACTGAGCTCGGTCAGTTTGGGCGTCTGGTCGGCCGCCTCGGCAGCGGCAAAGCAGCGCGTCCGGATCGCTTCGTAGTGCGCCAGCAGTTCGTCCGCCGTGTACACGCCATGCTCCAGCGCCAGCGTGGCCGAGCGCAGCAGCGGATCGGCGGCCTCGCCGGCCCAGATGTCCTCGAAGGCGCGGTACTCGATCTCGAAATCGGTGCCGGCATGACCCATCAGGCGCGTGGTCTTGAGGTGCAGGAAGGTGGGCTTGCGCTCGCGGCGGCAGTAATCGACGGCCGCGGCAACCTGTTCGTACCCTTCAGCCAGATCGAGACCGTCTGCATAGAAGTACTTCATGTGCTGACGTTGCGCGAAGCTGTGCGCAATCCAGCCCGTGGGGGAGCGCACCGAGATGCCGATGCCATTGTCCTCGCAGACGAACAGCACCGGCGCCTTGATCTGCTGGTAACCGGCCCATTCGGCGGCATTGAAGGCGCCCTGAGCCGTGGCGTGGTTGGCGCTGGCATCACCGAAACTGCAGATGACGATGCTGTCCTCGGGGATCGGCAGGGTGTGGCCGATGCGTTTGGCCTGGTCGATGGCCATGGCCGTGCCGAAGGCCTTGGGCGGATGGCTGGCGATGGTCGACGTCTGCGGCAGAACCCACAACGGCTTGCTCCCCCAGACCTTGTGACGACCACCGGAGGCCGGGTCGAGCTTGCTGGCGGCGAATGACAGCGCCGAATCCTGGATCGGATCCATGCCCGGCAGCTTGCGGAAGCGCTCGGCCATGAAACCGCCGGAACGGTAGTGCAGAAAGGCCGGGTCGGTGTGGCGGGTCAGGCGCGCCACCATGGCATTGCCTTCGTGACCGGAGCTGCCGATGGTGTAGAAGACCTTGTTCTGCACGCGCAGTACCCGCGCCATCAGATCCAGGTGGCGGCTGATCAGCTGTGACTCGAACAGTTCCCGGAAGGCACCGACGCTGAGACTGGTTCCGGCGCACAGCGGCTGGTCATCCTGGCGCGGACCCTGGCCTGCGCGACCTTGCCAGCTGCGGACGGTTTGCACGAAGTTCTGATCGACCACTTCGGCGCGGTTGAGCTGTTTGCTGCGGGAGAGGGACATGGGGATGCAGGAAAAAGGAAAAGGGAAAAAGGGAGCAGCGGCCGACTGGGTTGCCGATGTTCAGAGGGCGTGAAGCATAGCGGTTGCAACGCGGAGCGCCGAGGCGCATTCGCAGCGCCGCAGCCCTGCCGGATGGCGCCGGTTCAGGCGTTCGCTGGCAACACCTGCGGCCTTGTGGCGGCGCCAACCACGCAATTCCGGCCCTGGTGCTTGGCGCTGTAGAGGGCATCGTCGGCCCGACCCAGGGCGCCGGCAATGGCGCCGTCGTTCAGCGTCCAGTGGCTGACGCCGATGCTGACCGTCACCTTCAGGCCATGAAAATCCTCAGCGGCTACTGTCGCTCTGATGCGCTCGGCCAGCGCGATTCCAGTCTCCAGATTGGCCTCCAGCCAGAGCACGGCAAATTCTTCGCCGCCATATCGATAGAGCTGGGCCTGGCCTTCCAGCGTCCGCGATAGCGCGGCAGCTACCGCGGTGATGATGCGATCACCGAACAGATGGCCGCGCTGATCGTTGATCTGCTTGAAATGATCGATGTCGATCAGCAGAAAGGTGCAGCGATCGTGGCGCTGCTCGATCTGGGCGATGGTCTCGTTGAAGGTGCGTCGGTTCAGACAGTCGCTCAAGGCATCATGGGCCGAGTGGTAGCGCAGCAGGGCCGCGGCGCGCTCTTCCAGCAGGGCGTAGGTGTACAGGAAACACACCAGCAGCCCGTAGCCGCTGGCAAAGCGCACGACCTCGATGCCGGTTGTCAGTTGTGCGCTGATGAAACTGACATAGATGCCGTAGGCCAGCATCAGCACCAGGGCCATGCGCGATGGCACCAGAAAGGCGATCACGGCCGGGAACATGTAGGCCCAGTGCTGCATCGGTCGCTGGTGGTAATAGCCGAAGGCGATCACGCCGATCAGCGCCAGCGCCGTGACCACAAAGAACAGGCGTCCTCCAAGATCCCTGGGCAGTGCCAGCATGGCAATCAGGCAGCCACTCATGACCGCCAGAATGGCCCACGACAGGAAGGCAGTGTCGGTCAGTCCGAGACTGGTGTTCAAGGTGCCCAGTGCCACCATGAGCACGATGATCAGAATGACCAGCACCATCGCCATACGCCAGCGTAGCTGTTCGCGCAGGCCGAGGAAGGAATCGCCGGACAAGGACATCTGGGACGCCGTTGAGATCTGCGTCCATGGTATCTGCAAAGGCCCGCACACCAAAGGCCGAACTTCAGCCGGCGCGGCTGGACTTCAGTCGAAATTGCAAGGTTTTGCGGACACGCGATTCCACGGCGACACCGTTTTCCCGGCGCGGCTCGAAGCGCCAGCGCTGGGCGGCGCGGACCGCTTCGCGATCGAATATCCGAGCAGGGTCACTGGCAATGACCTCGATGCCACTGACTGAGCCGTCTCTTTCCACGCTGAACTCGAGTTCGACGACACCTTCAATTCGGCGTTGCAGTGCCTGCGAGGGGTAGGCCGGAGCCGCATCGACGATTTGCCTCGGCTCTTCCACACGCAGTACCGGCGCTGCCGGGGTTGGTGCCGGCGGCTCGGGTTCGGCTGCTGCGGGCGCCGGTATTGAGGCCACCGGTGGTGTGCTCTGGCGAGTCGCCGCAGGACTGGAGTCGCTGCGGATGGGCGATTGCGAGGCGTCTGGCAAATTCTGGGTCGGCGACGGCACCGGGGGTGTTGTCATCACCGGCATTTGCGCCGCGACGGTCGCTGCCTCACGCGCTCGCGCTGCTTCCTGTTCGCGCTTGGTCCGGGCACTGATCAGTTCGGTGCGTACCAGATTCAGACGCAGCTCGCTGATACCAGTGCGCTTGAGCAATGCCAGGCGCCGCTCGGCCTCATCCAGATCACCGGCGGTGATGCTGCGCTGCACAGAATCGACGGCAGGAGGGATCAGCTCCAGCAAGGCCTGCCGCGCCGCGACGTTACTGGAATCCTCGTCCATGGCCTGCAAGTAGTACTCGACTGCGTTGTTGCCAGGCGGGGCGAGCACCCTTTGCTCGTTGAGTGCGCTTCGGGCTGCGAGCATCAGATCTTCGGCCTGCGCGATCTCGGCAGGTTGTGCCGAGCTTCGCGGATCAGCGCCAGCCGCACGCGTTGTCGGCACGGATTCCGGTGCGGTGTTCGCGAACAACATCCAGGCACCCAGGACCAGCACAGCGCTCACGGCGACAGCCGGCAAGGCCACCTTGAGCAGGTTACGTGCCAACGGCGAAGATGGATCAGAGTCTGACTGGGGCATTGCGAGGCTGTCGGGAATACGGCAGCCAACGATGCCCCGGTTGCGTGTCGGGACTATTGCATTGAAGTAACGGACTGCGGCCGGATCAGCTGATGCGGGAGATCGAATAATCGGCCAGATCCGCCAGCGCATCCCGATAGCGCGAGGTCGGCAGCGCTGAAAGCTCGTCCCTGGCGGCCTGCGCGTGTTCGCGGGCACAGGCCAGTGATTCCTCCAGCGCGTCGGTCTCGCGAATGGCTGCGATCACGCCCGGCAGAGCTTCACGGTCGCCGTTGCGTATCGCCGCGCGCAACAGCTCCAGTTGTTCGGGCGTGCCGCGGCGCTGAGCGATGATCAGGGGCAGCGTCACCTTGCCTTCGGCCAGATCGTCACCCAGATGTTTGCCAATGCGCGCGCTGTCACCCACATAGTCGAGCACGTCATCGGCAATCTGGAAGGCGATGCCCAGCGCCATGCCGTAGCGATGCAGCGCGTCCTGAGCGGCTTGCGGCAGGCCGGCGGCAATCCCGCCGAGGCGGCAGGCCGCGGCGAACAGGATGGCAGTCTTGCGCCGGATCACATCGAAATAACGCGATTCCGACAGGTCGGGATCGCCGATGTGCAGCAACTGCAGCACCTCGCCCTCGGCGATGGCGTTGGTGGTGTCGGCCAGCACGCCCATCACCGCCATCTGCTCCAGCCCCACCATCATCTGGAAGGAGCGCGAATACAGAAAATCCCCGACCAGCACGCTGGCGGCATTGCCCCACAGCGCATTGGCCGTCTGACGTCCGCGGCGCAGCCCGGATTCGTCGACCACATCGTCATGCAGCAAGGTGGCGGTGTGGATGAATTCGACGATGGCCGCCAGGCAGGCGCTGCGCGACTCGCTGTAGTCAGTGCCGGTGCGCGCGCTCAGCAGCACCAGCAAGGGCCGCAGGCGTTTGCCGCCGGCACCGATGATGTGCTCGCCGATCTGGTTGATCAGCACCACGTCCGAGCGCAATTCGGCCCGGATGAGGGCATCGACGCGCGCCATGTCAGCGGCCATCAGCGTCTGGATGGCCGCAAACCGGTTCAGTGGCAGAGCTGTTTCCAGCTCGGGAGTGACTGCAGAAGCGTTCATGCATCGCAGTATAGCCATGGGCTCTGTAGGAATTTTCTGACGAGGATCATCTTTGATCTCTGACAACCGACCCAACGAAGTGCCCAAGCCATCCCGGCGCGACGGTAGTATTGTCGGCCTACCACGGAAGCAACGAGACAGGGACGCAATCATGGCTAGAGGTGTCAACAAGGTCATTCTGGTGGGCAATCTGGGTGCCGATCCGGAAACCCGCTACACCGCGGGCGGTGGCGCCATCACCACCATCAAGGTGGCCACCAGTGAAAGCTGGAAGGACAAGCAGACCGGCGAGCAGCAGGAGCGCACCGAGTGGCATCGGGTGAAGTTCTTCGGTCGCCTCGCGGAAATTGCCGGTGAGTACCTGCGCAAGGGTAGGCAGGTTTACATCGAAGGCAGCATTCGCACCGACAAGTACACCGACAAGGAAGGCGTCGAGCGTTACGCGACCGACATCATCGCCAACGAGATGCAGATGCTCGGCACCGGTGGTGGCGAGGGCGGTGGCGGCGGCGGTGAACGCAGCGGCGGCGGCAGCCGCGGCCCATCCGAACGACCGCAACGCAGCGCCGGTCCCGGGCCTTCAGGCGGGCAGGGCAGCCGCCCCGAACCGCGCCGCGAAGCCCCGCCGCCGGACGATTTCGACGACGACATCCCGTTCTGATACGCGAGCGGGCAACGGGACGCTGTGGGAGCGGGCTCTGCCCGCGATCAGTGTTCAGGTAGGTCGTGAACTATCGATCGCGGCTGAAGCCGCTCCCACAGACGCCCAATCCGTGTGTGACTCACAAAGGACCGGCCGCACATCTGCGCGGCCGTCCTTGATCGGTTGATGTCGAAGCCAGCAGCGACGCCGCAGGCGGGCGCGCTCCGTCAAGGCCACTCAGGCCCGCCAGCTGTGCTTTCCTGACGCGCCTGCCGACTCATTCAAAGCCATTGGCAAAGATGAAGTCTGTTGCGCCGGCGTCGACCAGCTTGGTCACGAAGGCGTCGCGCACGCCACCAAATGCCGCCTGGAAGGGCGTGGCTATCGGGAAATTGCCTGATTCGGTGAATCCGGCCACATAGGCGCTGCCGACCAGATCGGTGCCGATGGCGCGCCCCTCGTCGGCGCTGCTTCCGCCCAGATAGGTCGACCAGATCAAGGCTGAGCCGGTGGGGTTGAGCTTGCTGACGAAGGCATCAGAGGGGCCGTTCAGCGAGGTCTGGAAGGTTTCGCGGGTGGGGAAATTGGCCGAGGTGGTGCCGCCGGTGACGAAGATGTTGCGAGCGCCGTCGATGGCGATCGCGCGACCCTGGTCATCGCCGCTGCCGCCGAGGTAAGTGGACTGGATCAGGGCGTCGCCGGAGGGGCTGATCTTAGCCGCGAAGGCATCGTTGAGTCCGCCGCCGTAATTGAACTGCGCCGGTGTGGCTGTCGGGAAGTTGGTGGAACTGGTCCGACCGGTGAGATAAGCGTTCATCGGCGCGTCAATGGCGATGTCGAAGGCTTCGTCATCGCCGGAACCGCCCAGATAGGTCGAATACAGCAGCGCATTGCCGGCCAGACTGAAGTGGGTCAGGAAGGCGTCGCGTCCGCCGGACTTGGCCGGTTGAACGGATGCAGCCGTGGTCGGAAAGTTGGACGAGTTGGTGCTGCCGATCACGAAGACCGCGGCATCGTCGGCCACGGCCATGCCCTCGGCACGATCATCGCCAGCACCGCCCAGAAAGGTCGAATAGACAACCGAATTGCCGGCCACGCTGAACTTGGTCATGAATGCATCCATGCCGCCGCCCAGGGCTGCCTGGAAGGGCGTCTGCGTCGGGAAATCCGCAGCGCTGGTGTTGCCCGAAATATAGGCATTGTCGGCTGGATCGACAGTCACGCCGGTACCTTCCTCAAAACCGGTGCTGCCCCAGTAGGTGGAGTACACCAGCCCGTTGCCGGCGGCGGTCAACTTGGTCAAGAAGGCGTCGGTGCCACCAACCTGAGCGGCGATGGTGGGCGTGACCACCGGATAGTTGATCGAATTGGTGGAGCCGGTGATGTACGCCGTCCCCGCACCGCTGACGGCGATGTCATTGGCCACATCGTTGCCGACGCCACCGATGTAGGTGGAATAGGCGAGCGTGCTGCCGGCCAGACTCATCTTGGTCACGAACACATCCTGGTTGCCGCCGAGCGTGGTTGGCGGCGCGCCCTGGATCGGAAAATTCGTCGACGCAGTCACGCCGGTGATGTAGGCGTCACCGGCCGCACCGACCGCAATCGCGTTGGCCTGATCGAAGTTGCTGCCACCGAGATAGGTGGAATAGACGATCACCGGATCGATGATCAGCGCCCGTGTGCGGTCGTACTGGCCGACCGCGAAGCCGATTTCATCGCCGTGCAGCACGTAGTTTCCGGCGACCAGGACTCGGCCATCGGCGCTGTCCTGATAGATCACGGCCGGCGCCTGGTGCAGTTCGCCACCGGCGATCTTGAGCACCAGTTCGCCCGCAGCATTGATGGACATCCGCTCCGGGCCATCGAACTTCATCCGGATGGCCGCCGGATCAGCGCCCGGTTTGAGCACGAAATCGTATTCCACCTGACGCTGATTGCCGTAATAGACCAGATCGATGTTCGGGTAGAGCTCCTGGTAGCGCACCTGGGCGTAAGACACGATGTCGATGTGCCAGTCAGCCGGATTGTTGCCGATGAAATAGTTGCTGATGCCCGGCAGCGGGGCAGTGCCCAGGATACGCGGCTGGGTATTGGCACCCGAGTAGCGCATGCGTACGACCGGCGCCGCGACATTGTTGATGCCCCCGGTAGCGAACACCATGACCGCTTCATCGGCGGTCAGAAACAGCGTGTAGCCGCCGGCACGGGCCAGGAACTGAACCGGGGCAGCGCTTTGCCCCACATTGGGCTCGAAGCGCATCGGCAGTGCCGCGTATTCCGCAGCCAGCTTGCTTTCGGCTGCGCTCAGCTTGGCTACGGGAGCGACGGCCGGAGCCGACATCGAGGCCGCCAGCAGCGACTGACTAACAACGGCGGCGCCGAGCAGCACGGCGCATCTGATCGAGAAGCGAGTACCCATGAAAGTTGGCCTGGTCAGAGAGGGAATCCACAGCAGCCATTAGCTCCCTCCCGACGCAGTTCCACCGTGCTCTGCCGCACCCAGCTCCCGCGCCAGACGAAATCGCCGGTCGTCGTTGGCGCCAGCTAACAAGCGCGGGGCGTCTGGCCAGAACCAATGCTGTAACCCATCCCAAAGGCGTCATTGCAGGTCAGTTGTGCCAGCCCGACATTGCCCACGGGCCCTGAACCCGCCAGGGGCGCGTAGCCCGGTGTGCCGCGCAGCGGATCACCGGGGCTCTTTCGCATCACCGCCCGGAGAGCGCTGCGCGCACTTCGGGCTACAAAAAACCGCTTTGCGCCAGTCTAGTTAATTCAATGACTTATGCCGCTTTGTGGAAAGCGTAGCGAAACCGTCCAGACCTGCGTGCTCAAGTGAACTGGACTGCCTTGTTGCTACGCTCTCCACCGTGCCCCATCAATCAGCTGCTCTCACCGAAGGCAGACGCTGGTTCTCACCCAACTCCTTGAGTTGCTCAGATCACCTTGCGGCTGAAATACCAATCGGTGTAATCGTAGCCCTCGCCCTTGCGAGCTTCGGCTTCAGCGACTGTGGCCGGCGGCGGCACGATGACCGGCTCGCCCCTGTGCCAGTTTTCCGGCGTGGCCACCTTGTTCGCATCACTGGTCTGCAGCGCGTCCAGCAGACGGATGAACTCGTCAATCGAGCGACCATTGCTCATCGGGTAGTAGACCATCGCCCGCAACACCCCTGCGGGGTCGATCAGGAAGGTCGCTCGGACCGCCGAAGTGTCACTGGCGCCCGGTTGCACCATGCCGTAGGCGTGCGCCACCTCCATCGACAGATCGGCGATGATCGGGAAAGTGATCTTCACGCCGAACTTGTCCTCGATGTTGCGCACCCAGGCGATGTGCGAGTGCACGCTGTCTATCGACAGGCCCAGCAACTCGCAATCACGCTTGGCGAACTCATCCACGCGCTTGGCGAAGGCCATGAATTCAGTGGTGCACACCGGCGTGAAATCGGCCGGATGCGAGAACAGGATCAACCACTTGCCACGATAGTCAGCGAGCGATTTCTGGCCATGCGTGGTCTTGGCGTTGAAGTCTGGCGCGGGTCGGTTGAGGCCGGGCAAAACACTGGGTTGGGTGGTCTCGGACATGTCGAACTCCTTGGGTGTTGGGAAGGGGACGGGTGCGTCGGCAAGCCGGGCATCCCTTGGCGAACTATGTACATAAGATATGAGTAATATCCGATATATGACAGCGATTTGTATCGATCGTTGCGATTGATCGTCGCTATTGCGATCGGGGCAGGCAGACTTTGCTGGATCGTTGTTCGAATGCGCAGCCATGCTGCAGGAAGCTGCCGAGTCGCACTCGGCGCTGTTGCCGTTGCCAGGAACCGAGCTAAATCCCGCCCCGGAGGGCCGAGCGCCTGCTCGGCCGCTTTCGCTTCTGTGCGCCGCAAGGCCCTAAGAGAACCGCAGGAAGCGCTATAGTCGAATTGTAAAACTTCTTGCGTCACGGCCGGTGCATTCACTAGCCTACGCCGTCAGACGCGCATCGGTCCTTGTCGACCGACGCGTGATGCCCCCTACAGCGGTCAGGACTTCCATCCAATGAACAAGAGTTACTGCATCGCAGCACTGGCCATCGGACTGCTGGGCGCCACCGGGCTGGGTGCCAAGGGCATCCCCTCGGCCAGCCGCGGAACTATCAATCAGACCAATATCATGGGCAATCCGCTGACGATCAATGTCGGCGATGACCACGCTTTCCAGGTCTATTCCGTCCTTGCTCCTGGCGCCGGTCAGTTCTATCCGAGCGATGCCAACCTTGCCGACATGGGCTGGTTTGTTCGCGCCAATGGAACGCTGACAGCCCCTGCCTTCAGCGATCATGCCGGGGGCACCGCGACGTCCGGTCTGGGCACCTACACGCCCTTCAGCGCGCGCAGCGTCAGTGCGGTCACCGGCGCTGGCACCGCGGCCTCACCGTATTCGGTCACTGTCACCGGCACTACCGCAGGTGGACTCATTGCCACCCAGGTGGTGACCTACGTCAACGGCGAGAATTTCTTCCGACAGCTGTTCACGTTGCGCAATACCGGAGGCGCTTCGGTGTCGACTCGCGTGTTTCTGGGCAGCGATCTGTATCTGGCCAATAGCGATTCCGGCGTTCCCTTCCGCGAGCCGATGTCGGGGGCACCCGGTGGCCAGACCTGCGCCGGCGTCACGCCGGTCTACACCATTCTGCACATTTCCACGGGCAGCCAGGCGCCCTCGGCCTTCAGTGCCGACAGCTTCAGCAGCATCTGGAACCAGATCAATACCGGCGCACTCAACAACAGCGTCAATCCGGGTAGTTGCATCGACAACGGCGCAGCATTGCAGTGGGACCTCACCGTGCCCGCCGGCGGCAGCGCCACGGTTCAGGCAGCAACCTCCTTCGGCGACATTCCGTCGGTCATCCAGCAGCCAGCCGTGATCGCTCCTGCACCTGCGCTGGGTCCGACCGGCCTGGCGAGCCTCGCACTTGCCCTGTTGGCGCTGTCGGGACTGGCGTTGCGGCGAAAGTGAGTTGGCGTCGTTGCAGCTGAACGCTGACCTCAGCGCCCCGGCCACAAGATCACCGAGTCGCGCTCAGCGCTGTCGCTTTACGCACACGCAAAGCGACAAACCCTGACCGGAGGGCCGCGCGCCTGCGCGGCCGCTCTGGCGTCAATCCGCCGCCAAGCCCCAGAGCGGCGCCGCAGGCGCGGCGCCCTCCATCCGGCACGCTGCCGGGATCGCCGAGTTGCACTCGGCGCTCTTGCCGTTCCCACGAACAAAGCGACACCCCCAGAGGGCCGCGCGCCTGCGCGGCCGCTTTTGTTTCAATCCGCCGCCAAGCCCAAAAGCGGCGCCGCAGGCGCGGCGCCCTCCATCCGGCACGCTGCCGGGATCGCCGAGTTGCACTCGGCGCTCTTGCCGTTCGCACGAACAAAGCGACACCCCCGGAGGGCCGCGCGCCTGCGCGGCCGCTCTCCCTTCAATCCGCCGCAAGGCCCAAAAGCGGCGCCGCAGGCGCGGCGCCCTCCATCAGCCACACCGCCGGGATCGCCGAGTTGCACTCGGCGCTCTTGCCGTTCCCACGAACAAAGCGACACCCCCGGAGGGCCGCGCGCCTGCGCGGCCGCTCTTGCTTCAATCCACCGCAAAGCCCAAAAGCGGCGCCGCAGGCGCGGCGCCCTCCATAAGCCACGCCGCTGGGATCGCCGAGTTGCACTCGGCGCTGTTGCAGTGCCCACGAACAGAGCGACACCTCGCACGCGGAGGGCCGCGCGCCTGCGCGGCCGCTCTCACTTCAATCCGCCGCCAAGCCCAGAGCGGCGCCGCAGGCGCGGCGCCCTCCACAAGCCACGCCGCTGGGATCGCCGAGTTGCACTCGGCGCTCTTTCCGATCCCACGAACAAAGCGACACCCCACCCTGGAGGGCCGCGCGCCTGCGCGGCCGCTCTTGTTTCAGCGTGCGGCAAAGCCTGCAAGGGCAGATACGATCCGATACCCAAGTAATTCAAAGCGACAAAACCACCGCCAGCTGAGACCTTCCGCGCGCTAGTGACACCTTTGCTCGATGCCCCATACCTGCAGCCCAAAAGCCAGGCGCCTAGCGTCAAACCGGTTCAATCCCCTCCCACACCGGAGCCCGTAGACTTGCCAGCGCGTTTCAACTCAATTCGGAGCAGGGAAGCAAGGGCCCATGAATTTTCTGTTGCCAAGCCAGGAACTTGACTACGTCAAAATGCGCATCAACGGCGTTGGCGAAGCAGCCAATAGCGCGCGGTGGATCTTTGCCTCTACGACCATCACCTGCATGGTTCAGTTGGTGGTCCTCTGGAACTTCAACCTTTCCTGGCTTCGAGTCATGGTTGCGCAGGATCAGATCCGGTTGAAGAGCAGGGGAGCCAATCCGCTGCTCGCAGAGACGCTTGCCACTCAGTGGGTGGAGAGCATCTATTTCAATATCCCGATCATCAGCGTCAAGGCGTCCGTGACCGATCTGGGAATCATTGGCGGCGTAGCCTTGCTCATACTGGTCACTTGGAAGCTTTACGCACTCAAGAGAGAGAACTACCTTATCGAGGATTTGCTCACGGAAGTGTCGACCAAACTCACCACCTGCAAGTCATACGTATATTTCGGAATCATGGGACATCAGTTGTTTGTAAACGTCAATCCGGGTGGCGAGAGTCGCAAATACGGGAACGCAAAAGGCGAACCCCTGCGGGAGCAGGATGCCGAGGCCGCGATCTTGAGTCGCAAAAGGGACCGTCAGCTGGATCGCGGAAGAATCAGACTTCGTCGAATTCTGTTGTCCTCCTTGACCAGGCGAAGTTGGGGCGATTTGGCGCGCGCCCTGGGCAACCTGGTTCCACGGCGCATTCCAAAGATGCCGAATGACGCATCCGGCAAGGCCTTCGTGCTGGTCATGTTCATGTTGCCCTCGTTGACCGTTTACGCAGCTTTCGTGTCGGATATCTGTTCCCTCTACACCTACTCTGTATTCCGCCACACGCGGGAAGACTTGATCGCCATGCTACCATTTGAGAGCTATTACTGGCGGCTCGTGGTCAATGGGGTTCTGGCCATCGTGGTGACGCGCTTGACGCTATCGGCATATGGGTACCAGTCAGGAACCGTCCAGATGATGCAGGACGCATACGACTCAGGCTGGGACATACTCCGGGAACGCTAGCCCTGCGAGGCGTCATGATTGAGTTTTGAAAAATTGTCAGTAACTGGAAATACTGCCTCGATGAAAGTTGGCGACATAATAGCGGTTTTGAGGCGCCGAGCGCGATTTACCGCGTCAGCCTTGCAAAGCGGCCATTGTACTTCTTGTCTGGAAACTCAGAGTTCCTGCGTTCTTCGCTTTGTCGGTAACGGCCAGCGATTTGCGCTTGCTATGGTTGGATTCGTTCAGGCATCGGCGGATAACTCGGCCGGCGGAGACGCGGCCAAAGGCGTGCATCATGGTTGACGCAGATCTTGGTGTTGATCTGTCCAGGGGCATAGGAAAGCTTTGGGATTGGTTTTCCAATCATATTCAGGAGCACCGCTTCGGGAAGGCCTTGATCGAGCCAAGGAAATTCTCAAGAAGCCTGGAGAGACTCAATGTATTCAGGTCGGTATTCGATCCGAATGTCGATTCTTTCATAAAGAAGATCTTTGTACCCCCCGATGCGAGAACGGGGGATGGACGAACGGCTACGTTGATGTCGGTCGATCAGATTTCAAGACTGTCGTGCATTGTAGGTAATATTGGTTACGGAAAGACTACGTTGATGCGGTATCTGGCGGTCTCTGAGGCGGAGAAAGGCTGCCTGCCCATCTTCCTGGAATTTCGTCGAATTGTCACTGGTCAGAGCATTGTAAATGCGGTCTCTGAGTTCATTCAACGAAACCTAGGGCCGCGGGTGCAGGTCCATCGCATTCCTGATCTTCTCAATGATGCACGGGTTTCGTTCTTCTTCGATGGCACTGACGAGGTAACCGCGGACAAGCGCCGAGTCTTTATTGCGCAGATTCGTACCTTGGTTGCTCAGATGAAGGCTCCGCGATTCCTGATAGCAGGTCGAGATCTTAGTGGTGCCTTTGAAATTGGCTTTAGTCGAATCCAGTTGCTGCCTTATAGCACCGCAAAAGTTGAGTCATTGTTGGAGCGGTTGGTCGGAAGGCAGCAGGCGCTGGTCATAAAGTCCGGGCTAGAGGCACGGCCCATGCTTGCTTCGATTCTGGAAACGCCGCTTCTGGTCACGCTCTTGGCCGCGCGCGCGAGATTCGGATTGTGGGTGCCGGAAACGCCAAACCGATTCTACGATGATATTTTCGATGTTCTCTACAAGTTGCATGACGAAATCAAGGGTGATAGTGAGTTCCGTCGCCTCAATATGAGTCCAACTGAAGCTAGGGAGGTGTTCTGTGCCTTTTGCTTTGGCTTGTGCGGCCAGCCCCAGTTCACGGCTGAAAGGGCCGATCGGGCCGCGCTACTGGCATTGCCAGAGCGACTTAGAACCAAGGTGGATGTATTCAAGCGCGAGGTATTGATGAATACCGGCCTCGTCAGGGAAGAGAATCATCTGTATTCATTCGCTAATAGTTCGATCTGTCAATATTACGCTGCGAGATATGCGGTTTCGAGCGCGCATTCCCGGCGTGTTGAAGAAACCTTGAATCGGCTCGCGACGAGTCCGGACCGATACAAGGCCTACGGGGAGTTCCTTGATTTTCTGTGCGATATGGACCGTGTGGGGTTCGTGTCTGGTTATGCAATTGTATTTGTTGAAGGCCGTAGGGATTGGCTTCATGGCATTTTGCAGGATATACCGAGGAAGCGATATGGGCATGAAATTCTTGAACTCTTCAAGGGAGAGGCTGGGATTGAGGTGAGGAGCAATTCATCGCACTTTTTCACCGTGCGAGATGTGCAGATGCTTGATACCCTCAAGAAGTTCAGCTCCTCAAGAGAGTTCACCTTCGACTTCAGCAAGGACTGGGGGCCAAAAGAGTTTCAGGATAAGCTTAAAGGGATGTTGATTCGCTATGAGAATGTTCTGGCGGGATTGAGGAAAATTCGGGATTCGGAAGAGGCGCGGGATCAGATGCTCTCTGCTCAATGGGAGGAGTTTGATAATCCGTAATGAAATATGAGCATGCATCGCTGGGAGTATTGGCAGCAGCAGCGGGCGTCGAATCACGACAGATGCGGTTCGTGCCTCACCGCATCCTTCGCGGGCTGAACGCTGACCGCAGCGCCCCGGCTACAAGATCACCAAGTCGCGCTCGGCGCTGGCGCTCTACGCACACGCAAAGTGACAAACCCAAACCGGAGGCCCGCGCGCCCGCGCGGCCGCCCTCACTTCAATCCGCCGCAAGGCTCAAAAGCAGCGCCGCAAGCGCGGCGCCCTCCACAAGCCACGCCCCGGGATCGCCGAGTTGCACTCGGCGCTCTTGCTCTTCGCACCAACGGAGCGACACCCCACCCCGGAGGCCCGCGCGCCGCGCGGCCGCTCTTGTCTCAGCGTGCGGCAAAGCCTACAAGGGTAGATACGATCCGACACCCAGGTAATTCAAAGCGACAAAGCCGCCACCGGCTGAGACCTTCCGCGCGCTGGCGACACCTGTCTTCATTAGCCCCAATGCGTGCAGCCCAAACGCCAGGCGCATAGGTCAAACCGGTCCAATCCCTGCCCACACCGGAGCCCTGCCATGAACCCCAGCACCCTCAAGGCCACCCTGCTGATCGCCACCGGCTTCGCCGCCGGCCTGCTCGTCGCCAACCTGCCCAAGGCCGTCGCCAACACCGAAGACAGCCCGCCAGACATCGCGCAGAAGGAATTCATGGTCTCCATCGACGAGATCCAGCAGAACGTCGTGTTCGGCGAACGCTTCACTGGCATGTACGAGCGCGAAGTGACCATGTCCAACGGCAAGATCCGAAAGATCCAACTCGTGCCCATGATTCGCGACGGCAAGAAGACCGTCCTGTTCAAGGACAACGGCCACTACAGCTACATGGGCCTCAATGGCACCACCACCAACGGCACGTTGATGGTGCAGTTGCGGGATGTGGCGGAGATGAAGAGGCAGTTGCGGGAGCAGGGGTGGGAGAGGTGAATCTGGCAACCAACTATTGACTCTGTACGTACTCGTTCACGGGAGGATTTTTCAATATGGATTACCTTGGACTGTTTGCGCTAGGCGGATTCGTAGGTGCCTTGGCGACCTACGGGCTGAAATTCATCAAGGATTTCACTGTTTTCACAAAGGCCCTCACGATCATAGTCACGTCAGCGCTCAGTGGCTCTGTCATTCTGTTCCTTGACCGCTTCGCTCAGGCGACCAGCGCTCTTGGTGCATATTCAGTCGGTCTTCTGGTCGCTCTCATGTGGGCCTACGCCAGTAGCGCTGTCGAACAACTGCATTCCCAGGATCGGACCATCAAGCTCTTGGGCATCGCGCATATTGCGGCCTGCGTCTTGGTGTCGTTGGTAGCGACGGCGCTCTTTTTGCCCCCAGCCTTCAGGGAAGTGTGGGGCATTTGACGAGCCGGAACCTCACCGAATTCTGCGCGCACTGATGGTGCGGTTGCGGGATATGGCGGAGATGACGAGGAAGGGGAGCAGGGGGTAACGTGATTGATTTCGGCGCAAGCAGACATAAATGCCGTCGCGAAATCGAACATGTCGCAGGGCGTAGGATGTCGGTGAGCGTAGCGAACCGCATCAATCGCGGTAGGGGAATCGCATCACGACAGATGCGGTTCGTGCCGCAGCGCATCCTACTCGGGCTAAAGTGAATTGAATTGATCGGGGCGGTCTAATGAAGGATGTCATCATCTGTGTTCACGGTACATTTGCCGCTTCTTCCTCCGACCTCGGAAGTGCGTGGTGGCAGCAAGACGGTGTCGTTGCTATGTAACCGTCCGACACCCCCCATTCTTCCGCTGGCTTTGATCCTCGGCGAGTCTGAGACGATGTTCGCGTCTGGTCTTGCCTGGTGGCTCGTTCTTCCCTCGGTTCTGTGGTCTGGTTCATGCGCATCACCGCGGCGGCGCGCAGTCGGCTGAGTGCGCGCTCGTGTTGCCGGGCACAGGGGTGGTCGTATGCCACGTTCATGGCCTGGTGCGCATTTCGCTCATCGTGACCGGTCGTTTCGGTTCAACGTGACCGGTTTCTACTGACGGTTGTGCGTTGCTTGGATTCTAACGGCATCGGTCACGATGGGGTGTCGGTTTTGGGTCTTTCCGG
>JBFWOF010000011.1:0-122071 GCA_050250665.1 Lysobacterales bacterium | reverse complement strand
GTTCGACGCGGCGAGTCACTGGGCATCATCGGTGAAAACGGCGCCGGCAAGTCGACCCTGCTCAAGGTCATCACCGGCGTGCTCAATGCCACCGCCGGCAGCGTCGAGGTGACCGGCTCGGTTGCGGCGCTGCTGGAACTGGGCGCGGGCTTCCACCCTGAGTACACCGGGCGCGAGAACATCGCCACGGCAGCGGCCCTGATGGGCATGAGCGAGGCGGACATACGCGCCAAGACCGAGGCCATCATCGAATATGCCGATATCGGCCGCTACATCGATGAGCCGATCAAGCACTATTCCACCGGCATGGTGGTCCGTCTGGGATTTGCGGTGGTCGCCGCGAGGCGTCCGGATATCCTGATCACCGATGAAGTGCTGGCGGTGGGTGACGAGTCATTCCAGAAGAAATGCGTGCGCTGGATCGAGGACTATCTCAACGATGGCGGCACGCTGCTGCTGGTCTCCCACAGCATGTATCACGTCCAGAAACTCTGCCGCCATGCGCTGTGGATGCAGGCTGGAAAGATCCAGGCCTACGGCGATGTCTACGACGTCACCCAGGACTATCTGGCCTATCACGAGCGCAAGACCGCCAAGGAATCCGAAGCCGGTCCCAAGGAAGTCAGCGCCGATGGCTACCGCATCGAGTCGGTGCGACTGAATGGCAAGGACGGCCTGACCCCCTTGTTGCTGCCGCGCGAACGCGAACTGCGCATCGAGGTCGATATCCATTCGGGCGATGACCGCGTGCCCCATCTGGCGATTGGCGTGACCCGAGCCGACGGCACCGCCGTCTACGGCACCTCCAGTGAAATCGACGGTGCCGGCGCCATCCGAACCGAGGGCGGCGACTATCGCTACCGTTTCATCTTCCATGCGCTGCACCTGCTACCGGGGCAATATACGATCAAGCTGCATGCACTCGATCCCGAAGGCATGCGCATGTTCGATACCGAGGTCCGCGAGATCGTGATTCGCGGTGAAACCCGCGAACTCGGCATGATCCGACTGCCGCACAACTGGGAATCGTGACCCCGTCCATCGACATCGTGGTCCCGGTCTACAACGCGCGCGAGCTGCTGCAGCGCTGTCTGGCCGCGCTGGACCGGCACACGCCTGCCGAACAGGCGCGGGTGCTGATCGTCGACGATGCCTCGCCCGATCCGGCCATCGCGCCGCTGCTGGCCGATTGGGCCCAGAGCTCACCGCTGCGCCCCAGAATCCTTGTCAATGCCGAGAATCGGGGTTTTGTCGGCAGCGTAAATCGTGGCTTTGCCGAAACCGAAAACGATGTGCTGCTGCTCAACGCCGACACCGAGGTCACGCCCGGCTGGCTGACGCATCTGCGCGAGGCGCTGCACAGCGACGAGCGCATCGCGACCGTCACTCCCTTCTCCAACAACGCCGAAATCTGTTCCTGGCCGCTGTTCTGTCGCGCCAACCCGGTCCCCGGCGACGCCGAGATCGTGGCCGCCGCACTGGCCAGCGCCGGCCCACCCAGCTATCCCGATCTGCCCACCGCAGTGGGATTCTGCATGTTGATCCGACGCCGGGCGCTGCAGCAACTCGGCGATTTCGATCAGGCCACCTTCGGACGCGGCTATGGCGAGGAGAACGATTTCTGCCTGCGCGCAGCCGGCCATGGCTGGCGCAACGTGCTCGCCGATAGCGGTTACGTAGTTCACGCCGGCGGCGGTTCTTTTGCGCCTTTGGGGCTGAAACCGGGCGGGGACAACCTCGCGCGCCTGCTGGCGCGCTATCCCGGCTACAATGATGCGGTTGCACAATTCATTGCGGCCGACCCCCTCGCGCCCCTGCGCGAACGGGCCTTGCTGCGCTACCAGGCACTCACAGCGATGTCCGCCTGATGCGTACGGCAACTTGATCTTCGGCCAATCGTACCAATCTGCTAGACGGGAACACGCCCCAGTACGGCGCACGCGCGACCATGAGTTCTACTGCACCTGACATCCTGCCTTTCACCGGAGAACGCTTCACGCCCGAGTGCGTGCGTGAAATCTGGTACGAGCATATGCACCGCTACGCCTACGCCGTGGACTTCTGTCGCGGCAAGCGGGTGCTCGATGCCGCCTGTGGCGAGGGCTATGGCAGCGCCCTGCTGGCCCAGACCAGCGCCAGCGTGCTCGGGCTGGATGTGGACGCCGCCGCAGTGGCTCATGCCCAGCAGCGCTATCGATCGCGCCCGGGACTGAGTTTCATGCAGCAGGATGTGACCGCGCTGGAGCAGTTGCCGGAAGCCAGTTTCGACGTGATCGTGTCTTTCGAGACGCTGGAGCATGTGTACGAGCAGGAGCGCATGCTGGCCGGATTCAGGCGCCTGCTGGCGCCGGACGGGGTGCTGCTGATCTCGTCGCCGGACAAGCACACCTACAGCGATCTGCGCGATTACCACAACGAGTTTCATGTGCGCGAACTGTACCGCGCCGAATTCGAAGCACTGCTGCAGGCGAATTTCGCCCATACCCGAATCTACTGCCAGAAGCTGCTGTTCCAGTCACTGCTGTGGGATCCGGATCAGCCACCGAGCCAGGCCCGCGTCAGCACCCTGCTGGCAGACGGCACCGTCAGTGAACGGCCTGAGTATCAGGCGCTGTATTTTCTCGCGGTGTGCTCGGCGCAGCCGTTGGATCAACTGGCGCCTGCCGGCGCCCTGCACCTGTTCGGCGACGCCGCCGAGACGGTGTATGCGCACTACAACGAAGAAATCCGGCGGATCATCGCCGCCGGGCATCGATTGATCGCCCAAGACCGGGAGATCGCCGATTTGCGCGCGCGTCTGGCGCGCGCTGAAGCGCTGCTCGCGGAGCAGGCGCAAGACCAAGGAAGGAAATCATGAGTGCTGTGATGGCAAACCCCAAATCCACTACCCTGTTCGCCGCCGACGATGGCATGGTCGCGCCGCTCTCCAGTCAGGAGTGCATGATCCAGAATCCGCGCACCCAGGAGCGTCATGTCATGACCTTCGAGGTGTTTCAGGCACTGGATCAGTGCAAGAGCTTTGCGACGATGGACGATCATCTCAAGCAGATGCTGTCGGCCATGCCCAATCTGCGCGGACAGGAAGATGGGGTTCGTCGGGTCCTGACCGGTCTGGTCGAGCGCGGCCTGCTGCAGAGCGCCGAGCAGATTCTCGAGGGATTCAGCAGCGAACCCGGCCGCAGGCTGGCGCCGCTGGGTCCGGTGTTCGTGCTCGCCGAGGACAGACCCGAGGGTCTGGCGCGGGTCATCGACAGCCTGATCAAGTCCGAAGATCCCGGCATCGACAGTCTGCCGATCGTGGTGCTTGATGGCTCCCGCAGCCAGGCCTCGCGCGAAGCCAATCGCCGCGTGGTCGACGAGCGTCGGCGCGATGCCGGTTTGCGCTACCTCGGCAACACCGAACGTGCAGCCTTCATTGCCCGTTTGCAGGGCCAGATGAAGGCCCAGGCCGCAGCCCTGACCTGGCTGCTCGGCGAGGACGAAGCACCGACGCGCGGGCAGCTGTTCAACTGGATGGTGCTGCTGGCCTCCGGGCGTCGGCCGTTGGTCTTCGACGATCGTCAGTTTCTGCCGCAGCGGCAGATGCCGAATGCCGCCGGTGGCATCGATCTGCTGCACAGCAACCAGCGCGAAGCCTGGTTCTATCAGCAGGATCAGCCGATGCCTGCGGTTGAGGTCGATTACGAAGATGGTCAGCTCGGCCACATCGCCCAACACTACCTGGGTGAAAGCCTGGGCCGCAGTGTCAGCAAGCCCGGGCGTTGGCATCTGGCGCCCGCTGCGCTGCAGGGCGCGCCCCTGCCCGCCATCCGCGCCTTTGATCCGCGCGGCCGGGTCGCGGCCATCGTGCAAGGCAGCGTGGGATCCATCGAAGCGCCGCACAACATCTGGCTGTACCAGCTCGACAACCGCTCCCGCGACCGGCTCTGGGGCTCGCGTGAATCCTATATGCGTCAGTTCGAGGGCGATCAGGTCTGTCACGGCATCAACCGCGCCCGAGTCACGCTGAACAGCATCTACCAGCCCAGCGCGCTGGACCTCAGCGTGCTGTCCGGCTTCGTGCTGCCTGGTGCCGGCCCGCGCGTGGGCCCGAGTTTTGGCGTGCTGACGCGCTTCCTTGATCCCGATTCGGTGGTCATCCACACCAATACCGGCGTGGGTAGCCAGTGGCAGCCGCCCATCAAGCGCTCCGAGGCGGCACGACGCCCGTTCACGCCCAACTCGGCCGCCTTCTTCACGGACCACATCCAGGCCCGTGCTGGCGAATGCCGCAGCAGCGATGCCGAGGACCGGGCCGCCTATCTGGCCGCGCTCATGGACGATTTCGCCGCTTCCTCCAGCGACGCGCTGCAAAGCGAGCTCAACACCTATCTCAGCTACAAGCGGGCCGAGCTGGTCGCCGATCTGCAGCGCCGTCTGGAAGAAGCCGGCAAGCAGGCGCCGATCTACTGGGAGGCTGATCTGCGCGAGATCATCCAGTCCACCAGCAAGGAACTAACCCGCAACAGCGTGGCCCGCCTCGGTGAATGGCCGGACAGCCTCGATGCCGCTGGCGCGGCCGAACGCCTGCGTACCGAGACCCGACAGCTGGCTGCGGCCGTGCGTGCCTGGCCCACGGCCTTCGCGCTGGCGCCCAAGTTCGCCGAGTCGCTGCTGGGCTAGCGGACCCCTCCGCTCGTGCATGTCGCAGCGGTCGTCGTCAACTATCACACCGGGCCGGTGCTCGGCGACTGTCTGCGACGCGTGCTGCGCTGCCCGGAGCTGGCCGAGCTGGTCCTGGTAGACAACGGTTCGGCGCCGGGCGAAATCGATGCGCTACTCGCCGAGATCGATGATCGCCGGGTGATACGCCTGGATCTGCCGAGCAATCCAGGCTTCGCCGTGGCCTGCAATCGCGGCGCCCGCGCCAGTCACTCGCCGTGGCTGCTGTTCCTCAATCCCGATTGTCTGGTCGAGCCGGATACGCTGGAACGCCTGGCCGGCCGCACCCACGGCCGCCCGCAGCTGGGTGTGCTAGGCGCCTTGCTGGTGGACGAGCAGGGCCGCCCGGACCCAGCCAGTCTGCGCCGCGATCCCCTGCCGGCACGAGCAATGGCCAGCGCCCTCGGCCTCGACCGCTTCGACGCTTTCGACGGCGTGCCGATTGCGATTCCCTACGGCAGCCGCGAGCCCATCCAGGGCGATGCCGTGTCCGGTGCGCTGATGCTGATCAAGCGCGACGCCTTTGCCGCCGCCCGCGGCTTTGACGAAGGCTATTTCATGCACGCCGAAGATCTGGATCTGTGCCGACGCATCCGCGAGCTGGGTTTCGAGATCTGGTGTGATCCGGCGGTGCGGGTGGTGCACATCAAGGGCGTTTCCAGTCGCCGTCGACCCTTCCGCGTTGCGCTGGCCAAACATCGCGGCCTGCTGCGCTATTTCGACAAGTTCGACGGCCCCAATACCGCCTGGCCGGTGCGCGCTCTGGTGCGCCTGGGCGCCTGGAGTCGATTGGGCGTGGATCTGCTGCGGACGGCCTTGCGCCGCAAGTAGCCAGCCGTGCAGGGCGCCGCGCTGGCTTGCCTTGAGTTCACCAGCGGCCGCGCAGGCGCACGGTCCTCCTCTTCAGGGCCGCTCGTCGCCTGAAAATGCCAGGCGGAGGGCCGCGCGTCCGTAGGTCCAGACAAGTCTGGAACTACCACGGCGCAACCCGCGCGGCGTCATGGCCTGCGCCGACTTTGTTCATCTGTAGGAGCGCCCTTGCGGCGCGACTGCTGCGGCGGGCGTGCGGCTGGCCGGTCGCGACACGAGGTCGCTCCTACAGGCAGCTTGTGGTTCATGGCCCGTAAGCAGTTTCGGGTCGAAACAGGTGGCTCTCCATGAGCTCATATCGTAAGTTGTTGATTTGCTGATGTAGGTCACGTAGCTCGCGTAGCGAGCTACGTGACGAAACTCGATGTCACGTAGTCCGCTGACGCGGACAACATGACCTACGACGGCGAGTTCATGGTCCGTGCGCAGTGTCGGGCCGACACAGGTGGTTGGCATGACGCCGCGCCGGCGCGGGGCGTCATACCAACAACCCACAACCAACAACCAACAACCCACAACCCACAACCAACAACCAACAACCAACAACCAACAACCAACAACCAACAACCAACAACCAACAACCAACAACCAACAACCATCCTTCACCCGCCAACCTTGAATCGGCCGATCTCGATGGTCTGGCTGCCGCTCTCCAGGCGCCGCGTGGTGGCCGCGCGTTCGCTGCTGGCGGTGCCGAATCGGGTCTGGAATTCGAGCTGGATGGTGACCGGGCCGGTGAGGCTCTGGCGGCGATCGCCGAAATAGTTGGCCAGCACCACATAGGTACCGGGCAGCGGGCGGCGGATGGTGTAAACCTCCGGGCCGTAGCCGCCGGTGAAATCGCGGCTCATGTAGCCACCGGTGCGGGTGCGCGGCTGGCTGTACACCGCCTTGTCGCCGCTCGGATCCACCACCCACAGATCGATATCGGTGTTGTCGGCATCCCAGCTCAGGACCACGCGCAGTCCGACTGCCACCGGATCGAGCAACTCGGCCGGTATGCCGAGTCTGGCCAGATCCAGATCGCTGCCCTCGGGTGCCTGGGCCAGCACATCGTTGAGCTCGTGCAGCGCGATGATTTCGATATCCGGGAAGCGGCCATGCCATTCGCCGATCGCCACCTGCCACAGCAGCTCGATGGCGCGGGCGCGATCGGGCGAATCCTGCCGCGCCAGCGCCAGGCCCAGATCCCGATAACTCTGCGGCTCTTCGGGGCGCTGTTCCAGCGCATATTCGAATTGCGGCACCGCCAGCGCGTACAGATTCCATTGCCCCAGACGGTAGGCCAGCACCCGGGTCAGCGCGGTGTTTTCGGTATCGAGTTCGGCCAGATTGGACAGCACCCGCAGCGCCAGTCGCGGCGCCTTGGCCTGCTCGCGCAGGAAATCGGCGACATCGAGGTAGAAGGCGGGCATCTGCCCATGCACTTCGCGCTGGGCCAGATAGGCCAGATAGGGATCATCGGCTGCGCGGATGTCGGCCAGATAGGGCGTGTCCGGGTTCCAGCCGGAGAGTTCGATCTGTGCCGCGAGCGTACTGACGGCTTCGGAGGCTGACGAGCCGCCGATCGCCTTCGCTGCCGCGGCTGGACTGTTCTGGCGCTCTTCGGCGACCGGCGCGGATGCCGGCATCGCCATGGCTGGCCGGGGTGGTGGCGGGGCAGCCGCCACAGCTTGGGCCGTCGCCGCTTCCCGAGCCGGCCCGTTGTCGCGATAGGCCAGCAGGTCGTCGGACTCAGCCCGATCCTGGCGTCGGCCCGCAATTTGTGGCAACTGCTCGCGCTGCGTCCGCAAGGCTTCCAGCGCAAACACCACAGCGGCGGCTTCGCGCTCCCAGCTGTGGCGCGATTCGGGCTCGGCGCCTTCGCGCAGCCAGCGTTGCGCCAGATTCTGCGATTGCTGCAGCAATGCCTGCGCCTGCCCGCGCCCCGCCGACCAGACCTTGTCGGTGCTGACCGGCCACGCCGCGAACTCGGTTTCGGCCATGGGCAGCAGCAGCGTTTCGATGCCGGGATAGCTGGCGGCGTGGTAGTCGCGGAATTCCTGCCAGCGTTGCCGCAGGGATTGCAGGCGCGCTTCCAGGCCCGGATCGGCCAGCGGCTTGGGCTGGGACGCGATCAGGCGCCGATATTCGGCCAGCAGCGGCGCCTCCTTCGGCTCCACTCGGTAGCGCACATAGTCCTCGATGCGATCCAGCACCAGCAGCGAGGTGCCGGCCGTGACCACGCCATAGCGTTTGCCGATGGCGCTCATCGCCGCACGGTCCGGTTTGGCCGCGCTGGCCAGCTGCGACAGCCAGCCTTGAGCCCACAGCCGATGCACGGTATCGGCCAGAGCAGCGCTGGCGGGTTCGGCCTGGCCAAAGCGGATGCTGCGCGTGAGCACCTCGCCCTCGCCGTAGCCGAATTGCAGCTGCAGTGTGCCGCGGCCCTGGCAGCGCGCGCTGATGGTCAGCGAGCGCTCCACGCTCACCGGGGCTTTGGGACTGATGTCACGGCAGCTGCCGCCACTGCTCCGGGCTCCGAGCAATCGCCATTGACGCTGCAACAGTCGCCGCGCGGCCTCATCGGCGCTGCTCAGGGCGCCAAGATCGAGCACCTCGCCGCCGCCCTCGCGAGCGATCCGCGCCAGTCGGGCGTGATCGGCACGCTGGGCCGCGTGCATCAACTGTACCGGCGGACGCCGGCCGCTGCTGTCCACCAGCTGGGGCTCGGAAGCGCCGAAGTTGCTGAGGCCGTCGCCGATGATCAGTACCTGATCGACCCTGCCCAGCGGGCGCAGATCGATCGCGCCATAGCTGCTGCCGCCGTCCAGTGGCAGCGACTCGATGGCCGCCAGCAGGGCACCGGCATCGCCGCCGCGGATGCTGAAACGCTGCACCGGATCGGCGTCATTGCGGAAGGCCACCAGCAGCACGTCCACCTGCTTCAAGGCCTTGAGCCAGGCGCCCAGCGCCGCGGTCTCGTGCTGACGATTGCGCTCGCGGGCGCTGGCCGAGGCGTCGAAGAACAGTGCGATCCGGCGTGGCTGGCTCGGGGAAGCACGCTCCGGCCGGCCGCTGTCGACCAGGGCCACGACACTGCGCCAGGCCGGATCGAGCATGTCGGCGGCCTCGATCTGTGCCAGACCAGCTGCTTTCGGAATGCGGAAGGCAAGTTCGCTGCGCGGACGCACCTGCTCGCGGGTGTATTCGGCGACCCAGGCGGTACCGCTGCGATCGAAACGCAGATCCGGGTCAGTCTTGCCGTCGTCGCCCAGGGGCTTGCCTTCGTTCAGGGCGGTTTCGGCACGCAGATGCAGCCGCGCCACCGGATCCTTGAAGTACATCGGCAGCCGATAGCGCCAGCTGTCGCCCTGATCGGCCAGGGTGGCTTCCAGGTGCAGGCGCACGCGTTTGCTGCCCTGCGCCGGTATCGGATAGAGCCGCGTGCGAAACACATTGCCGGCGGTCAGCTCGGCGAGGCCGGGATCGATACGCCGCCGCGAGGTTTCCTCAAAGGCGACGCGGGCGGTTTCCTTGTCGACCACCACGCCCTCGCGCATCACCCCATCCACTTCCAGCGCATAGCCAGCCACGGTCTGACCCGCCGCCAGCGGGAACACGAACTCGCCCTCGAGCACCCGGCTGTTGGGATTGTCGAAGCGCAGTTCCAGTGTGGTCCGGGCAATGAAGCCCTGCGTGCGAATCTGGATGTCGAGCTCGCCGAGCGTGATCGGCTGCAAGCCACTGGAGGGCGCTATCCACACCTGCGGTGGCTGCACCAGGGGTGCCACATCCGGGTTCTGGGCCTGGGCCACAGGCAGGGCCAGGCAGGTCAGCAGCAACAGATATCGATACACCGGAGCTCTCCTCGCAGGTGAAGTGAAAGACTACCCTCAGCACAACGAGGCGCGGCGGCGAGTGGGGTTAAGCGCCGGTTTCAGAATGGAGTCGCGGTCGCTCTCTGGCGCTGCGCTGGTCTGTGCATCAGACCCTTGGACGTAGGTCACGTTGACCCGAAGGGTCTAGGTGACAGCTCTGCGAGTCACGTAGGCCGCTTCGCAGCCAACGTGACCTACGACCAGCCTCCCCGCGGGCCGGGCGCCGCGTCAGCAAAGTGTCCGTGTCGCAGGAAGTGGGCTGTCAGCGCTGCGGCGCGTTCGGAGAACAGCAAGGCGGTGTGGCTGGCAGCCACGGTGCAGTGATCACGGATGCCGGGCAGCCGGGTTTCGGCGACGGCCACGGTGCCGTCGTTGGGTCGCGGCAGCGGTCCCAGGATCAGGCTCAGACCGAAAGACAACTCGCCGGCAATCACGCCGATGTCGGTGTCGCCCTGCCACTCGGGCAGACCGTCGATCAGAATCTGGCGGGCGCCGCCGAGGCCGAGCTTGTCCAGCTTCACCCGGCTCAGGCGCCGCGCCAGTTGGCTCCCGCGCAGCGGTGATCCGAGGCAAACCACGCGCTGCACGCGGCTGGCAGCCGCATGTGCGCTGCGCAGAAAATCCACGGCAATGACCCCGCCCAGACTGTGCCCGACCAGATGCACCGGTTCCGGCTGGGCATCGATGGCCCGGGCCAGACGGGCATGGTGCTCGCTGACCGGCGACTTGATGCTGGCGTAGTCGAAGCGCTGTACCTGAAAACCGGTCTGTTGCAGGCGCGCATCCAGTCTGGCGGTGACGCCCGAACGCATCCAGATGCCGTGCAGCAACAGCACCCGCGGACGGGCGTCGGGCTCAGCCACAGCTGCGCGGTTTCAGGGTCAGTTCGGCGGCCCCGGGCAACTGGCTGTAGTCGGGGGGCTCGGGCGCATCACGCTCGTATTCGATCCAGAAGGCGCGCTCGACCTCGGTGCGCTCCTCCAGCCTGGCGGGAAATCCCAGCGCCGCGATCTGCGCCTGCCGGCGCGAGGCATTGTCGCGGTCGCGAAACAGACCCAGCGACACCGTGTTCTCGTGATCGCCTGCGGTGACCACGTAGTAGTCGCGTACGCCGGCGGCATTCAACTGTCGTGCCGACTTCAATGCCGCATCGCGTGTGGTGAAGGCCGGCAGATAGACCCAGTAGCCACGCGTGGTCACGCTGCTGCTCTCCTGGTACTGGATGCGCTTGACCTGCGGTGTCAGCAGATCCATGCCGCGACGCAGATCCGACTGGGTTTCAAACGGGCCCAGGGCCGCACACACGGCCGGCGGCAGATTGGGATCGCCTGCTGCCTGTGCCGAATCAGCCGCCTGTGCGGCCTGCGCCATCAGTGTGCTGTCGCGCTCACTCAACAGCACCAGACTGGGGACATCGCTGTCGGCAACGACCACGGGCGGCTGTGGCGCTTGCACGCGCCAGTACCACCAGGCCCCTGCGGCCAGGTTCATCACCAACAGCAATAGAAACAGGATGCGCGCCAGCATGGGTCGCCGTATCGACGGTCAGCCTTGCATTCTATGCGTACTGCGCCGAAGGACTGCTCAGCGGCCAGGCAGTGCCCGCAGTTCGACCGATCAGGCGCGCACCAGCGTCACCGGAATCTCGGCTTCCTGGGTCACGCGATTGGCCACCGAGCCGAGCAGGGCGCTGCCCAGCGGGCCATGGCCGCGGGTACCCATCAGGATCATGCTGGCCTTGAGCTCCATGCTGCGGCGGACGATACAGCCGGCCGGATTGCCCATGACCAGATGGCGAGTGAATGCCAGGCCGGCGGCCGTCAGGTGTTCGCAGGTCGCCGTGGTCTGCTCGATGCCATTGGCTTCGAACTGCCGGTCAGCGGCTTCCTTGCCTATGAAGGGGTGTATCCACAGCAGGTGCGCCGCACAAGGCCATCGATAGACCTGCTGCCACTGGATGATCTGATCGGCCAGCGCCAGGCTGACTTCGGTGCCATCGATGGCGACCACGATGCGCGGTAGATCGGCGGCCATCGCCGCCCCGAAATGCTGACTGACCGCGATCAGGCGTTCGATGTCGTCGCGCTGCTCGTGGCGCTCGCCATCGTGCTCGGGCAGTTGCAGGATCGGACTGGTCATCGACTTTTCACTCCTGAATATTTCACGGCTTATTGCGCATTGACCCGCTGCGCTTCAAGCAGACTGTCCAACTGTCCGGCTCGGTCGCGCGTGATATTGGCCAGAGCCTCGGCGTGCATGGGCTGGAACATGCTGCCCGACATGGCGCCATAGGCGCTGTTCAGCGCCTCGTACTCGGCATCGCGGAAGGCCAGCCACTGCCGCTGCGACACCCGCAGTTTCTCCTTCGCCTCCGGCCCGAGCTCGGCCATCAGCTCACGCCAGATCCGATTCAGCTCCTTGTCCCAGGCCGCCTGGGATTGATCGATGCAGTGGCGCATGCCCTGGGTGCTCATGCCCTCGGGCGTTTCCATGCAGCGCATCAGCTCGGCTTCGATCGGGTGCTGGTTGGAGACGTCATTGGCAGCGGCCAAGGCAGGGGCCAGCGCAAGCAGCGAGGCGACGATCCAGGCGCGGGGAAGAGCGGTGGAGCGGGGCAGAGGGAAAGAGGCGCGGGGCAGGGGAAGTGCTGTGCCTGCATCGTGCTTCTTCACTGCTTGAGCCGATCGGGTGTCGGAATTTTGGTAGATCATTTTTGTTCCCTCAGTGGCCCAGGCCAAAGCGTCATTGCGAGGAGCGCAGCGACGAAGCAATCCAGCGCTTCTGAAGCTGTGCCTCTGGATTGCTTCCCCCGGATCAAGTCCGGGGTCGCAATGACGCTTCGCCATAGACAATTCCGTCCCCTACTTCTTCTTCGGAATGTACAGATCGGTGATCGTACCCTCGTAGACCTCGGCCGCCATGCCCACCGATTCACTCAAGGTGGGATGCGGGTGGATGGTCAGGCCGATGTCGCTGGCATCGCAGCCCATTTCGATGGCGAGCGCCGCTTCGCTGATCAGATCGCCGGCGTTGGGGCCGACGATGCCGGCGCCGACGATCTTGTGCGAGGCCTCATCGAAGATCAGCTTGGTGAAGCCCTCGGTGCGGTTGATGCCGATGGCGCGGCCGCTGGCGGCGTAGGGGAATTTGCCCACGCCCACCTTCATGCCCTTGGCCTTGGCTTCGCTCTCGGTGACGCCCACCCAGGCGATCTCGGGGTCGGTATAGGCCACGCTCGGAATCACCCGGGCGACAAATTCGCTGTTCTGGCCGGCGATCACTTCGGCCGCCACCTTGCCTTCATGGGTTGCCTTGTGGGCCAGCATGGGCTGGCCGACGATGTCGCCGATGGCGAAGATATGCGGCACATTGGTACGCATCTGCTTGTCGACGGCGATGAAGCCGCGATCACTGACCGCCACGCCGGCGGCATCGGCCTTGATCTTCTTGCCGTTGGGGGTGCGCCCGACGGCGCACAGCACGCGGTCGAAGAGCATGGGCTCGGGCGCCTTGTCACCTTCGAAGGTGGTCAGCAGGCCCTTCTTCTGCGCTTCCACCGAGACCACCCTGGTTTTCAGGTGAATACCGCCGTAGCGCTTGCCGATGCGCTGCTGCAGCGGCCGCACCAGATCGGGATCGGTGCCCGGCATCAGCTGATCGAGCAGTTCGACCACGGTGACTTCGCTGCCGAGCGCGTCATACACACAGGCCATTTCCAGACCGATGATGCCGCCACCGATCACCAGCAGCTTTTTCGGGATATCGGCCAGATCGAGCGCGTCGGTGGAATCCATCATGCGGGCGTCGTCCCAGGGCAAGCCGGGCAGTTTCACGGCCTGTGATCCGGCGGCAATGATGGCGTGCTCGAAGCCGATCACCTGCTCGCCCTCAGCGGTCTTCACGGTCAGCGTGTTGGCCGAGCTGAATTCGCCGCTGCCCTGCAGCACTCGCACCTTGCGCTGCTTGGCCATGCCCGACAGGCCGCCAGTGAGCTTGCCGACCACCTTGTCCTTGTACTCGCGCAGCTTGTCCAGATCGATCTTGGGCTTGCCAAAGGAAATGCCGAGCTCGGCCGAATGGCTGGCCTCATCGATGACGCGGGCCGTGTGCAGCAGGGCTTTGGACGGAATGCAGCCGACATTCAGGCAGACGCCGCCGAGCGTGGAATAACGTTCGACCAGAATCACGTCGAGGCCGAGGTCGGCACCGCGGAAGGCGGCGGTGTAGCCGCCGGGACCCGCACCCAGCACCAGCAACTGGCAGCGCAGATCGGTGTTGGCTGGGGCGGCGGCCGGACTGGGCGCAGGCGCCGAGGTCTTTGGTGCTTCCGCTGCCGACTTTGCAGCCGGCGCCTCCGCCTTCTTCTCCGCCGGCGCGTCCCTGGATGGGGCGTCCGCTTCGCTGTCGACGATCGCGACCACCGTGCCTTCGGACACCGAGTCACCGACCTTGACCTTGAGCTCGACCAGGGTGCCGGCGGCGCTGGAGGGCACTTCCATCGTGGCCTTGTCCGATTCCAGCGTCAGCAGCCCTTGATCGACCCGGATCTGATCACCGGGCCGGGCCAGCAGTTCGATCACCGGCACGTCCTGATAACTGCCGATATCCGGTACCCGAACTTCAATCTTGGCCATGATGCTGCTCCTTGCTGGGACCGCTCAGAGCATAGCGGGCTGACTCGCTCCGCGGGCAGGCCGGTCGCGGATGAATCCGCTCCCACAGGTACGGGCCGATGTGGGAGCGGGCTCTGCCCGCGATGCTCTTGCCTGGTGTGGTGCACAGGCCGGTCGCGGATGAATCCGCTCTCACAGGTTCCAGCCGAATTCATCACGCGGAGGCGCGGAGGCCGCGGAGAAGTGCAATCGCCATCTAGGAACCTTGGCTTTTCTCCGCGACCTCCGCGCCTCCGCGTGAACAAGCGGTCTCCGCAGACTGTTTCGCTGCGCTCTGCATGCAGAGTGCAACCGGGACCCCCCGGGCAAAAAAAGAGCAGGCCTGAGCCTGCTCTTTCAGATCAACGTCGATGTGCCGGCGGCGGTTGCTGCCGGCGCACGCGATTACTGACCGTCCGCCTGACCTTCCGCCGGAGCCGCTGCGGCGGCGCAAGCCTTGTAGGCTTCTTCCAGGCGCGGACCGAAGCCCTGGGCGATCTTGTAGCCTTCCTGCATGGTCGCCTGGCCCTGCATCTGCGCGGCCTGCATCTTCTGCATCACGTCCGGCATCTTGTCGAGCATCTTCACGCCGGTGGCCGACTTGAAGAAACGGGTCATTTCTTCCAGTTCCGTCTGGCTGAACACTTCGGTGTAAACCAGAGCCACATCGTGGCGGATCTTCTCGATCTGCTCGTCGCTGAAGCTGACAGCGCTCATGGCCTTGGAGAACTCGGCGAGCACCGGCTGGGCCGATTCGCAGCCCTGGAACTGGGCGACGGTCGACTTGACCATCGGCTCGGTCGGATTCTTCATCTGGTCAAACATCTGATCGGTGCGCGAGGCGGCGATCAGATCGAGCGCAGCCTTGACGTGGGCGCCATCGGCGGCGGGAGCCGAATCAGCGGCGGAAAGGGTGGCGACCAACAGCAAGGCGGAAAGCATCGAAAACTCCTGAGACTCGGTAGGATTTCCCGTGCATACGGGAAAGGGGCGCGCAATATAGCGCGTTGAGGGTCTCCGACCGTCAAACTGCGCAAAGGTTCCCGGTCGTCGCAATTGGCCGCGAGCGCTCAACGACACCGATGCTAAACTCGGCAGCTCGACCCTTTGGCATCGTGCGATCGTGGCGACCCCGGAAATCCCCGGCTACAAGCTTCTCAAGCAGATCGGTTCCGGGGGAATGGCCACGGTGTATCTGGCCGTTCAGATTTCGCTGGATCGCAAGGTGGCCATCAAGGTGCTGCGCAGCGCCGGCGATGATGATCCGGAGCGGACCGAGAAGCGCTTTCTGCGTGAAGGCCGCACGCTCGCCAAGATCACCCACAAGAACGTCTGTGGCATCTATGACATCGCCAAGGTCGATGAACTGGCCTACATCGCGATGGAGTATCTGGATGGCGGCACGCTGGTCGACCAGCTCAAGCGCGGCGTCTCGGTGGGTGAAGCCATCGCCATCGTGGTCCAGGTTGCCTCGGCGCTGGAAGAGGCCCACAAGCTCGGTATCATCCACCGCGATCTGAAACCGGCCAACGTGATGTTGCGCGGTGGACGGGTGCCGGTGCTGACCGATTTCGGCATCGCCCGCGAGCTCACCGCCAGCCAGACCCGCATCACTGCCGAGAACATGATCGTCGGCACTCCGATCTACATGAGCCCCGAGCAGGTCTCCGGTGGCGAGGTCGATGGACGCTCCGACCTTTACGCACTCGGCATCATGTTCTACGAGTTGCTGACCGGCCAGCCGCCCTTCAAGGGCGACACCCCGATTGCGGTGTGCATGCAGCACCTCACGGCGCCCCTGCCGACGATGCCGCCGAGCCTGGCGGATCTGCAGCCGGTCATGGATCGGATGCTGGCCAAGCGTCGTGAAGATCGCTATTCGAGCATGAGCGAGTTCACCCACGCCCTGCGTGAGGTTTTCGTCGATTCCGACGCGATGCGCGAAGCCGCCAGTTTCAGCCCCGACACGCCCTGGTCGGAGCAATTGCGGGATCTGGGGTTTTCCTTCGATACGCTGCGAGACGCCGAATTCAAGGCCGCCCTGACCGAGCAGCGGCGGGCGGTAGGACCCGGCAAGCGGGCGGCAACGAAAAAGAAGAAAGCCGCCGTCAAGACGGGTGCGCCAGCGCGCCCCTGGTATCTGTATCTGGCCGTGGCCCTGGTGTTGACGGTGCTGGCGGTGGGCGCGGGCTGGATGGCGCTGCGGACCAAGCCACCCACGGAAAATGAAGACCGGCTGTTGACCTTTTTGCGCACCGAATTCGCCGAGCGCATGGAGATGGGGCAGCTGTACGAGCCGATGGGCGACAGTGCCCTGGACACGGTGCGCAAGATGCAGGAGGTACATCAGACGGCCGAGCAGACCGTCGAGGCCCTGAGGACCCTGCGTGCCTCACTGGTCGAAAAAGCCCGTGGCGAACTGGCCCGGCGCGATCTCTTGGCCCTGGATGTCACCCTGGGCGTGCTGGAGGAGCGGTTGCCGGACACGCCGGAACTGGCCGAACTGAAGTCGGGTCGCGAGAATCTGGCGAGCACGCTGGCCCGGGAAGTGGCCATCCGCGCACAACTGGATCGATTGCGCGAGTTGGTCGACGGTGCCACGCCCCGGCCGGGCGAAACCGTGCAGCGGCTGATCGTGCAACTGCATCCGGTGCTGGCCTCCGATCCCAAATTTCAGGCGCTGGAACCACGCGCGGTTGCCGCCGCCCGCGTGGCCATTGAGGCCTCGATTGCCGCAGGCGAGACCCGTTCTGCGCTGGATGCGGCCATCGAACTCGCCGATCTGTTTGACAACGATCCGGAACTGGCGAAACTGGTGGCCAGCCTCAAGCAAACTGTGGCGGCAGCAGAGATCCAACAGGCTGTTGACGAATGGAACCGTGTGCTGGCTGCGCCCGGCGAAATGGATTCGGCACGACTGGCCACTCTGTTGTCGGGATTGGCGCGCCTGGACGAATTGGGCCAGGCCACCGCCGATCTGGTGCAGATGCGACAGCTGCTATCGACCGTGGTGCTGAGCGAGGCCAACAGCATGGTCGGCAGGGGTGATTATGACGGCGCGCTGGCCCTGATCGGGCAGGCACGCGCCGATCTGGTCACCGTGCCGGTCTTGATCGAGGCCCAGAATCGCATCGGCGCCGAGCGGGAGGCTGCGTCAGAGGCCAATCGCCAGGCTGCGCTGAAGGCCCGTCAGGGGCAGGTCGCCATCAGTTCGGCGCCCTGGGCCAAGGTCGAGCAGGTCGTCGATGGGGCTGGCAAACGCATTGCGCTGCCGGCCGATGCGGCGACGCCACTGTTGCTGACGCTGCCGGAGGGCCGCTATCTGGTCACGCTGGTGTCGGGGCAGGGCGGAGGCAAGCGTCAGGAAGGGGTCAAGATTGAAAGTGGCAAGCTGACCCGGGTGACGGTCAGCTTCGAGGGCTACGATGCCGATGCCTTCATGCGCGAAGGAGGCTGGTGATGCGCCTCTGGCTGCTCGGCTTGCTGCTGCTGCCAGCGCTCGCGCTGGCTGACTACAAGTCTGATTACAAGGAGGGTGTGGCTGCCGCCGAGCGCCAGGAATGGACAAAGGCAGACGCCCTGATCCAGCGCGCCATGGCCGAAAAGCCCGATCCCGACGCCCGCGCCAACATTCGCATGTACGGTCAGGTCTATCTGCCTTATCTGCCGCAGTTCTACCTCGGCCTGTCGGCGTTCTCGCGCAAGGATTGCGCGAAAGCCACCGAATGGCTCAGTGATCCGCGCCTGGTCACAGCCGCCCGTGGTCTGCGCGAGGAGAATCGTCGGCTGATGATGCTGCGCACCTGCGCCACACGCCTTGCCGAAGCCGCGCCAGCCACGCCGACACCGACACCGACGCCGACGCCGACCCCTGCAGCTCCGAGCGCGGCGCCGTCTCCGCCGGCATCCCAGCCAGCAAGACCGGCAGCAAGCAGCAGCGCCGCCTTCGACAGCAATCGCGCCCAGGTTCTGGAAGCGCGACTGGCCAGAATGAGCGACAAGCTCAAGGCGGCAGCGCAAGGCTTGTCCGATACCGCGCTGGCCACGGCCCGCGTGACCTGGCAGCGTCGCAAGGACGCACTCGAGGGTGAGCTGACTCGCGCTGGCGCCCGCACCCGCAGCATCCGCCAGGCCCGTGACGGTGGCGCGCTGGGCGGACTCGAACGTGATCTCGCCGCGCTGGATGCCCGTGTCGACAAGTTTGCGGCGGATCTGGGTGATGCGGTCAATCGAGGACGAGGCGTGGCTCTGGCCGATGCCCGCTCGCAACTGCAACGCGGCGTTGATGCCGGCGCCCGGGCACTCAGTGCCAATGCTGACGGCCAGGCGCCGGCAGCCCAGGCACTGCGCCAGGCCCTGGATCAGGGGCGTTCCCTGTTGTCCAGCAACGATGCCGCACGCATCCAGTCCGCCAGCGCGGCGCTCGAGGCCGCACTGAGACAGCTGGAAACCAGTCAGGCGCGGCAGGCCCTGGCCGGGCAGGTGCGTTCGCGTCTGGGGCCGTTGGCTTCAGCCTATCTGAAGGGCGATTTTGCCAAGGTAGCAGCCTGGACCAACGAGGCCGATCTGGCTTCGGTACCGGCCGCTCATGCCGAGGCTCTGTTGATGCGCGCCGCTGCCCGATTCGAGCTCTACGTCCTCGGCGGCGAGCGCGATCTCGCTCTGTACGAGCAGGTTCGCATCGATTTGCGTGCGGCGCGGCGCGTCAACGATCAGCTGCAACCGTCGCAAAAAGCCTATTCGCCGCGCTTCCGGGCCTTGATTGCTAGTACGCGCTGAATGGTGGGCGGCCCGAACTGCGACTTCACGCTACGAAAACAACAGTAATCGGGCTAAAATCGGTCGGATTGCGGCAGCGCAGGCTTGCTGTCGCCACCTTTTGGCTGATTGGGAAGACAACAACTCATGCAGTTTCGTTCGGGATTGGCGATTGCTACAGGGCTTCTGGTGTTGGCGGCAGCGCCAGCGCACGCGGCGGAAAAGGCCGAACGCGCGGTCAAGGCTGGTTCCGCCGGGCTTGCGATCAACAACTCCGGGCGTATCGAGCTGGTCACCGCGGTGGCGATCGACTTCCTCAATCGCAGCGTCGCCAATGGCCGGCGGGTGATCAATCTGCGGGTGGCCCAACCCTTGCTGTGCGCGGACTTCGCCACGGCGCCGGGCGGGGCGGTCAATCCGGTGGCACTGGAGTATCGCGATCCCAACAACGACAGCTCGGGCCTGATCTTCGGCGGCATCAGCAATTTCGATTACTTTACCAATGGTGCCTCGCCCTCGCTGTTCCAGGTGACTTCGGACGCCCAGCTAGCCTGCTGCGTCATGGAGCCGGCAGCGAATGCCTCGTGTTTTCAAGGCAGCAACGGCGGCCCCTCGCTCGACGGGCTGTTTGTCGACGGTTTCGAGAATGTTCCCGCCAAGGCAGCCAAGGGCACGCCCGGCGCTGATCTGACCGTGCAGATCAGCGGTCCGTCGACGGTGGCGCCAGGCGCCAACTTCAATTACACGATCACCGTCGCCAACACTGGCAGCGTCACTGTCAGCAACGCCCGCGTGCGCGACTGGTTCCCGAAAGCCAGTGGTGGTTTCCCGGCATCGCTGGGCGCCGGCACCTGGACCTGCACCGGTTCGGCCGGTGCCAGCTGCGGTGTCGCCAACGGCACCGGCAATATCGCCCTGAATGCGGTTTCCCTGGATCCGGGTTCAAACGTCAACTTCAGCGTGTCGCGACCGATGTCGGGCGCGGCGCCGAACAGCACCTCGTTCTCGGTCAGCGCCGCCGCCTTCTCGCCACCGGCCTTGGGCGAAGTCGTATTGACCAACAATCAGCGTGCGTTGACGGCGACCGTGCAGACCAGCGCGCCGCCGGTGATCAATTCGGTGCAGTTGCCGGGTGGCTTGCTGCTCGAGGATCAGACCATTGCCGGTATCCAGATCAGCGCCAGCGACGCCGACAGCGTGCTGACCCCTGCCAGCTTCAGCTGCAGCGTCGGGGGCAGTCTGCTGAATACGGGGTCTTGCGTGTTCACCGGCACCGAGCCGAACTTCCAGCTGAGCATCAGCCCGCAGGCCAATGCGAACGGCTCCGGCAGCTTCACCATCGGTTTGACCGACACCTTCACGCCGGTGACCCAGGCTGTACCGGTGACGGTGACTGCAGTCAACGATGCGCCCGAGTTCACCCTGGGCGCGAATATCTCGGTACCCAACGGCACCACGGGCACCCAGATCGTCACCGGTTTCGTGACCGCGATCCGCAAGGGTCCGGTGTCGGCCACCGACGAAAGCAGCCAGACCTTCATCGAGCGCGTGGTCTCGGTGGATTCGGGTGGCGCGATCTTCTCTTCGACACCTGATGTCAGCTACAGCGGTTCACCGGAATCCGGAACCTTGGCCTTCGGCTTGACTGGCACCTCAGGTACAGCGGTGGTGCGCGTGCGCATGCAGGACAGCGGCGGCACCGCCAATGGCGGCGTTGACGCCACCGAGAAGACCTTCACGGTCACGGTGCAGCCGGCCAACAAATAGTGCCTGCACGGCAGGCGCGGGATGCCGCGCCTGCCGGATTCGTACTGCTGCCAGCCCCATGACCGAGGCCCGCATGGCAAGCGCCGCTTCGGTCAGGCCAGCGGCGCGCCATCGGCCACTGGGACATAATCTCCCGGCATGAAGACCCGCGAACTGGCTCCCCCGCGCACACTGTCCGAGTGGCTGCTCAGACATCCGGCGCTGGGCGCCGCCCTGGGACCGGGCTTCGAGCTCATCCACGACAAACTCGTCAAGCTGGAATCGGGCGCTGCGCTCGAATCCGAGGTGGCGCGCACGCTGGATGTGCTGCAGGATCTCGGCGTGGACAGCGAAACCCTGCTGGCCGCTGCCTGGTTCCCGCTGTTGCTGCATCAGCCCGACGCGCTGTCGCAGGCGCTGGCGCGCCATGGCGCCGCTTTCGAGCCCTTGTTGCTGGGCCAGCTGGAAGCCGAGAAAATCTGGCCATTGCATGAGAACAAGGCGGCCAATGCCAGCGCCGAGGGCCTGCGTCGGCTGTTGCTGGCGCTGATCCGCGACCTTCGGGTGGTCTTCATCCTGCTGGCCCGCCAGCTGGTGCGGTTGCGATCAGCCAGTCGTGGTGATGCCGACGAGCGCCGTCGGCTGGCCCAGCTGACCGCCGACATACACGGACCGCTGGCCAATCGTCTTGGCATCTGGCAGGTCAAATGGGAGCTGGAAGACCTGGTCTTTCGCTATCTGCAGCCCGATACCTACAAGCGCATCGCCAGTCTGCTGGATGAACGCCGCGAGGACCGTGAGCGCTACATCAATCTGGTGCTGCGCGAACTTCGACAGTCGCTGAGCGCGGCCAGCCTGCAGGCGGATGTCGCGGGCCGGCCCAAGCACATCTACAGCATCTGGAAGAAGATGCAGCGCAAGGAAGTGGATTTTTCCGAGCTCTACGACGTGCGCGCCGTGCGCGTGCTGGTGCCTGATGTGCCCACCTGTTACGCCGCGCTCGGCGTGGTCCATGCCCGCTGGACGCCAATCCCCAAGGAGTTCGACGACTACATCGCCAAACCCAAGGGCAATGACTATCGCTCGCTGCACACGGCGGTGATCGGCCCGGAAGGCAAGGCGCTGGAAGTGCAGATTCGCACCCATGAGATGCATCAGCACGCCGAACTCGGCGTTGCCGCGCATTGGCGCTACAAGGAAGGCGGCGGCGCTGGCGCCGATTTCGAACGCAAGATCCAGTGGATGCGGCAGCTGCTGGAAAGCCGCGACGACGGTCAGGACGATGCTGCACTGATCGCTGGCTTTTCCACCGAGTTGCTCGAAGATCGGGTCTATCTGCTGACCCCCAGGGGTGCGGTCATCGATTTGCCGCGCGGCGCCACCGTGCTTGATTTCGCCTACACCGTGCATACCGAAGTCGGACATCGCTGTCGCGGTGCCAAGGTCAATGGCCGCATCGTGCCGCTGACCTTCACGCCGCGCACCGGCGACCGCGTCGAGATCCTGACGGCCAAGGAGGGGCAACCCAAGCGCGACTGGCTGTTGCCACAGCTGGGCTATCTGGCCAGCACCCGTTCGCGCCACAAGGTGCGGGCCTGGTTCCACAAGCTGGATCGCGAGCAGAACGTGCGCGATGGCCGCGACATCCTCGAGCGCGAACTGAAGCGGCTGGCGCTGACGCCCGGCAAACTGGAACCGCTGCTGCCCAAGTTCCATGCGGAGACGCTCGACGATCTCTATGTGGCCGTGGCGCTCGGCGATCTGTCACCGGCCCAGGTGGCGCGCGTGGTCCACGAGGCCGATGCCCCCAAGGCCGATCCGGCGCAGATCCTGACCCAGCGCCTGGGTTCCCAGATCGGACCGCGTCGTGACAAGGACGCCATCGTCATCGAAGGCGTCGGCAATCTGATGGTGACGATGGCCGGCTGCTGCAATCCGCTGCCCGGTGACGCCGTGGTCGGCTTCATCACCAAGGGCCGCGGGGTCAGCGTCCATCGTGCCGACTGCAAGAGCCTGCTGAATCTGTCCGGGCGCTCGCCCGAGCGGGTCATCGACGTGCAGTGGGGCGGCAAGCGCGATGACCGCTACGCGGTGAAGGTGCGGGTGTCGGCCTTCAATCGCACCGGTTTGATCCGCGATGTCGGGGCCGTGCTCGCCGCCGAGCAGATCAACATCGGCGCCATGGACAGCAAGGACGATCCCGGTAGCGGCTATGCCACCTTGCACCTCACCCTCAAAGTCGCCGATTTCGGCCAGCTGGCCAATGTGCTGACCAAGCTGCGCTCGCTCAGCAATGTCACCGAGGCGGAGCGGGTGGGGTAGGGTTCGCTCTCACCAAAAATAACGCAAGTCTCTGATTTTAAGGTAGGTCACGTTGGCCGCGAAGCGGCCTACGTGACTGACGCAGCTGTCACGTAGACCCTTCGGGTCAACTTGACCTACTTCTGCGGAAAAGGGGCAGGGGGCAAGGGGCCGCCCCAGCGCACGGTCGGACTCTGCAGCGGGCTTGGGCTCCTGCCCCCTGCCTCGCGCCCTCGCTGTGGGAGCGGACTCTGTCCGCGACACCACGGGCCGCGAGATGGCGCAATGAACCCGCCATCTCACCGCAACCGCAATCTCATGGCTGCAGCAACTGCCGGTCGCACAACAGATAGGTATCACTAGCGCGATCCAGGCAATAACGTTCGGCGATCTCGTAGGGGCCGTCCGTGGTCGCCGCGTCCGGTGCAAACTCCAGTTCGTCGGCCTCGCTCAGCATTTCCTGGCGCCGAACAACCGCCACCGAGCCGGCGTCGTCGGCCATCTCGATCGAGACATAGCCCCAGCCAGCACACAGATCCGGCCCGTAGCCTTCGAGGCGCAAGGCCTCACGCAGATAGCCTTTCTGCTCATGGGCTATCCAGGCGCCGAAACCGACTCGGTCACAGGCGCCGTTCTGACCCTCGCCGCTCTGCGCTGGCCGCAGTTCGTAGGGCTGCAGCAACAGCCGGCGATGCTGGTCCAGCCTTCGCGGCTCCGCCAGCTGCTCGGCCAGCGGCCCACCCAACGCGGGCACATATCCGAGTTCGTCAAATGCGCCGGATGGGCCCGATTCGGCGCCCGCAACGCTGGCAGAAGGGTTGCCCGACGGGTCCAGTCGGGTCGCCGCTATCGCTTGCCCGCGTAGCAGGTAGACCATGTCCGGTCCGCAGATCCACTGATCATCAGCCAGGGCCAGCGAGCTGTATTCCTCCCAGGCCAGTTCCGGGCTCAACCGACTCGGATCGGGCCGATCCAGATAGCCGCCGCCAGGTGTGCTCAGGTGGAATCGTTGCGAGATCACCCGCAGTCCCTGGTCCAGTGCCGGGATGCGATGGAGGGATGGGTATTCCCAGGCGTCGCGCTCGGGCAAATCGCAGCGAGTGATCTGCATGCGCAGGGCCTGTGGCAGCACCAGCGTGATGGTTTGCCCGTGGGCCAGTGACAAATCTCCCGGTCCGATGATCTGTGGCAGGCAGTGCCCGGCATCCGGCTCGCACACCGAGGCCCGCAGATGCACGGTCTGCAGTGTCAGTTCGTGCAAGGCGGGCAGGGACTCCCAGGGAATCAACCAGACGAAATGCTGGCCCTGATCATCGTCCAGGCGAGTTGGTCCCGGCGGCAGCTCAGCCGCCAGTTCCTGCACGCCCTGATCCAGCGCCAGCTGAGAGAAAGCAGCGGTCGAGTCCTGGCTGGCGCCCTCAGCCGACACCCGGTAGCTGCGCTGGAAAAGTGCCAGCAACTGCTGGCGATGTTGCTCTTGGGCAGCAAACCATTCCGGACAGTAGGCCAGCGCGTTGGCATCGAGACCGAGTCCGGCGCAATCCCGTGCGCTGCGCAACGGATGCTCTGCGCGCTGCCAGCCGATCGGGGGCAGCTGGACCTCGGCCATCGTCGCCAGTTTCAGCCTCCAGATCCATTTCCTCCGGGTCGTCTGCGCCGGTGACCAGATACTTCCCAGCAAGACCAATCCATCTGCCTGTTCAAATACCTGAAGCTGCGCCGGTGCGCCGTCGGCCCCGGGTTGTCGTGCTTGCATCTGCAGCAGCGATGGCAGGCTGTTGCTGTCGGCCAGCCACTCGATGCTGCGTTCCTCGCCTGCACCCAACAAGACTTCTGGCGGGTCGTTTTCCCACTGGGCGCTGCCAGCGCCGACCACCGCGAAGCCCAGAAACAAGGCAAACAGGCGCTGCATGGGAGATTCCGGACACGGGTCGATTGAGGCACCAGTCTGCACCAGGAATCGCGCCGCACGAGCACGGCAGAACGGACTCTTTCGAGGCAGACATCGGCTCTGATCCAGATGACGCAAGCGGGGGAACTGCCAACTTCAGCCCGCCACGCTCTGTCCCGGTCCGTTATCATCCGCGCTCCGCTGTGAGGGCTGTCCTTCGATGCGCATCCGCTTCCTGTTTGTCTTGCTGGCCATGCTGGTCGGCAATATTGCTACGGCAGCCAAGGTCGGCCCCTCACCGTGGCCGCAGACCCGCGAGCTACCGGCAGGTGAAGGTCCGTGGGTGGTGCGCGCCCGATTCACCTCCGATCAGTCGCTGACCCGATTGCTGGAGCGCGCCGCGCCGTGGCGGGTGGATCGCGATGCCGGACAGCTGATCATCGAAGTCAACAATCGCGCCGAGTATCAGCAGTTGCTGGATGAGGGCTTTCGTGTAGCCGTTGATCCGGAGCTGACTGCCGAGGCCTTCGGGCCGGTGGCGCAGACCCCCGACCAGATCGAGAGCATCTCGGGCTATCCCTGCTTTCGCACGGTCGAAGAGAGTCTGGCCAGTGCCCAGGCCGTGGTGGCGCAGCACGGCGCCATTGCCGAACTGGTGGATATCGGCGACAGCTGGAAGAAACAGCAGAATGCTGCGCAGGGCTACGACCTGTGGGTATTGCGGCTGACCAATCGCTCCATACCCGGCATCAAGCCGGTGCATTACCTGCAGGGCGGATTGCACGCCCGCGAGTACGTGACCTCGGAGACCGTGCTGCGCTACGGCGAGTGGCTGGCCGCCCAGTACGATGTGAATCCGGACGTGACCTGGATACTCGACCATCAGGAGGTGCACATCCTGTTCCATGCCAACCCGGATGGACGCAAGGTGGCCGAGGTGTCGACAACGCGCTTGCAGCGCAAGAATCGAAACGAGAACTTCTGCCCAACGGGTAGCACCACGCTGGGTGTGGACAACAACCGCAATTTCCCCTTCGACTGGGGTGGCCCGGGCAGCTCGGGCACCGCCTGCAATGAGACCTTCCGCGGACCTTCAGCGGCTTCGGAGCCGGAGTCGCAGGCCATCATTGCCTATCTGCGGCAGATCTTCCCCGATCAACGCAATGAAGGGCCCGGTGTCGATCTGGTCACCCCGGTGTCGAACGACGCCACCGGCATCTACATGGATGTGCACAGCAACGCCGGCACCACCTGGTGGCCCTGGGGCAATGTCAACGGCGTGTTTGCGCCGAATCGCTTCGAGTTGCAGACGCTGGGCCGCAAGATCGCCTACTACAACGGGCTGACGCCGGAACAATCCAATGCCGGTGGCGCCATCGGTGGCGCCACCGACGATTTCACCTATGGCACGCTGGGCGTGGCCGCCTTCACCATCGAGATGGACGGCAGCAGTTTCTGGCCCAGTTGCACCAGCTACGAGAACACCCTGGTCCAGCCGACACTGGACGGCTTCTTCATGGCCTCGAAGCTGGCGCGCGCGCCTTATCGCTGGGCGGCCGGGCCGGAGATCATCAATGTGCTGGCGACACCGGCTCAGATCAGCCTGGGCGGCACGGTCACCATCAGCGCACGAGCCGAAGACGCCCGGTTCAACAACACCGTGGGCACCGAGCCTTCGCAGACGGTAACCGGCGCAGCGATCTATGCCACGCCACCGTGGCAGGCCGGTGGCACGCCTCTGGCGCAGTTCCAGCCCGGCGACGGTGCCTTCAACAGCGCTGCCGAGAACATCACCGTCGACCTGCCCGCCAGCAGCCTCAGCCCCGGCCGTCAGCTGCTGTATCTGCGCGCCACTGATGCCCTCGGCAATGCCGGCCCGGTCGCCGCGGTCTTCGTCACCGTAGGCCAGCCCGATCCACTGTTCCAGAACGGCTTCGAGTAGGTGCGCCGGCATTCAGGGTCTGACTTATCTGGGCCCGATACTGCGCACGGGCCATGAACTCGCCTGCTGAGCGTAGCCTGGTGTGCCGCGCAGCGGCTCACCGGGGCGCGTCGCATCACCGCCCGGAGAGCGCTGCGCGCACTTCGGGCTACGAAAAGCTGGCTCTTGCCGAAATCCGTAGGTTCAAAAACCTCCGATATGGGTTCACGGAGCCCGCGGCGAAGCAATCCAGGTGCAGGGCAGCTAATCGCTGGATTGCTTCGTCGAGCTGTTCCTCTCCATGAATCCATGTCCCCGGTTGTTGATCTTGCGGAATGCCGGGAAATTGCCGCAGCCGTAGCGCGGCTCCGGCGCGCGTGGGCTCGGGTGAGCGCCAGCGGGTATTCGCGCCGGCGGCCGCGGCTCTGCAAACGGCAAAGCGCCGGGAGCCTCGCGTGTGTGGATTGTGGTTCTGACGAATCCCGTCGACGCGAAGGACCCGGCCTACGCCACCTTTGTTTCAACCCGCCACAAGCGTCCAGACCAGCCTGGACCTACCAAACCCGGCTGTTGTGGGTCCGGACTTGTCCGGACGCTTTTGCTTCCAACTGCCACAAGCGTCCAGACAAGTCTGGACCGACAGATCCTGCCAAATCGCCGCAGCCGTAGCGCGGCTCCGGCGCGCGTGGGCTCGGGTGAGCGCCAGCGGGTATTCGCGCCGGCGGCCGCGGCTCTGTAAACGGCAAAGCGCCGGGCGCCTCGCGTGTGTGGATTGTGGTTCTGACAAGTCCAGTCGACGTGAAGGACCCGGCCTACGCCACGTGCACGGTGACCGGGAGAGCGTCCAGAGCCGTCTAGACCCACAAGAGCCCAAAGCTCGTAGCCTGTGCCCCCGTGCCCCGTGCCGTGCCCCGCGCACTCGTCCCCCTGAGACATCTCTGACTCCTGCGACATTCATACTCGCAGCTCGTAAAACGGGGGCGAGGTATGCAACGACTGATTCTGGCGATGCTGATGGCAGCGGGGATGCTGCCTTCAGTCCACGCGGCTGAGACCGCACCCTCCTGCGCCGCGGCGCAGTCCTGTACTCTGGTCGGTCCGACCACGCCGGCGGATCGGGCGCAGTGCCTGAAGTGGCAGGCCGAAATCGAGCATCCGGCGAAGTTCGTGTCGGGCGGACAGATCCAGCTCGACCGCTTTGAGAAACTGGTCGGTGACTGGATGGGTGGCTTCTGCTACCGACTGATCGCCGATGGCCGCTACGACTGGCCTCATGACGCCACGGCGCGCGACACCGGCCCCTTTGTCAGCACCTTCGCTGACGGCAAGTTCAGCGGCAAGAGCCTCGGCTCTCATGCGGTGGCGCGGGTTTGGTACTCGCCGGAAATGCACGACTGGATGGCGGTCAACCGTCCAGCCAACGAAGAAGACGCGCCCGCCGACCCGCCGCCGATTCCCGAAGGCGCGATCATGGTCAAGGAGATGTGGCCGGCGCCGGCCGAACTCTATCGGGGACGGTGCTTCGACTGCATGGAGCCCGGCACCAGCGGTGCCGTGATCTTCATCCGCGATTCGAAGAGTTTTTCCACCGGCTGGTTCACCGGCTGGTACGGCAAGGGCGCGGTGATCGACTGGCCCGCCGGCAAGGCCAACTCACTGACCAGCATGGGCGATGGCGGCCAGGGCTTTTGCCTGAACTGCCATGGCTCGACTACGCCTGGCAACACCTTTGCGTCGATGAACAATATCGACGGGCATCCCGCCACCTTCGTGACCCAGCTTCCGCCGATGTCGACCCAGGCGCCCGCAGGAATGGGCGTCGTGCAGAAATCGTCCACCTCTGCGGGATCTTCATCGGAAGGACTGGATGCCTCACGCGAGCATCATCGCAGCCTGGCCATCCCGCTGACCGAGCTGATACCCGTTGACGAAGCCCTGGAAGTGGCCGATGCCGGTTTTCTGGACGCCTTCAGCACCAGCTCCCGGCAAAAAAACAAGGCAATGGCCACTTTGCCGGTGCCAGCCAACATGCCCTCGCAGACCTACGACAGCGTGCTCATTCCCGGCACCGGTCCGGTGGATCATTTCCTGACCTCGACCCAGTGCGTGGGTTGCCACCAGGCCAATGCCACCGGCTTGCAGCTGGATATGCTCGATTTCACGCCGGGGCCACTGGGTGCGGGCGGCGAGGGCAAGCCGGTCAGCCTGTCGCCTTACTCGATGTGGAGCTCCTCGCCGATGGGACTGGCCGGGCGCGATCCGATCTTCTACTCACAGCTGGAGAGTGAGCAGATCATCCATGCCGACTGGAATCGCGGTGCCGACGGCAAGCAGAAGGCGGCCGTGCGCGCGCTGATCCAGGACACCTGCCTGCAGTGCCACGGCAACATGGGCCAGCGCCAGAAGGCCATCGACAGCCACGCCGAAACTGGCAGTTGCGGCCAGTTCTCACGCGCTGATGCCAATGTCGTGCCTTTCCCCTACACCGATCAGAGCTGGCCACATCAGGCCCAGGCCGCCAGCTACGCCGGTCTGGCCCGCGACGGCATCTCCTGTTCCACCTGTCACCAGCTGGCGCTGTTCGAGGAGGCAGACAAGTTTGCCGACGCGCCCTGGAACACCTGCATCAAACAGAAGCAGAAAAGCCTCAATCCCACTTTTACCGGGTTTGCGGCCACCTTCACCGGCAGTTTCCCGCTGGGATCGCCGGATACCTTGAACGGTCCGTTTCCTGATCCGCTGACCAAGCCGATGGCCAACTCGCTGCGGGTGATTCCCGAGCACAACGAGGCCATCCGCAGTTCCGAGGTCTGTGGTTCCTGTCACAGCATTCATTTGCCGGTGCTGGACCGTCCGCAGCCCGAAGAACGGTGTCTGCCACAAACCGATCCCGCCGATCCATTCCGCTGTTTCCCCAAGCGCTACGAGCAGACCACCTATCCCGAATGGGTGTTCAGCGCTTTCCGCACCGGTTGGCTGGGCGATCAGCTGTTGCCCAGTGGCCCCGGTGAAACCCCGCTCAGCTGCCAACAGTGTCATATGCCCAGCACCGATTCGGCCGGCAAGGCGCTGGAGAGCAAAATCGCTTCGATCGAGGAATACAGCAACTACCCGCAGACCGATTACCGCCTGCCGGCGGCCGACATTGATCTGCCCGTGCGCTCGCCCTACGCCCAGCATCAACTGGTCGGCCTGAATGTGTTCCTGATCGAGATGGCGCAGCAGAAGCCGGAAATCCTGGGTATACGCAGCCAGGATCCGGGCCTGGTCGGCATGAACGTGGCGCCGCTGCAGGTCACGGAGAATGCGATGGTCGAGCAGGCGCGCAAGCACACGGCGCAGCTGGTCGTGGTGCCCGAATGGGATGACGCCAATCGAACACTGCGTACTCGCGTCAGCGTGAGCAATCTGACCGGGCACAAATTCCCTTCGGGCGTGAGTTTCCGACGTGCCTTCATCGAGTTCCAGGTGCACGATGCCAAGGGCAAGGTGATCTGGGCTTCCGGGCGCAGCAATCCCCAGGGCGTGATCGTAGATGAGAAGCAGCAGGCGGTCGCCGGCGAGTTCTGGTGGGATCAGACTTGCCGCGCGCGTCTCCCCGATGCCTGGCAGCCGCACTTCGAAACGATCAACGCCGAGAATCAGGCACAGATTTATCAGGAGCTGATCACCGATGCCGCGGGTCAGCTGACTACCAGTTTCCTCAGCATCAGCGCCCATCCCAAGGACAACCGCCTGCAGCCACGTGGCTTCCTGCCCGAGCCCGAACGCATTGCCATTGCTGCCGCGTTGGGAGACCGCACGCCGGTGCAGCCGCATGGCGACGGGCCCTTCCCGATGGACGAGAACCTCGGCGTTGCCGTGGGGCCGGAAGGCGAGGCGGCAGCTGATCCGGACTATCAGAATGGATCGGGCATGGATCGGCTGACCTACGTGGCCAGCGGTCTGTCGGCCAAACCGGCTTATGTGACCGCGCAACTGCACTACCAGTCGATACCGCCCTTCTACCAGCAGGATCGCTACTGCACCGCCGCCCACGCCAAGGGCACGCCCACCACCGACACCGAGCGCCTGCACTATCTGGCCGCGCATCTGGATCTGAAGGGCACCGCCGCCGAAGGCTGGAAGCTGGTCGTAGGCGCGCAGGCACGCGCGGACGTGCGCTAGTGCGTGGCAAGCGCCAAAGCCTCTGCAAGCTGAACCGGTGCACGCCGCCGTGCGTAGCCCGTTGTGCCGCGCAGCGGCTCAGCGGGGCTTTTTCGCGTCACCGCCCGGAGAGCGCTGCGCGCACTTCGGGCTACAAAAGGCCGCTTTGCGCGAGTCTCGTGAATTCGGGCAACGCGAGCCGCGGGTACTGCATGGCACTCTTGCTGTTTGTCAGCCTCACAGCCAGCCCAGCCCACGCTGAGCCGGTACTGCCGGCCCAGCAAGTCACGGCCACGCGCTTGCCGACCACGCCAGCGGCGTCCACGCAGAGCGTGACCCTGCTCAGTCGGGCCGATCTGGCGGCACTGCGCGGCCTCAGTCTCAGCGACGTCCTGCGCCGACAGGCCGGCATCGTCATCGATCGCGGCAGCGGCAGCGGCGGTTATGGCTCGCTCTACCTGCGCGGGGCCGATCCCAGTCATACCGTGGTGTTGATCGATGGTGTGCGCCAGAACGATCCCCTGTCCTCCCGCGGCAGTGCCGTCGATCTGAACACCTTGTCCGTCGATGACATCGAGCGCATCGAGATCGTCCGCGGCAACGCCAGCGTGGTCAATGCCGAGGCCATCGCCGGGCTGATCCACATCTACACCCGCCGTGGCAGCGCCGATGCTGCCGTTGGCGCAAGCATCGGCGGCCATGATCTCGTTGGCGCCCATGCCGCCTGGTCACAGCCGGCATGGCGGATCAGCGCCAGCCATCGGGAAGACGGCGATGGCCAAGGCGGCTTCCAGCGCGTCCGGGCGCTCAACGCCGGCTGGGATCATTCGCTGGACCAGGGCGCCACGCTGCAAGCCGCCGCGCGCCTTGCTGACAGCGACAACCGCGGTTTCCCCGATGACAGTGGCGGCTCGCGCCTCGCCGTCCTGCGCGATCTGGAATCGCGCCACGGCCGGAGCTCGCAGCTGTCCCTGCGGGCCGATCTGGCGACGGCCGCGGGTGGCAGCCTGCAGCTGCAGGCGGTGACTTCAACGCGCCGCAGTGACGACGATTCGCCGGGTGTTGCTCCCGGCCTGCGCGATCCCTTCGGACTGCCGGCGCTGGCCAGTCGCAGCGACTATCGTCGCGACGAGCTGCACCTGGACTGGTGGGCGCCGCTCGGCGACGATGCGCAGATCACGCTTGGAATCGACCATCAGCGCGAAGACGGCGAACTCGACAGTCGCATCGATTTCGGCGCCTTTCAGTTGCCGGCCAGCTTCAGCCTGGTACGCGATACCACCGCGGCCTACGCCGAGGCCCGCTGGCAGCGGGAGAACTGGAGTCTGCAGGGCGGCTTGCGCTTTGAGCATCCCGATGACGGCGACGACAGCCTGCATCCGATGCTGTCGCTGCAGCATCGTCTGGGCGAGGGCGGCGGCCACTTCGGCGCGTCGATCGCGCGCAGCGAGAAACGCCCGAGCTTCTACGCGCTGGGTCATCCGCTGGTTGGCAATCCCGAACTGGCCCTCGAGCGCTCGCTGCAGCGTGAGCTCTATTACGCCAATGCCGACAATTCCGCATGGCCCACGCGGATCACCTGGTTCAGCGCGCGCTATCAGGATCTCATCGACTTCGACGCCGGTCCGCCGCCGCAGCTGGTCAACCGAGCGCGCATCCATGCTGATGGCCTCGAATGGCGCAGCAGCGGATCGCTCTGGCGCGACTGGCGCTTGCAGCTGGACGGCAGCTGGATGCGCGTGCGCGATCCGCAGGGCGCTGTCGAGCTGCGTTACCGGCCGCGATGGCAGGCCAGTGCTGCGCTCTCGGTGCCATTCAAGGAGGACCGGCAGCTTTGGCTGTCACTCCGCCATCTGGGCGGTCGCCTGGACTCCTCGATTCCCACCGGTGATCGCCGCCTGTCCTCGGCGACCACGCTCGATCTGTCGCTGCGCCAGTCCTTTCGCACGGTGCAACTGGTACTGGGTCTGGACAACGCCCTCGACACCCGTGTCGACGAAGTCATCGGCACACCGGTGGAAGGGCGGCGTCTGCGACTGGCCATCGAATGGAGCCCGCCATGAGCGGCGGAGCTCGGATCCTCGACGAAAGCCGGCTGCGCTGGCTGCGCCTTGCCTTTCTGGTCGGCGCCCTGTTGCTGCTGGTGCTGCTGCCCTTTGCCTTCTTCGGCGCAGCCATGGATCGCGCCGCGCCACAATGGCTGCAGGCCGGTGACGGGCGCTGGTGGCTGGCAGCGGTCGGTATTGCTCTGCTGGCGGCCGATGTACTGCTGCCCATTCCGAGCAGTCTGGTCAATGTTGCGCTGTGCCTTGGACTGGGTCCGATCTGGGGTGGCTTCGCGGTGGGCCTCGGTTGTCTGTTGGCCTTTGCCGTCGGCTATGGCATCGGCTGGCTGGTCCCCGAGCCGCGCTTGCGTGCGTGGATCGGCCCGCAGCTGTGGGACCGTAGTCAGAGCGGCGCCCGCCGCCATGCGCTGTGGTGGATTCTCGGTGCCCGCCCGCTGCCGGTGCTGGCGGAGATCAGCGCCCTGCTGGCCGGCGTGATGCGCATCGCCCCGCTGCCAGCCTTCGCCAGCGCGAGCCTGGCCTCGGTGATCGTCGGTCTGTTGTACGGCGCCAGCGCCTGGCTGGGAGCTGGCGAGCCGCATCTGGGTCTCACCCTGCTGGCGCTGTTGGCCTTGCCCAGTGCGCTCTGGCTGGTGCACCGCCTGCTGTTGAAACGACTGCTGTCAGCGCAGGACGCTGCACAAGGAGTAGCCCATGAATGATCTGGTCACCACCGCCGTCAGCCTGACCTCGCAGTGGTTCATCCGTCCCGGCTGCGAGGCCGAGGTGCATGCCGCAGTCACGCGACTCGCCTTCGACGTGCGCATGCAGGAGCCCGATACGCTGACCTATCTGGTGCACACGCCTTATCTGAATTCACCCAACGCCGGCGCACATGCGCTGCAGTCGCTGCCGCCCGCGCCGCCGCAGTTGCTGCTGTTCTTCGAGGTCTACCGCAACCCGCAAGCCTTCCTGCAGCACGTCAACGGACCGCTGTTCACCCGCTTTGTGGCCGACTATGGCGGCCACTTCGTGTCCGGCAAGAGCGGTCCGTACACCACCGTGCAGTTTCTCTCCCGACACGCGGGATTCGTGCGTGAGAGCCATGGTGTCGCCGAGGCCGGAAGCAACGGCAAGGCCCGCAGCAACCAGCATCCGGCCGTGATGTTCGAAGTCATTGCCAAGGATCAGGCGAGCACGCAGAAGTTCTACAGCGATGTCTTTGGCTGGGAGTACGACAGCGGCAAGGAAGGCTTCTCCTACGTCCATTTCCCCGTGCAGACCCAGCCGCTGCTCGGCGGTATCGGTCAGACCAATCCGCGCGTGCCCGGCTTCGAGCCCGGCCACAGCTTCTATCTGCTGGTGGACAAGCTCGAAACCGCCATCGCCCGCGCCATGGCGGCCGGTGGCAAGCAGCACATGCCACCGAGCAGCGTCGACGGCTATCGCTTTGCCATGATCAAGGATCCCGAAGGCAACGCCATCGGCCTGATCGAGCCCTTCGAGCGCTGAGGCCGTGATGCGATCGGAACAGCGGTTGCTGATGACAGGGAATCACCCGGGGCGTCATCGCGGGCCACCTTTGATGGCACGACCATGCCCACGAACGATGAACCCCGGCGTCATTGCGAGCGCAGCGAAGCAATCCAGGGACGTGCGGCGTTGCGCTGGGTTGCTTCGTCGCTGCGCTTCTTTCCATGAACCCTTATCGCAAGCTATTGATTTGGGGTCCGCATGAGCCCAACGCCGACTTCTTTCACCTGTAGGAGCGCCCTTGCGGCGCGACTGCTGCTACGGACGTGCGGCTGGCCGGTCGCGACGCGAGGTCGCTCCTACATTCCAGCTTGTGGTTACACCCCCCACCCATCCCACCCCGGAGATGCCTAGATGAGCTATCTCAACGCCTTGCGCCTGCATTTCGCCGGCCGCTTCCAGGCCAATGTGTCGACGGTCAACAACGATCCGGCGCATTTCGACAACGCCATCTTCAAGCCCCAGTACCAGAAGATGCAGGGCCCGGGGATGGTGCCACCCAACGGCTGGTTCAATCCGCAGGGCGACGCCGCGTGGCGGTTGCTCGGCTGCACGGTGACCTCGGCCTGGATGCCGGCCGGCGCCGTGACTGCGAGCGATCCGGTGCTCGGCTACATCGTGGCCGATTCCGACACGCTGGCACCGGCCAAGCTGGTGGATCTCGATAGCGAACAGCAGATGGTCTCGGAGATCTGGGGGCTGCAGGTGCGCATCGCCGATGCCGCCGGCAATACCCTGCTCTGTGCCGACTACGATCCCGCCGCCTTCATGGACATTTGGGCGCGGGCCAGCAGCTCATCGGGTGGCGACAACGTGGCCGGCGCCATGTACCAGTCGGTGCTGAGCAATCTGCAATGGGCCGATGTCGCCGGGTCGGCCTTCCTGACCGCGCTCAAGGCCGCGGCCAGCGACGGTCTGCTGTCGATCAAGTTCAACGTCGATGGCTTCAATCTGGATTACACCTCGCCGGATTTCATGACCGGGCGCATCGTCGGCAGCATCGGGCCGGCCAGTGCCAGTGAACCCCGGCAGCTGCTGCTGGGCCGACAGTTCATGGCCGCCTCAGCGCCTTCCAACAGCTTCTTCCTGCCGCAGGGCAAGATCAATTTCTGCGCAGGCGTGCTCGATGCAGCCGCAAGCTGCCTCTACCTGGACCTGGGCAATGCGCTGCCCAGCACCACGGCTGGCGGCAGCATGCAGAATCTTGGCGATCTCACGCTCAGTGCCTACAACCCGATCGCCCTGCCGGGCTTTCCGGCAGGCACCACCGTGGCGCTGGGCACGATCGCGGCCACGGGCGCCAGCGGTTATGCCACCGACGCTGACTGGTACCCGCGCACCGCCGGCGTGGTCGTGCTGCCGCTGACCGCCGCACAGGTGCAGGCCGCCGCTGTCGGCCAGCTGCTGCTCACCGGCGCCACCGGCGCGATGATCAGCGAATGGAGCAACGGCCTCTGGGTCCGTGCCGATCGCTTCGTCTACCGCATGAGTCCCGGCGACAGCGTGCAGATACCGGTGTACGCCACCCAGTTCGGTCAGCCGCTAAGCGGTGCTTCGATCAGCTTCACGCTCGATCCCAGTCAGCTGCAGCCCGGCAGCGGCTTTCCCTATGTCGCACCCAGCCCGCCAGTGGCCACGCCCACCAGCGCTCTCACCTACAACGCCACCGCAAGCACCGACAACAACGGCAAGGCGGTGCTGACGCTGGCCGTGACCGATCCCGGTACGCCCCGCTATTTCAACAACGGGCAGGACTACGGCATCGATGGCCAGGTCTATGGCATCCGTGCGGCCTTCACCGATACGGCGCTGAATGTCGGTCCGATCAACGAGTTGAACTTCATCAGCCTGTTGCTGTGGAGCGGCTTCACCCCGGCCGATCCCATCACCTGGACCGATCTGCAGCCGATCTTCCAGCAGTACGCCAACCTCTATCCGGTGATGAATCGCTTCCTCAATCTGGCCGATTACGATTCAGTGGTCGCCAACGCGCATCTGCTGTTGCTGGCATTCGGCCTGGATGACACCAACCCCAACGCCATGCCGGTCACCCGCGATCTGTCGCCGGCCAAGCGCAATGCCATTCTGGCCTGGCTCAAGAATCCGCTGCCGGGATCGGTGTCGCCATCTGCCCGCAAGGCCATGCCGGCCGCCGCCGAAGCCCTGGCTTCGGGCCCGCCACCTCAGCAGGGCGGCAAGGTAGCCGCCCGCGCCCGCCGACTGGTTCTGCAAAGCCAAGGAGAATCCCGATGATCCGCCTGCAACGCTCGATGCTGGAAGGCCTCACTGGCCCGGCCATCACCCCGCAGTCGGTGTGTGCCTCGCTGCAGCAGGCGATCGAACTGGAGCACGCCACGATCCCGCCGTATCTGTACGCGCTGTACTCGCTCGACACCAGCAAGAACGCGGCCATCGCCAACATCATCCAGTCGGTGGTGCTCGAAGAAATGCTGCACATGACGCTGTCGTCGAATGTCATGAACGCGCTCGGCGGATCGCCCGACATCGACAAGCCCGGATTCGTGCCCACCTATCCCGGACCCTTGCCCGGCGGCGTGGAGGCCGATCTCACGGTCAACCTGGCACCGTTTTCAATGACCCAGCTGCAGACCTTCCTGCAGATCGAGAGCCCGGCCGATCCGCTGGTGTACAAGTCCGCGGCCATGGCCGAGATGGTCAGCAAGACCATCACCATCGGCGAGTTCTACACCGCGATTTCCGATGCCATCGGCCAACTGGGCGACGGCGCCTTCGTCGACCCGCCGCGCAACCAGATCGGCCCCGAGATCATGCCGGAGTCGATCGTGGTGACCGACGTGGCCAGTGCGCAGCAGGCCATTTCCGTGATCATCGAGCAGGGCGAGGGCACCAGCACCTCGCCTGAGGATGGCGATGGCGAAGTGGCCCACTACTACCGCTTCATGCAGATCCAGAAAGGCCATCTGCTGGTGCCGGTGCCGAATTCCAATCCACCCACCTACGCCTACACCGGCGCACCGGTGCCCTTCGATCCCACCGGTGTCTACGCCGTACCCACCAATCCCGGCGTGCCCCCCGGCTATCCCATCGGCAGCGCCCAGGCCTTCGCCAACGACAACTTCAACTACACCTACGCCAGCCTGCTGATCTCGCTGCACGCCATGTTCAACGGCGACAACAGCCAGCAGCAGTTCAACCAGGCCATCGGCGTGATGATGTCGCTCAAGGGCCAGGCCAAGGCGATGATGGCCGGCATCCCCAACCCCGCCGTCCTCACCGGACCCAGCTTTCAGTTCCAACCCGTCAATCCGCCCAGCTGAAGCTCCGCGACAGTTGCGCTGCGAAGGTGCCACGGCCGTAGCGCGGCTCCGGCGCGCGTGAGCTTGGGTAGGGTGCCTTGCGGGTCTTTGCGCCGGCGGCCGCGGCCTTCGTCTGAGGGAGCGGCTTCAGACCTTGTAGCCCGGTGTGGCGCGCAGCGGCTCACCGGGGCTCTTGCGCATCACCGCCCGGAGAGCGCTGCGCGCACTTCGGGCTACACCTGCTTGACCCGGCGTTATTGCGACCCCGGACTTGATCCGGGGAAGCAATCCAGGGGTGTGCGGCGATACTCTGGATTGCTTCGTCGCTGCGCTCCTCGCAGTGAATCCAGGTCGTGTCGCGTTGATTTGTGGTCAGTGATGTAGGTTGGGCTAAGCGCAGCGTGCCCAACAATGGCGGCTGGTGTTGGGCACGCTGCGCTTAGCCCAACCTACGGTTCATGGCCCGTGCGCACTGTCGGGACGGAAAAGGTGGCTCGCAATGACGCTGTGATGGGCTGATTCTGAAAGCCCGTGCCCCGCTTGTTGAGGCCGAACGGCGATCGTTTGCCGTCCTCCAGTGACAGAAACTCCACCCGCCACAGCCATTCGCGGCTGAAGCCGCTCCCACTGAGAGCCACAGCCACTCGCGGCTGAAGCCGCTCCCACAGGCCAGCCGACACCTCGCCCCCCCCGGCAGGGTGCGAGATTTCCCGCCTTCGCGACATATAGAAGAAATACTGGCCCCTGATGGCTGGTCTGGGGCGTGTTCGATTTCGCAGTGTCGAACACCCTCGTCGTGCTGTCCTATCGGCTGTGCAGACTCACAGGAGGCCCGTCATGGCCATCGTCATTCTTCACGGCTGGAGCGACAACTTCGCCTCCTTCAAGGACATCAAGGCGATCATCGCCGCCGGCATGCCGGCGCCGCCGGTGGATATCCATCTGGCCGACTGGTTGTCGCTGCAGGACGACGTGACCATGACCGATCTGGCCGAGGCCATGCAGCAGGCGTGGATGGCCAATGGTCTGTCGACCACCCCGCATGCGCACGATGTCGTGGTCCACAGCACCGGAGCGCTGGTGGTGCGCGAATGGATGACGCGCTACTTCACGCCCGATACCGTGCCGGTCAAGCGCTTCATCATGCTGGCGCCCGCCAATTTCGGGTCCGGGCTGGCGCACAAGGGCCAGAGTTTCATCGGGCGCGCGGTCAAGGGCTGGAACACCGGATTCCAGACGGGCACCCAGCTGCTGCGCAATCTGGAACTGGCATCGCCCTACACCGCGAATCTGGCCGATCGCGATCTGTTCGACGAAAAGGTGCGCTGGTATGGCGCCGGCAAGGTGCTGGCCACCGTGCTGGTCGGCGACACCGGCTACGACGGTATCCGCGCCATTGCCAATGAAGACGGTTCCGATGGCACCGTCCGCATCAGCACCGCCAACCTCAACGCGCTGCGCGTGGATGTGCGACTGGGCAGTCAACCGGGTCAGGTCGCCAGCGTTAGTTCGCAAGCGGTCAATGGCGACATCGCCTTCGGCGTGCTTGCCGGCCACACCCATGGATCCATCGTCGACAAGGGTTCCTCGGGCAAGTACCAGTTGCGTGATCGCCTGCTGCTGGATGCGCTGCAGATCACCGATCTGGACTATCCCGCGGCAGTCGCTGGCGCCTTCCGCTGGCAGCAGCGCCTGAACGCCGAAGCCGATCCCGGCAAGGTCAGTGATCAGCTGCAGAACACCGTGGTGTACCTCAGCGATCACCTCGGCCATGAAGTGCCCGATTACTTCTTCGAGTTCTATCGCGACCCGATCAAGACCGACAAGGCCAACCGCCAGTTCGAGCAGGCCTTCTACAAGCGGGTCGTCAATGACGTCCATGTCTACGGTCGCAACAAGGCCTGGCGGGCGCTGTACATGGACATCAAGGCCCTGCGCGACATGCGTGCGCAGATCCCGCAGCTCTACATCAGCGTTTCGGCCACGCCCGAGTTCAGCCAGTCGAAGAAACAACCGGTCGGCTACCTCGGCAGCGCCATGGATTCCACCGGCGAGCTGGTCATCCCCAATGCCCGTCTCGATCACTACTTCGCACCGCACCGTACCGTGCTCATTCGCGCCGTGATCCCGCGCTATCAGCACAGCAGCATCTTTGAACTCAAATGACCGGAGAGCCCAGATGACCAATCCCATCCCAACCCCTCGGGATCACCTGATCCCCCGGGATCGCCGAGTTGCACTCGGCGCCTTGGCTTTTCTTCTGCTCTCCGCCTGCAGCCAACCCACCCCAGCACCACCTACCCGGAGCGCCGAAACCACCGCTCCTGCCCCGGCACCCTACGTGCCGCAGCCGGTCTATTGCGCCGATCCCACGGTCAGCACGCTCTGCGCCACCATCCCGTCCACCATCGGTCCCGACCCCGGCCTTAACTCCGGCTTCGGCTATGCCGGGCTCAGCAACTTCGTCACCAGCGCCGCCGAGGACGTGCAAACGCCCTTCGACAACATGTCCTGGCAGATGTTCGTGGCCCTCAACTGGCAGGCCAACCAGAGTGGCAGCGATCCCGGCACCGGTTTGTCCGGCGCAGGCACCACCGTCTGGCAAACCTGGGCCAGGCCGGAAGATGTCTTCGGCGGCCCGGTCGGCGAATGCCCCAATCCGAACAATCTGCCGCGCTTCAACATCATCGCCAAGTCCGGCGGCCAGGGTTCCCGCGATGAGGAATTCATCCAGGCGACCGGTCAGCCGCTGATCGACGTCAAAGGCAACTGGACGCTGTTCGAGCGCCGCCTGAACTCGGTGGAAAAGGACTACCTTGAGAGCAAGGGGCTCAACACCTACGCCGGGCAGCAGACCTTCATCCAGGGCGGCAACAGCGTGCTGTTCCCACCGGGCGACACCAGCAAGACCAACGGCGCCCCCGGCGCCATGGAGCTCAAGGCCGCGTGGCGCATCATCAGCCCGGCCGACGAATCCCGCTATTTCCACACCAAGGGCCTGATCGACGTGCAGGGCGCCTATGTGCGCGATGGCAAGCCGCTGTGCGCGGAAGTCACGCTGGGCCTGGTCGGGTTGCACATCATTCAGGCCAACGCCGAGCAGCACAATCTGCTGCCGCAATTCATCTGGGCCAGCTTCGAGCATCAGGACAACGCACCCTTCGCAGCTGCCGCCTGCGATGCCACCGACGCCAAGTGCTACAAGACCATTCCCAACAGCCTGTGTCCGGCGCCCAATGCCGGCGATTTCTCCTTCAGCCGCACCGCCTGCGACAGCGTCACCACCAACAGCCCACCGGTATTGGCCAAAGGCGACACCGCCTTCATCTGGGAACGCCAGCAGCCCTACGCCCAGGCGTACATGACCACCACCGCCAGCGGCGAGCAGTGCGGCACCCAAGTCGCCCGATGCTGGAATGTCTATCACCTCACCGACCAGCTCAATACCGCCTGGCGCGCCCAGCTCAAGGCCATCGACTCGGTATTCGCCAACTACTACCTGATCGGCACCAACTGGGGCGGCAATGTCGAGCCCGATGGCACCCAGCCCACCAACGGTTCGGTCCCCACCTTCATGGTCAACAGCACGCTGGAAACCTTCATCCAGTCCAGCCTGGAAGCCAGCAACTGCGTCGATTGCCACAAGGGCGCCAAGTTGGCCTACACCGAGATCGACACCAAGACCAAGCCGCACACCACCAAACACTTCAGCGCCAACTTCAGCTTCCTTCCCAAGCTCGCCCAGCAACAGAGCTGCGCAGACGTAACTGCCGGACCCATCTACAGCAACCAGCAGGCCCAGAAAGTCTGCCCCCAGGTCTGCAGCGCAAAGGAAGAAGCCTGGAACGGCCAGTGGACCACCACCCAGTTCGGCGTGATGTCGGTGTGCGGATGTTGTAGTGGATAGCGCTCAGGCGATGGGCGCCAGCGCATTGAAGGAGGGCCGCGCGCCTGCGCGGCCGCTCTTGCTCTGCTCTTTGGAGGGACGCGCCCCCGCGCGGCCGCTCGTGATCTGCTTTATGGAGGGCCGCGCGCCTGCGCGGCCGCTCTTGAGCTCTTGTAGGTCCAGACTCGTCTGGACGCTCTCCCCCCAGCGCCCGCAAAAAGTCCCCCGCGCCCGCAGGTCCAGACTCGTCTGGACGCTCTCCGACCAGCGCCCGAAAAAGTCCTCCGCTCTTGTAGGTCCAGACTCTTCTGGACGCTCTCCCCCCAGCGCCCAAAAAGCGTCCAGACAAGTCTGGACCCACAACCGCGCAAGGCAGAACCGCCCCAGCCGCTCCCGCCAACCAACCCCGCCCTAACCACCACCCCACCTACAGGCTCCCCATCCCATGCCCAAGAAACCCACCAAACCCGCATCCGCAGACAAAGCCAGCAAGCGCGCCACCAAGCCGCCCCGCACCGAAGGCGCCAGCCACAATCGCTTGAGCCTGAGCAATGCCGGCCCGCTGCAGATGGGCTTCTGGGTACCCAATCGGGTCTGGGCCACGGCCAAATACCTGCAGCCGCTGCGCAAGCACCTCGCGGCCAAACGCAAGGCCGGCACGCTCAGGCCCATGACCCCGGTCATGCTCAGCTTCAAGGCCTGGGTCACCGCCAACGCGGTCTATCGCATGTGGGTCAACTCCATGATCGAGCAGTCCAACGCCTATGTGCGCTCGCTCGACAAGGACACCCGCAAAGCGATCAAGGACGACGGCGACGTCCTCTGGATCGAAGGCTTTGATGCCTTCTTCGAGCTGCTGAACGAGATCATCACCACATCACCCGCCTTCAACACCACGGTGATGGTCGGCACACCCATGAATGGCTTGCTGGCCGTGGCCATGGCCACCGAAGCCGGCCTGGCACTGTTCCACGATGCCACCTTCAACGCCCAGTTTCAGACCGTGCTCAACGCCTGGAACACCTTCCTCAAAAGCCCGGCCTCGCTCGACAAGCTCGACATCTACGATCCCGAAAAGCCCGGCTCGTGGATCTCCAAGGCGGCCAAGGCCGCCGGCGTCTGGGATCAGATGGTGCATGACCCCAAGGCCCCCGGTTACGGCTACGACTCCTGGAACGCCTTCTTCATCCGCCAGTTCGTCCCCGACGCGCGCCCCTTCCACGGCTCACCCGAGTTCGACATCAACATCGGCTGCGAAACCACGCCCTGGATGTACCAGAACCACGTCGCCCTCGAATCCGATTTCTGGATCAAGGACGTCAACTATTCCCTGCTCGATCTCTTCGCCGGCCAGGAACAATGGGCCCGTTTGTTCGAAGGCGGCCAGCTCTACCAGGGCTTCCTCTCCGCTACCCACTACCACCGCTGGCGCGCCCCGCTCGACGGCACCATCGTCCGCTCCTGGCGCCAACCCGGCACCTACTTCGCCCAGAAACCCGGCCAGGGCGAAAACCAGGGCACCTGGGAAGGCACCGAGTCCCAGCCGTATTTGGGCCACGTCGCCGCCCGCGCCATCTTCATCTTCAAACACCCCACCTGCGGCTACGTCGCCCTGATCTGCATCGGCATGGTCGAAGTCTCCACTTGCGTCATCGAACCCCAGTTCATCGTTGACGAAACCATGTCCCCCGTAGGCATCAACCGCGACACCGAAATCGGCCACTTCGAATTCGGCGGGTCGACGCACGTGATGATCTTCCAGAAGGACCGGGTGAAATTGGTGGATTGGGCGGTGAATGCGGTGCAGCACCAGAATGATCCGGAGCCGACGGCTATGGGGTCGGTGATTGCTAGGGGGGTGGGGTGAGGGAGGTGATGCATCCCCGCAACCGATGTTCAGGTGCAACTAGAACCGTTGAACTACGCTGAGGAAACGGCGCGCCACCGATGTGATTCCTCCCGTAACTCGAAGGCTGTGATCTCTCCAAGTCATGAGGAGAAAGACGCCGGATTAGTCGGCGAGGAAGAGAGGGTAGCGCCGTACATACGCGTGTGATGAGCGTATTATGTTGTCCGGATAGACCGGCAATGTAGAGGTTGCCACGCGTCGGCGGCGGTCGAACGAATAGTATTGCCTCACGACGGCCCCTGAATTGTGCGGATGCATGGATGAAGTCGCCATTTCAAAGCCCTTTTCACCAAGCGCTCAGGCGCTCCAAATTGCGCCGCTTGGCGTTTCCGAGTTTCGTCATCGCCGGCGTCGCCATTCTCGCTCTTGTAATCGCTTTAGATAGAAAGCCACCGACGCCAATTACAGTAGCGCTCCACCAGATGGTCCGCGTTATTGATGGCGATACAATTGATCTGGATGGCACAAGATATCGTCTCTTCGGAATAGATGCCCCGGAAAAAGGGCAACAGTGTACTAGGAATGGCGCAGCCTATGACTGCGGCGAGGCAGCCGCGGAGCATCTACGGTTTCTCATCGTTGGAGAGCGCGTCTCTTGCGAGCATCGAAGCAAAGACAGATGGGGAAGAATAGTTGCAGTCTGCTTGCTGGGAGATGATGATGCTTCGCGTATGATGGTGCGCCAAGGGTGGGCGGTGGCGTACACGGAATACGCAATCGACTATGTGGAAGACGAGCGATTCGCAATGAATAACGGGCTCGGAATGTGGGCAAAAGAATTTCAGTTGCCAAAAGAGTGGCGAATGAGAAGGAGGAGCGGAAATGTCAGACCCTAACAGCGGAAGTCAACCGAATCGAAATGCGCTCGTTCCAAGCAAAATAGACCTCGCTCCCGGAACGAGCATCGATATCGCGTGGATGCCGGAGAAGGACCGCCAGGTACTCTTGGGAGAATATACGAAAGGACTCCTTGATATCGCCAAGAAGGCTCAGGAACTTCACGTAGATTCGGCCGCGCTGCGAAAGACTCTAGACGATCTAGCTGGAACCACGAGGGAAGTCGCGGAGACAGGCAACGCCGTAACCATCAGCCACACTCAAACGACGTCCGTTGGCAGGACGGAAGTAATAATGGGCAATACCCAGCAAGCTCAGAGCGGCCGTCTATCCAAGTCTCAAACTGGGGAAAAGGACTACACGCCCTGGTACGTGTTCGGTGGAATATTGGCCTTTGTCATAATAGTCGCTCTGATGGGGAAGTGATGCGTATACTGCCAATTGAAGTAGGTCCTTCGACGAGCGCGGAGGAGCTCTCTCGGGTTATCCGGCAGAGGTTATTCACTACTCAGCAAATGTCCGACTCAGACCATTTGACGCTCGAGGCAGTTCGGAAAACTGCTAGTGAATTCGTTCGAAAGTGCGCGTCGCTTCCAGACGGCACGCAACTTTCAATAGAGTCACGCCACCAATTTTCCGGGGGTGAGGTGATGCTTCGGATGAGGTCCAAGCCTAACGCTGGTCTCCTTGAGAGGCTTGTTCGCTTTTTGAGACGAAACTAAGGCACGCTATGCGTCGACGGAAGAAACGCCATTCGAGCTCCCGCAATTCGCGAGATTATGGTTTTGAAAGGGCTCAAGAACATATACGCCAAGCGAAGGCGTTGTCGCAGGAGTTGGGAGGCACCGATGAAGATGTGAAGAAATATTTTTTCTCGTTGACGGGCGCAGAATTGGATGAGGTGTTAGTCGCGTATGGAGAAGCCCATGGGCCACTCGCGAAGGAGTATGCGGAAATCACCCTCCCGCAATGGCGGGCCGGGCACGTAAAGATGAGTGGTTTGGTCGCTGAACGCCTATTCGCGCTTTTGCCCGACAGAATGCCTATGGATGTTAAATTGTCAATGGTGGAGAGTCTCTGGCGGCACGTCGAGCCTTCGCACAAGCAGACTCTCTATGTAAATCCGTTGACGCCGCAACCTGAAGTCGAGGCGGCGGTACTGCGCGCCTTGACGGAGCGGGTGACCGAAAGGGCGATACCGGAATCGCTCGAGAAGCGATTCAATTGGCTGGCGCAAGGTGATTCCAAGGTAAAGCAAAGCCTGTTGAACCACTTCCGCTCTATGGAAAAGGGCTTGGCAGCCGAATCTCTGAGGATCAATCTCCCCATTATTTCTGGTCACCTGAAATCCCCGTCCGCAGCGCTAACGGGAGGCTTGTCTCACAGCGTCGCGGTGGGGAAGACAGAAATCACAGTTCGCTTTTCGAGCGAAGTTCAAGGCGTTACGGAAGTGGAGCCGCCAAGACGACAAACGGGAGGTGAGACTGGATGCCTCTTTATTATGGCTTTCCCGATATTGGCGTTTCTTCTTCTCAAGTGAGGCTTAGACATGCGTTGACGCGAGCAATCGGACACCCAGAAATCAACCTGCATAAGGCGGATTCCCATGTAGGGTGGAACGCGCACGGACGTTGGTGCGCATTCCACCGATTGCCGGGGCAGCAAATGACGGGTGAGTGCACTTCCGTCCGGTCGGCAGAACCCGCCTGTTGCATATTATCGCTGGCCCAAATCCTGCGGTGGGCGGGTCCCGCCCTACGCGGGCTCAGGTTGCCAGCCCGCGTAGGATGCGGTGAGGTACGAACCGCATCTGTCGAGATTCGCCGCACCTCAACGCCCGAGTCTAGAAGAATTGGACGCCCATGAGCTTGCAATGCAATCCTCGATTTCGCCGTCACCGTATGTCGGTCGACAAGTGACTCGACTCCGGGAGGCATTGAATCCGTGACTAAGAAATGGCAAGTTCCACCAAGGGATAGTCAACCTCGAAATCGGCACTGCCAAGGGGAAATTCATGAGTGACAAACCAGAAGTTCTGATGTCGGGTGAGCGCGCGCGGTTGTTTCCCGTGCTGGCTGACACATCGAAGGAAGGCAGAACACTTTCTATCCTGCTCGCCTGCTTCGAAACCGTGGATACGTTTGGCAAATCGCTCTTGGCCGATCTTGGAATAAAGGTTGGCGCGCGAACCAAGATCGAGGCCTATACGGAAGTCGTCCTCAAGAAATCCAAAGACAAAGCTGTCCGACCGGATGGACTTATCGTCCTCAAATCAGGGTCGAGCACCTGGACCGCCTTGGTGGAAGCGAAGGTGGGCAACTCTGACCTGACCGCAGAGCAACTTGAAAGCTACCTGGACATTGCAAAGCTGAACGGCATCGATGCGCTGATCACCATTTCCAACCAGTTCGCGCCTCTGCCTACACACCATCCAGTTGCGCTCAGCGCTGCATCTCTCAAGAAGGCGCGCGTGGTTCACTGGTCCTGGATGTACCTGCTGACACAGGCCACGCTCCAGCTCGGTAATCAGGAAGTTGTAGATCGAGAGCAGCGCGTCATCCTGAACGAAATGGTGCGCTTTCTCAGCCACCCGAGTGCAGGCGTGAAGAGCTTCGATCAGATGCCTGCCGCGTGGACCGCAATTGCCGCCGCGGTACAGGCCGGCGGGTCCATTTCAGCCAAATCAGACGAGACGCAGGAAGTTGTGGGCGCCTGGTACCAGGAATCGAACGACTTGTGCCTGATCTTGAGCCGGCAGCTGGGTGAGGACGTGAGCGTTCGGGTACCCAGAGCCTATGTCAGCGACCCTCTGGCCCGGATTAAGGCGGACGCGCAGGTTCTGGCAACCGACTACTGCCTGCACTCGGCATTCGTGGTACCGAACACCGCAGCGGCAATTAATGTCAGCGCCGATTTCCGCAAGCGATCGGTGTTCGCCTCGATGCGTGTCGCTGCACCAGCGGACCGCAAGTCAACCAAAGCCCGACTCACCTGGCTGCTCAAGCAACTGCAGAAGTCCAAGCCCGACGGCATCTTTATCCGCTTGTTCTGGCCAGGCCGCGGACCGTTCACCCAACATCCTCTGAACGTGCTTCGCGAACGGCCCGAAGCGGCCGAGGAAGCCGGTAAAGTGGTTTCGTCATTCGAAGTCCTGTTCGCGCGCGATCTTGGCGCACGGTTTGCGCAGCGGAAGAACTTCATTGTCGATCTGGAGCAGGCGATTCCGGAGTTCTACGACCAAGTTGGGCAACACTTGAAGGCATGGCAGCCGCAGGCACCCAAGATCAAGGAAGATCGGATGGACGCTGCCGATGTTGGCACTGAAGCACTGCGCGCCGAAGCAGAAGAAGCCGCCGCCGCGCGGAATGCAGTAGATGATCAGAGTTCGGATCAGCCCGCGTAGGATGCGGTGAGGAACGAACCGCATCTGCTTAGGTTCTGCGCACCTCAACGCCCAAATGATGCGGTTCGCTGCGCTCGCTAGCAGCATTGGACACCCATTTTCTCTACCGCAAGGATCGCCAGTTCGGTTGCGGGTTGGACTTCGCAAAGCGGATGTTTCCGATAGCGAGGATCGTTGTGGGACGGATCGTCTTTCTAAACGGCGTTGTGCTACCGCTCGGGCACGCTACCGTCGCCACGGCATGCGCTGGGTGGCGCAAGTTTGCGTGTTTGCAGAGGTTTCGAGCCCCCCAAGTTCCGCAGCTATTCGCGTAAGTGATTGATCTGTCTATACCGCGACAGCCCGCGTAGGATGCGGTGAGGTACGAACCGCATCTGTCGAGATTCTGCGCACCTCAACGCCCAAATAATGCGGTTCGCTGCGCTGGCCGCATCCTGCTCTGAATTGGATACCGATTTTTTTCTTGGCGTGAACGCCGCGAACGCGGGCGCTCGCTGGAACAGCAGCATTGGACAGCAGCATTGGACACCCAGTAGCGCCAGGACATAGCAGCATTGGACACCAATTTTCTCTACCGCAAGGATCGCCAGTTCGGTTGCGGGTTGGACTTCGCAAAGCGGATGTTTCCGATAGCGAGGATCGTTGAGGGACGGATCGTCTTTCTAAACGGGGTTGCGCTACCACTCGGGCACGCTACCGTCGCCACGGCATGCGCTGGGTGGCGCAAGTTAGCGTGTTTGCAGAGCTTTCGAGCTCGGCTCCCAAAAGGTCGCACCACCCGCCGGTGCTACCGCGTCGCCAGCCGCCGTGCCGTCGCGATACCGCGCAACCAGCACTGACCCATTTCGGAAGCCTTTGCGACCAGACTCTCAACCGCACCCATCGCCCGGCTGAAGTCGGATTTCACCGCCAACACCTGACGCGTCCAGGTTTCCGGGCGATAACCCAGGCGCGCCAGTGCGGTCGGCGGCAGACCTTCGATGGCACCGCGCTTGTCGGCGCGGATCTGGCGGCCGGTGTAGTCGACCAGGCTCAGGTACTCGGCTTGCGTCATCTGCAGCACGCACATGCCGCGGATGCCGGCAATGGGAGCAAGCGGCCGATCAGCGGCGGCAGGTTCCTCTGCGATCTCGGTCAGTCGCTGGCGCGCGCTGGTGTGCACCGACGCTTCCAGGGTATCGCAGATCTTCGCCCGCACCGGGTTCAGATCGACATAGGCCATCGCCGCCAGCACGGCGTTGTCGTCGAGCCGGCACTGGGCTTTGAAACGGCCCTCCCAGAACCTGCCTTTACAGAGGTCTTCCTTGTTCGCCGCCCGCGCGATCGGCTCCACCAGGCAGCGCATGAACCATGAGAGATTCGACAGGCGCTCGCGCAACTCCTTGATGCGCTCGACATTGCCAGCCAGCACCTCGGCGCGCATCTCCGGGTTCTGATCCTGCCGCGGATACAAGCGCATCCAACGCTCAACGATCTCATCGTTCGACCAGCGCGATACCACCTCCGGCAAGATCTGCACGACGACATGCAGGACCTGCCCTCGACTTGATCGGGGGTGGTTGCTCATCACGGCGTAGCCCCAGATCGCTACGCTGAAGATGCCGGCCAACTCGTGGATGCGATTCTCTACCCATTGGCGACGATGTTCGAATGACCGACCCGTCAGTCGATCCTCGCCACACAGGAAGGCCCGGCGAACACAGCGCGAGACGCAGTGGAAGGTTCCGGGAGAACCCTTGGGGATCAGGATCTTGCGGGCGTAGGTCATGAGGCCCAGCATCGCCGCTCGGTCGAGCATCGTCAGTCAGAAAAGTGCCCGATGACTTGTCGGAAAATTCTGATTTGTGGATGTCCGTTGTTGTTCATACCGACCCTGACTCCGAAAGTGAGCTCGCTGGCTGCGCCATGCCTGGGCCATGAGCCAGTTTTCTGCCAGATCCCGCTTGACCCGAATGAGCCAATGGGGCTTCAACAGACGGGGATTCATCATGGCAAGACAAGCATCCGACATTCGCCGGGCCCGCGCATCGCGGCGGATCTCGCCGCCGACGCTGATTGCATTGGCAATCGCGCTGGCCTGCGGACAGCAGGCGCTCGCCAGTTCCTTTAGCTACGAGGGCCGTCTGGACGATGCTGGCCAGCCGGCCTCGGGGCTGTACGACATCCAGATCACGCCCTTTGCCGCGGCCAGCGATGGCAGCCAACTCGGCTCCACGATCACCTTCCCGGGCGTCAAGGTCAGCGATGGGCGCTTCCAGCTGGAGTTTGATGCGCCGGTCGAAGACAGCGCGGAAGCCTGGCTGCAACTGGCCGTGCGGGACGTCAAGTCCGCGGGCACCTTCGTCAACTTCCCGGACCGGGTCAAGGCGACCAGCTCGGCACTGATCGGCCAGTGCTGGAGTTCCACCGGCGACGCAGGCACCAATCAGGCCGTCAATTTTCTTGGCACGACCGACGCCAATCCGCTGGTCTTGCGAACGAACAACACACGCAACCTGCAATTGGAAGCCAGTACCTTGCTCGTTGGAGGCCAACCGCTCACCAGCAACTTCCTGGCCGGCGGGTCGACCAACCAGATCATGGAGGGCGTCCGTGGCGCCACCATCAGCGGGGGCGGCGTGACCGGTTCGGATCCTGATATTGCCGACGCGAACATCAACCGCGTGTTGGACCATTACGGCACGGTCGGCGGCGGGGTGGCCAATGGCGCTGGCAATGGGGGCACCAACATGGTCGACGGATCGCTCGCGACGGTGAGCGGCGGACGCGGCAATGGGGCCGTCCTGCGGGGCAGCACGGTCGGCGGCGGTGAGGACAACATTGCCACTGGCGTGCGATCCACGATCAGCGGTGGCTTTCAGGGCCGAGCCTCCAGCGCCCAGGCCACGGTGGTCGGTGGATTCAACAACACCGCCAGCGGGCTGGTCAGTACCGCAGGTGGCGGGGCCAACAACTGTGCTGGCGGCGAAGTCTCCTGGGCCGGTGGCAATTTCGCCCAGGTGCGGCCGGGCAGCAGCTCCGGCGATCCGGGGTTGGGCTGTGCAGGTGTGGCCCTGTCGGGCGATGCGAACGGCGATGAAGGTACCTTTGCCTGGGCCGATTCCGTCGCTGCGCCCTTCCGTTCGACTGGCCCCAACCAGTTTCTGGTTCGCGCCGGCGGTGGCGTGGCTTTCAACACCACCAACATTCCGTCTCACGCTGATCTGGTCCTGACCAATCGCGCGACGGCCGGAAACAACGTCGACCTGGTGATGCGCAGCACGTTGAACAACAACGGCTACAACTTCGCGATGTCGCCGGATCCTGCCGGTGCGGCGCTTTTCCTCGCGCAGTACAACGGAACCACGTTCACCAATCGGCTTCAGATCAGTTCGAATGGTGACTTCTTTGTCACCGCGCAAGCAGCCAAGCCCGGCGGTGGCTCCTGGGCGGCGAGCTCGGACGCGCGTCTGAAGAGCGATGTGCGGCCGCTGGCCGGCGCGCTGGACCAGTTGCTGCGCCTGCGCGGCGTGACCTTCCGCTACACCGACCCCGATCCGCTCAAGCGGCCGGCGGGCACCCACAACGGCCTGATCGCGCAGGAAGTGGCGAAGGTGTTCCCGGCCTGGGTGAGCGAGGACAAGGACGGTTACCTGAGTGTCGGCTCGCAGGGTTTCGAAGCACTCGCGGTCGAGGCACTGCGCGATCTGCGGGCGGAGAAGGACATCGAGATCAAGGCGCTGGCGCTGGAGAACGCAGAACTGCGCAAGCGGCTGGAAGGCATTGAGGCCACGCTGAGCCGTCTGACCGGCCAGAGCGAGCGCTAGTCATGAACAGCCGACTGCAATCACCGCCACGCCGGTGGCCAGCCCTTTACGCGCCCTGGGTTCTCCTGTTGCCGGGCTTGCTGCTGGGCGCGCTGTCTTCACAGGCCAGTGAAGCCCCCTCGCCAATGAGTCCCGCAAGATCCAGCCATCTGCAACTCAGCGGCAAGCTGATGCCGCTGACGCGCAGCAGCGATGGGCGCTTCGCCCTCCAGTCGCAGGCCAGCTTTGTTCCTGCCTCGGTCAGTGAGGGCGGACGATTTGCACTCCTGAAGACCAATGTCCCGGCAGGTGCCAGCTGCGATCCCCTGCCGGATCCGCTGTTTGCCAACGGCTTCGAATAGGTCGCTCCATACGGGGGCGCCGATCGATTCGGCGCCCCCGTCCTGGCTACCCAGGCCGCCGGTCTGTGCAAATCCGCTCGTTGTGCAGCTCAGGTGGCCGCAAAGCGGCCCTCGTCGGTGATCCGGAGCGCCATCTCCTGCCAAAACGCGAAAATCGATACGTTCGCGCTGTTGGATCCGTAGAACTGCTGGTCGAGCAGGCCGCCGAGATCGGGCAACCCGCGTAAGGCGGGTTCTCGTGTAACGCGTAAGGTGGGTTCTCGGGTAGGGTGGAACCCACACGGCTCTATCGTGCGGATTCCACCGTTTACCGCGGATGGGGCCTGACTTGGCCTCGGTGCGTCGCCGATGGTGGAATCCGCTCCCCGGGGCGTTATCGCGAAAATCTGTACTTGGTCTTGAGCGGGTTCCACCCTACTTGAATCACATTTGCTGGCACGGGTAACGCCTAAGCCCGCATAGGTTGGGATAAGCGAAGCGCATCCCAACATCGTTGTCTTCGGGATTCCAACGCGTAAGGTGGGTTCTCGGGTAACCCGCGTAAGGCGGATTCTCGTGAATGGTGGAACCCGCACGGCTTCTTCTGCGGATTCCACCGCTTGCCGCGGGCACCAGGTGATTGGCGCCTGTGCTCATCGACTTCGTCGGCGGAATTCGCCTCTTGAATCTTGCCGCCCGCCCTGAGTTTGCGGTGGGCGGGTTCCGCCGTACGCGCTGTGAAGCACAGGCCAACACTACTTCGAGGCATCGGGTTGAAGAAGGATGAGACATCGGTCGCGTTGATGACACTTGTTCAGGGGTTCCCCAGGTATCAGCGCGCCGCAGGAAGGCCGATGTCATGCATTCCGACGCGACGGATTGCATGACGCAAGAATCAAGTCCGGAATATATTTCCCTTTTTCCCGAGGATCTTGAATGTCAAATTTCCTTCGCGTCTTGACCGGATTGCTTTTAATCGCGTTTTTCTCGCATGCCCCGCTCCAGGCACAAACCTGCGATCAGGAAGCATGCATCAGTCTGTTTGAATCAGCTGGCAATGTGATGGCTGAAGTCGCATCTGCCGACCAAACCAAGCATTATGGTTTCTCTGCGGTTGATATCGATATTCCCTTCGAAGACCGTCCGATTTTGATTTCCGAGTTCAACGCGGCAGGATTTTCCTGCAACGGAGGCCTCGGTGTTCCTCAAGGGACCGCCGGCGCCGGCGGCCAGACCTACAGTACTTCCATGACCTGCTCCTTCCAGAACTCGAACGGCCAGACTTGGCGGGTTACGGTCACGATCAGCTGGATGTACAACGCCGCGCTTGGCAAGTGGGAAATCGCCGACATTGTCACCAGCGCGAAGTTGATCAAGGGCGGAAATCAGGTTCAGTAACCCTCGTAAGGCGGGTTCTCTTGTGGGGCGGAATCCACACGGCTTTATCGAGTGGATTCCAACGTTCACAGGGGTATGAACGCGACGAGGGAGGACTCGACACACACCAGCGTCCGCAAGCGCCTGGATGAGATCGACCAGGCACCGACCTTGGCGTCGGCAATGCTGGTGCCGATCGCGGGGCAGCGCGGAGGCTGTGTGCTGGCGTTGACGGCAGTCGAGAGAAGCAACAAAGGGACATCCAGCATCGTCGATTATGCGCCGTGCGGCCGCGGCCGAATCCAGCGCAATCGTCCGGTGCTATACGACTGTGCGCGAGTTTCCCAGTACGAGATCACTCCCCCAGGCTGCGCTGGCTCAGTGGGCCATAGGACCACGAAGCGCGCGTAGGCGCATGCCGATTCCCTGCCTACATCGGGCAGACAATGCGTGTACTCCCAAGTGCTTTGATAGCCGCCTTCGATGCCTGGCAGTTGGGATTTCGTGCACTTATCCAGGTCTGAGAGCGGTATCCCTGGCTGAAAACAGACCCCTGCCGCCGTTCGCAGCTCCGACTCCTTGAGCGCGAGCTGCGAATCGCGGTCTTCGCCACAAGCATAAAGTGCGGCCGCCGCCAAAAGCACCAAGGCGGGACGGACCCCGATGCCGGCTTCTGCGCCGTTATTCATTCGCGCACTCAGAGTTTGCCGGCAATCTGCCGAGCCATTCCGGTCGTCTCGCCCTCTCCGCAATAACGGCCTCCGCCCAAGCTCAGGCTGACGATCATATTGCCGTTGCGGACCTTGTGCGGTGCCGGGCTCGATCGGCATGCGTATCAATGGCCGGGACCGTTGACCTCACTCCTGCCGTGGGCGCATCCACCATCGGTACAACACCAGCATGCAGACAAAGCTGCCGAAGGCTGGCACGGCGGCGCCGAGCGTAAGGATGAGCTGCAGGAATCTGCTTTCGCCCATGCGTTGGCTGATGCGAAATACGCCGATGGCGCCAATCACGGCGATGCCGTAAGCGAGCAGACGAAAGGGCAGGCCGGTCAGGCGGGTGGCGAACAGCAAGAGCACGAAGACGCCGACGGCACCGATCATGGTGGCGAGCACTGCCATGATTCCGGTATCGCGTTTGGCGCCATGGTCGGCGTTTGCTGGCGTTGGCGTTGGTGCCGGCCCGCGCTGCGTAGGGCGGTTCGCTTGCGAAGAGGAGCTTCGCTGGACCGGGGTGAGTCGCGACTGGAGCACGGCCCGCAGGGTGCCGGGCTCCTTCATGGCGATCACCAAGTCTGCATAAGGGTAGCCGGCGACAATGCCAAAGCTGCTGGCTTCCCGGACACCGCGCAGCCCCGCGATGATCAAAAGCGCATTGGACAACGCAATATCGGTGGGCACCAAATTGCCCACCCGATAGGCCTGAGCCAGCATGAAGGTGGCAAAGCCGTGCCCTGCATCCGCCGCCCGCGTGAACCATTCCAGGGCAGTGCTGGCGTCTTTGGCGACGCCGTCGCCGTTCTGATATGCCACACCCAGGTTGTAGGTGGATTCCAGATGACCGAGTTCTGCCGCACGGCGGAACGCTTCGATTCCGCCAACCACGTCCTGCTTTGTACCGTCGCCGGTCAGCAGTCGCGCGGCCAACTCGTACCATGCTTGGGCCTCGCCGTGTTCGCCGCGCCGCCGCAACTCGTCGATGGACGGCTGGGCGAGCGGTTCGAGCGACAAGGTTGCCGATGGCGGCTGCACTGAGTTGGCCTGCGGCTCCGGCCGGGCCGATCGCGCCTGCTGCCACTGCGCAAATCGCTTGTCGAGCAAGGGTGCCAGCCGATCGAAATTTGCCCAGGTATCGGGAATGCCGCAAAAGTCGTCCGTCGGGTGCCCGGTGTTGGGAAAATCGGCTTGAAACACGCGCTCGTAATCCTTAACAAAGTAGCGCTCGTAATAGACGCTGGTAAATGCGTTGCCGACAGCGTTGAAGTCATCATCAGTCAGCTTGCCGTCGCAAAGGTCCAGCAAGACCTCCCGGCCTGTCGTTTGTCTGGCCTTGAGCGCCAGGACCTGAGGCGTTTCGCGCTGGTCGAATTCCTCCCCGGCCAAGCCCCGCAAGATCGCCCATGCCAAATACATGCCGATGTGGGTGGCAGCGCAGTCATTATCCAGCTCGGTTTCAAAGTTGAGAAACCCATATTCGGAATCGTCGTACTTCATCGCTGAGGCAAGCTCGCTCAGGTAAACCAGGGGCACAATCTACAGTTTCGCATAGTGCTGTTGCGACGGATCTTCGGCGCTCCGCCGGTCCTTCGCGCCAGCAAGTAGCCCGGGTAAGCCTTAGGCGCACCCGGGTCTTTGCCGTGCGGGGATCAGACCCAGGTGCGCTACGTTTACCTGGGCTACGCGGGCTGTGTGCTGGCGTTGACCGCAGTCGAGTACCTGCAGATGGTCGACCACACTGGGCGCCTGATTCGCGCCGATAAACGCGGCGCGGTCGGCGGCACCCCGCCGGCGTGTGCTCGTCGCCCGGCCGCGCATGGCGTTGCGCGAGGAGCGGGGTTTGTAAAGGAGTCAGACGAGTGTCGGCGGGATGGGTCCAACGGATTGAATAGGATGTCCGGCCCGTCGGATAGTCGGTCAAGATCACGTCCAATCCACGCGCCGGCGACCGGCCCGCCAGCCCATTCGGTATTTTTTCGGAGAGGGAAGACATCATGAAGAAGCTGGTGCTGCTGGTCATCGTCCTGTGGCAGAGAAACGCCCGCATGACGATCAGAGGCTGTGCATCCTGGTTGCTGCTGGTCTGGGCCGCCACGGCACACGCGCAGGATGATTGCCTGGCCAGATTGGAACGAGCCTTCGACACCAGAGGATCAGGCCCCGTTGACGACGGCATGCACCAAAACGTCTACCTGGCCTATCTGGCAGACGGCGAACGCTACTGCGTGAACGGGGCGGCGCGGGTTTTGGACAACTCCATCGTCGAGATCTATCTCCAGTACGAGGACGGCTCCATGGGAGCCATGGAGCCGAAGTTCTACAACGCCGCCAGGCAAGTCCCGGGGATCGACAATGGCATTTCCGAGCTGATCTACAACGCCGATGGCGAGCAGTTCAAGGTCGTGTTCATCGACGCCTTGAACCCGGAGTGATGACCACACTTGGGGAAGGCACTGAAAAGTCGTCATTCCCGAGAGCGGGGATCCACGTAATTGCAAGTACCTGAAAGCACTGGATTCCCGCTTTCGCGGGAATGACGGTCAAAGGTGTTCAGTGAGGCCCTGACGAGATTCAATGATCGCATCGAAGCGCAACGCTTGAGCAATTGGTGCGCACATGCGGATTGTTCCCGGCACTCGTCATCGCGAAAGGGTCGCAGGCGACCAGTTTCCCGCTCGGGACGGGATCGGGGGCATCCACTTTCCAGCTCTATCCCTGCCGTCCCAGGCATGTTTTGCCGAGGATCGGCCGAGCCTCATTCGCGGGTCGCCGTGAAACTGGCCTTGGTGTTGGGGCTGGTGGAGAAACTCCATGTACCCTTCAAGGTACGTCCGTCGGGCTGCAGGGTCAGTGTCATGCTGCCGCTCCGCCGACTTCTGGCTTCGCTCCACTGCCCGGTGAAGGTGCCGCCGTTGACGGTCCCGGTGATCCGGCCATTGCCGTTATTGTAGGCGCCGCTTAGGTCGTTACCGCTCTGGCTCAAGGCTATCCGCCCGATGCTGATGTCGGTGGTCTTCCAGGTTCCGGTCCAGTTCGCGGCAACAGCGGCGGTTTCGGCATGGGACGTCGACCCAGGGCCTGCACCGTCGTCGGCGTAGACGATGCGCTCGACCTCGTTCATCGGGTAAGTCACCGTGCGGCCGTTTTTCAACGTGATCGTGAGCGTCGCCGCCAGTGCCGCCGGCGCGAGCAAAAGCAGGCATGCGGCCCAAAGGCCGATCGATCTTTGCATCTGACACCTCCAGGTTAAGCAACCGAGGCTGCAAACAGCGCCCCTTCTCGGTTCGTATATCCCTTGGGCCAGCTCGGGCCTGTGATCTGGGTCAGAATGACGGGGCAGCGTTTGCGATAGGCGCCACGCCGAGCGCCATCACCGCGGGCGCCGGCGCTACCGTCCCGGCTTTTCCCGGGGTTTGTGCTTCCAGCCACAGGGTCGCGCAGGTCGTGTGCGTTGAAAGCGCTCATGAAAGGTCGTCGCAGGCCAAGTGAGGCCGCCGACGGCCCGGGCACAAGCGCCGTCGAGAGGTCCACGGCAGTCGAGTCATGCCTGGATTCCGTTCGTGGTGAGCCAGTCGAACCATGAGCGGAATCAAGACTCAGTGACTTGTTCAGCGGGTTCCTTGCGCCAAGAATGTGCTTGGCCTTGATCCATCACGATCCCCGGGACCCGCATGAACATCGCTGACCTGCGCAGGAGCTACGAGCGCGACCAACTGGATGAATCGGCGTCGCTGGCGGACCCGATGGCGCAGTTTGCGCATTGGATGGAGCAGGCGCTGCATGCCGAGTTGCCTGAGCCCAACGCGATGACGCTGGCCACCGTGGGGGCCGATGGCCGGCCGTCCACCCGCGTGGTGCTGATCAAGGGCTATGACGCCGACGGCATTGTCTGGTACACGAATTACGAGAGCCGCAAGGCGCAGGAACTGGCGCAGCAGCCCTTCGCCGCCCTGCAATTCCATTGGCTGGAACTTGAGCGGGTGGTGCGCATCGAGGGGCGCGTGACCAAGACCGGCGCAGAGGAATCCGACGCCTACTACGCCACGCGACCGCTGGATTCGCGGCTCGGCGCCTGGGCATCGCCGCAGAGCCAGGTCATCCACTCGCGCGCGGTGCTGCTGGCGAATGTCGCCAAGGCCGCTGCGCGCTACGCCCTGCATCCGCCACGCCCGCCGCATTGGGGCGGTTATCGCCTGCAACCGGATCGCTGGGAGTTCTGGCAAGGCCGCAAGAGCCGCCTGCACGACCGCCTGCGCTACCGCCTTGAGGCCGGCGTCTGGATCCGGGAGCGGCTGGCGCCCTAGGGGCCTTGGAGAACCAGTCGTCATTGCGAGGAGCGAAGCGACGCGGCAATCCAGAAATGCTATTGAAATCATAAGTCTGGATTGCTTCGCTGCGCGCGTAATGACGATTGGCCGGGCTTGTTCAGTGCTTCCCTGGTTGTCTCTGATCAAGGTCGCCGCAGACGTCGCGGCGCACGCTCGCATGCGAGATTTTCTGGAGCAAGCTCATGATCCTGTTCAACCCGAAGCAGCGCAGCCGCAAGTACCAGGACAGCAAGACCGACCAGCTGATGCAATCGACCATCAATTTTTTCGAGGGCAAGGGCCTCAAGCAGATCAAGCGCGACTGGCATGAGCGCAAGTGGAATCACGACTACGTTGATTTCCTCAGGGACCAGCAGGTCTTCGCCACCTTGATGACGCCAGCCGGCTATGGCGCCGCCGACTCGCGCTGGGATACCTACCGCAACTGCGAGTTCTCGGAAATCAGCGCGTTCTACGGATGCACCTACTGGTACACCTGGCAGGTCTCCATGCTCGGGCTGGTGCCGATCTGGTGCGGTTCCAACGAAGACATCAAGCAGCGCACCGCGAAATTGTTGCAGGACGGCGCCGTGTTCGCGTTCGGACTTTCCGAGAAGGAACACGGGGCCGACATCTATTCCAGCGAAATGGCCTTGCAGCCGATCGGCGATGGCAAATACCTGGCCAACGGCAGCAAGTATTACATCGGCAATGGCAACGAGGCGGCGCTGGTGTCCACCTTCGGCAAGATGGCCGACACCGGCGAATACGTGTTCTTTGCCGTCGAATCGAAGCACCCGAGTTACCAATGCATCAAGAACGTCGTCAACGCCCAGAATTACGTGGCGGAGTTCGTTCTGCGCGACTACCCGATCACCCGTGCCGAGATCCTGGAAACCGGACCCAAGGCCTGGGACGACATGCTCAACACCATCAACGTCTGCAAGTTCAACCTGGGCTGGTGCGCCATCGGCCTGTGTACCCATGCGCTCTACGAGTCCATCGACCATGCGGCCAATCGGCGCGTGTACGGCCGTTATGTGACCGATTTCCCGCACGTCAGGCGCTTGCTGATGGATGGCTACTGCAAGCTGGTGGCGATGAAGCTGTTTGCCGAACGCGCCAATGACTACATGCGCAGCGCATCCGCGGATGACCGGCGTTATCTGCTGTTCAATCCGATGGTGAAGATGAAGGTCACCCGCGAGGGCGAGGAGGTCATGAACATGCTGCATGACGTCATTGCCGCCAAGGGCTTCGAGAACGAACCGTTCTTCGAGATCGCCAAGCACGAGTTGCCGATGCTGCCCAAACTGGAAGGTACGGTGCACGTCAACATGGCGCTGATCGTCAAGTTCATGGCCAACTATTTCTTCAATCCGAATGCGTACCCCGAGGTCGCGCGCCGGGACGACGCCAGCCATGACGCCTTCCTGTTCAACCAGGGCCCGACCAAGGGTCTGGGGAAGATCCAGTTCCACGACTACAACATCGCCTACGACAGCGTCGACCTGCGCAATGTCAATCTGTTCAAGCAGCAGATCGCGCTGTTCAAGGACTTCCTGGTCAAGGCCGCGCCCAATGAGCATCAGAAGAACGACGTCGACTATCTGCTGGCGCTTGGAGAAATTCTCACCATCGTCGCCTACGGGCAACTGATCATCGAGAGCCGCCAGCATTTCCCGGTCAGCGACGATCTGCTCGATGAAATCTTCGATTTCATGGTGCGCGATTTTTCAAGATACGCGCTGAATATCCACATGAAGCCGTCGAATGACGACCGCCAGCGTGAACTGACTCTGCGCATCATTCAATCGCCGGGTCCCGATTCCAGGCGCTTCGACCGTATCTGGAACGAACAGGTCTATTCACTGAAGGGCGCTTACAGGATGCGCGACTAGCAGCTTGTTGAAAAACTCCCTTCCGGGGAGTTTTTCAAGTCGGCGGTCCGGCGCAGGTCCGTACCGCCTCACGACAAATCAATCGCTTACGCGCTTGCTTCGTCGTCCCGGCCATCCGTGGCCGGGCTAGCAGGCTGTTTTTCAACAGCCTGCTAGCGGGCGCGGTGGTTGCTCATGCTGTACCCATGACCTGCGCCCGAGATCGGCCAGATCTGGCTACGCGGCATCGCCACGGCTCGTCGGCTGGCGGCGGCCTGAGGCGAACGCCAGTCACCCACCCTAGCTGCGCCTGGATACCTTCCCAAGCGGGTGATCAGTCCCTCCATGTCAGGATGGCGGCAGCGGCCAGTGTGCCGTGGCCGGTGCGTGTCAACTCATGTTGATCAGAAGTGCCGATCTGCTTCTTCCAGGGGCATGTGTCATTGGAAGAGGCTGGTACTTGACAAGAGGCCTTTGAGTTGCGATTGTTTGCAGTCTTATTCAATAGTCCGCGGCGACTACCAGCCTCAGTTCTGGAGGCACCAAACAAGGATGTTCAGCATGTTGATGTTTCGCGCGACGCTTCTCTTCGCCGCGTGTTCCTTCGCTGTGTCTCAGGCGAAGGCAGATCCGCTTGACCCCGCGACGTGCCCGATAGAGGTTCGGACCATCGGGGTCGCCGAAGGGATTGGCGCGCAGTGGGGAATGACGGCTGTCGAGCACCCGGATCGTCGACCCTTTGTAGCCCTGTTGGCCGACAATGCCGCAGGTCACCAGCTGTGGACCTACAGCTGCACTGACGGCGCATGTGGAGCCGGTACGCTGAGGTCGCAAGGGAGTTTTGCGAATCCACCGTCTGGCGATCCGATCACGATGATCGGTGACGGTGGCCGGCCCCTGATTTTTGCTCTGGGGGATTTCAAACTTGATCTGTTTCGTTGTGCTGACCGCCACTGCACTTCGTCGACACGCCGCACGATGCCCAATCACACGGGGTATGACTTCGAGTTCGACGGTTTTCTTGGTTCAGACGGGCGACCACGACTGATCGGTGGAATCCAGAATTCGCCGAACATCGTGATGTTCACGTGCAATGACCAGACGTGTGCCAGTTCAACCCGCCGGGAAATTGCAACCGGGTTGAGCGGCGGTCAGAACACCGCGATGCGCATCTCACGTGGCCCGGCTGGGCAGGTGGTTGTAGCGCACGAATTTCAAGAGACCGCTGGCACTAACCACCCGCGAGTGATGATCTGCGACGACGAGAATTGCTCATCGCCACGATTTGTGACGCCGGTCGTCGCGCCCAACACACCCGTTAACGCCTTGCAGATGCGCGCGGACGGTCGGTTGATCATGGTCGAGAATGGGTTCGACACCGTCTTTTTTAGCCGCCTGCGCAATTGCAGCAACAGCGAGTGCACGGTCAGCACCACGCAACCGTTGTCACAGAACTTCAACTATTCGCTGGTTAGAGATGCTGGCGATCGACCAATTACCGCCTACAGCGGGTTTACCTGGGGCATCCAGGTGTGCGACAGCCCCGCGTGTGGGTCGCAGCTCACTCGCCCGTTAGGAACGGCGGGTAGCGGCGGCGCAGTTGCGCGAATTTCATTGACTTTGGACGGTCGGCCTCTGGTCGCCACCATCGACTATAGCGGTGGCCCGCCACGATTGGCGCTGTGCCCGCCCATCGAGATTCACGCTGACGGGTTCGAATCGATTGAGTAACGCGAATTTGTCCTGCACAACCCGCACAGGGCGGATTCTCGTTTAGGGTGGTAGCCACACGGCTTTATCGTGTGGATTCCACCGACTACTGGGCTTGCCTGCGACGCGGCTTTTGCGCGTCGCCTACGGCTCCTGATTTGCGAGTCGCAGCAAGTAGCCCGGGTAAGCCATAGGCGCACCCGGTTCTTTGCCGTGCGGGGATCAGACCCAGGTGCGCTACGCTTGCCTGGGCTACGCGGGCTGCCCGGACCGCGGAGCTGCGCGGCGCGTAGATAAGGCCCTGCCGGTTGTTTGTCAGGCGTCAACCCGGCACGATCGCCGCCCCAAGCCACCATCACCACAAGCGCCATGGATGACTGGACTGACGGATACGTCACCGAGCTTCCCTACAGCGTCAACCATTTCCCCGAGATGGCGCCCGCGCATCTGCGCCTGGTGCTGCTGCAGGCCGGGCTGGCTGCGCCCAGGATCGATGGGGATTTCACCTACCTGGAACTCGGTTTCGGTCAGGGCCTGGGCCTCAACATGCTGGCCGCCGTACACCCGCAAGGCCGATTCTTCGGTAACGACTTCATGCCCGCGCATGTGGCGGCCGCGCAGACGCTTGCGACCCAGGCCTGCTTGAGCAATCTGTTACTGCTGCAGGACAGCTTTGCCCAGTTGCACGATCGCGATCTGCCACCCATGGATTTCATCGTGCTGCATGGCGTGTACACCTGGGTCAATGCAGAGAATCGGGCCCACATCGTCGCGCTGATCGCACGTCTGCTGAAACCGGGTGGCGTGGTCTACCTGTCCTACAACTGTTTACCCGGCTGGGCCAACAAGGCACCGCTGCAACGCCTGATGCGCGAAGCCGCGCACCGGCAATCCGAAGGCAGCGCACTGCAACGTTTCCATGCCGCACGCGATCTGCTGGGGCAACTGGACGCCGCCGGCGCCGCCTTTTTTGCCACTAACCCCGGTGCCCGCACCGCGCTGCGCGAGATTGCGAGCGCCAGTGACGCCTACCTGCTGCACGAATTCGCTCCGCACGGCTGGACACCTTTCTACTGCACCGATGTGGCCGACGACATGGCCCGCGCCGACCTGCAGTTTGCGGCCTCGGCGAAGCTGTTTTCCAACTTTCCAGCATGGTCGCTGCCCGCCGCATCGCGCGCCCTGATCGAGGCCACCGCAGACTCAGGGATGCGCGAATTGCTGCGTGATTTCGCCCTGCAAACGCCCCTGCGCCGCGATGTCTTCGTGCGCAGCCCGCGCACGCTGGGCGCGGCCGAGATCGAACAGGAATACCACGCCACCCTGATCGCCCTGCAACGCCCTCCAGCCAGTTGTGCGCGAAGTGTGCGCACGCCGATCGAAGCCTTGTGCCTGGACGATGAAGTGGTCGACGCGCTGCTCGGATCCCTTTCGACGGGCCCGCAGACTGTCGCCGCACTGATGGCTTTGCCCGCGCTCGCAAGCACCCGCCCGGCCAGCATTCGCGAAACGCTGGACCTGATGCTGTGCTTAGGCTATCTCGGCCCGGCCGCGACCCCACAAGCTGAAACCCGAAGCCGCGCGCACGCCCTGAACCAGGCCTTGCTCGAACGCCTGCACGCAGGCGAACGCCTCTCCGGCCTCGTCTCACCCGCGCTTTCCGCAGGAATCGCCATCGCCTATCACGACCAACTCTTCCTCGCCGCGCAGCAGGCCGGGGAAAGCACCGCGGATGCGCTGGCGGCGTATGCCCTGGCTGTGCTGCAGATCAGCACCGGCTCCACGGCAACGTCAGCCACACTGCCTGAGTTGCAGGGCGAAGCGGGGAACTTCCTGAAATACGGGGACGAGTACTACCGCTCGCTGGACCTGTTCAGCGCTCCCGGGTAGTTCGCGCAGGATGCGTTGCGGCAGGAAATGCATCTGTCGAGCTGATTCAAACAAGGCTGGACAGTGCGCGGTGATGGGCGGCGAAAGTCCTGGCTTCCGCGATGCGCTGCTCGCGTAGTGCCCGATCAGTGCGCCCTGAGGCCAGGTACTCCTCTCCCAGGCGGCGGATTCTCGCCTTGCAGGTGGCCATCGCCTGTTCGTGGTAGGCGCGCAGCGCGGAAGGACTCGCAGCCGAGTCGCCAGCCATGGGAAGGGCGGGGGTGGCAGTTGCCAGAATGAATTCGCGTCGATTCAAGTTGGACTCCCTCCGGGCGGACATACGCGACCGGCGTGTCGAATTGAGGTGGAATCCTAAAAGCCCAGTTCCGCGGCATTGATTGCACTTTCGCCAGCCCGCATGTCCCTTGTGCATCTGTTCAACCACCAGGGACACGTTCATGCGCTTCACGAGGAAGATTCTCGCTCTGGGCTTCCTGCTCTGCGCCGCTACCGCCTCGCTTGCAGGTGCGCCGCAGAATCCACCGCCAGAGCTTCAGAGCGAGCTTGTCGGGTATTCCAGCTCTGACTTTGCCCGGTATGGCCCGCCGGTGGAGAGCTTCCGCGATGTTCACATCCGATACGAAGCGCTTCCCTCGGGAGGGCGCAGTTACCTGCTTTGCGGGCAGTTCCGCGCCCCTGCGGCTGGTTCTGATTCACCCTGGACGAACTTCGCGACGATCAAGACGGATCCCTACGAGCAATGGATAGGCAAAATGGCGCAGGCGCACTGCGAGCGGGCAACCGCCATCGCAACTGAGCCGCAAGACCTGTCCGCCGTGCTGAAGGCGCGTCTGGACGCTACAGAGCCTGAGTAGATTTCCCGAATCTCTCAAGAATCGCTAGGCGACTCTCGGCGGCAGCAACAGCCAGAAGCTGCTGCCGCCGCCGCGGCGGGGACGCAGGCCCAGGGTCCATCCATGGGTGCAGGCGAGCTGCCGGGCGATCGCCAGGCCCAGGCCGCTGCCGCCGCTGGCGTGCTGGCGGGCCGGGTCGATGCGGTGGAAGGGGCGGAAGATGGCCTCGCGCTGGTCGGCGGGAATGCCGGGGCCGCGGTCGCGCACGCCGATGCAGAGGACGCCGCGCAGCCGACGGCAGACAAGGTCCAGTTTGCCGCCGCCATGCAGCTGTGCATTGGCCACGAGGTTTGCCACCGTCCGCTCGAGGGCCAATGGCGGCAGGGTCGCCTCGCAGGCGTCTGTGTGCAGTCGCAGTCGCACACTGCCGGGGAGCTGAGCTTCGGCGCCGTCCGCCACCTCCTTCAGTAGCTCGCACAGGTCGAGTGGCTGGGCCGGCTCGGCCTGGCGCGCGCGAGTCAGCTCCATCTGCGCGCCAATCAGACGGTTCATCCCGGCGATGTCGGACTCCATGCGCCGGCGCGCCGCTTCGTCGATGCCGGGCTGTACGCCGAGCGCCATCGACAACCGCGCGAGCGGACTGCGCAGATCGTGGGAAATGCCCGCCATGAGGGTCAGCTCCTGCTCGCGCTGCGCTGCGATCTGCTGCGCCATGGTGTGGATCGCCTGGTCCAGGGCGTGCAACTCTTCGATCCGACTGGGCAGCGATGGCGCGGGCGTGCCACCCCGGCCAATCTCGCGGGCGCCCAGGGCAAGATCGCGTACGGGTCGACTGAGCCGCCGCGCCAGCAGGGCGGCAGTCGCCAGGCTGAGCAGCAATATCGCGGAGATCGCCAGCAACATGGCCCGACCGGGACGCTGCGGAAAGCGCGTTTTGCCGAAGTCGAAACGCAGCCACTGCCGGTCGAAAAGAATCTCGACGTGGAAGCGCTGCGGCAGCGTTTCGCTGACGCGCACGCGCTCGGCGTCGACGCGCAGGCGCAGGGCCTCGCGCAGCAAGTTCAGAAAAGGATGATGGCGCACGGCATCATCGAGCGGGCGGGTCACCGCGGCGATCACCAGCTGATTCTGCTGACGCAATTCGGCCGCGAATCCGGCGCGCTCCGCAGCGGGAAGCTCGGCGTAGCGTTCGCCCGAGAGCAGCAGCAGCGCGGCCAGGTCGTCGGCGCTGCGTTCAGCCAGGGGGCGCAATGCGAGCGCATAGGCCAGCCAGGTGGCGCATGCCAGCGCCAGCGACATGCCGGCGAAAACCGTCCACAGCACATTCGCGAACAGGCTCTGGCGCCTCATGCGCGGGCGTCTCCGCGCGGCGCGAACAAGTAGCCCTCGCCCCATGCCGTACGCAGGTACACCGGTGATTCCGGGGAGTCCTCGATCTTGCGCCGCAGCCGGGTCACGCGGACGTCGATGCTGCGGTCGAAAGGCGTGCGTTCGAAGCCCCGCAGCAGCGAGACCAGGTGGTCGCGCGTCAGTACCTGGTTCGGGTGGTCGACCAGGATTCGTAGCAGGTTGTATTCACCCGTCGTCAGCGGCACTTCGACCTCATCGCGCAGCAGCACATGGGCCGCGCGATCCAGCCGGAACGGTCCGAAGCGACTGGACTCCGGCGCGGCCGTCGGCGCGCCGCGGCGCAGCACCGCGCGCACCCGCGCCAGCAGCTCGCGGGGGCCGAAGGGCTTGGCGAGATAATCGTCGGCGCCGACCTCCAGTCCGACCACGCGGTCGACCTCCTCGCCGCGAGCCGAGACCATGATCACCGGCGGGCCGCCGCTGGCGCGCAAACTGCGCAGCAGCGACAGCCCATCCTCGCCGGGCAGCATCAGGTCGAGCACCACCAGATCTGGGGTATGCCTGGCCATCGATTCGCGCATCGCGCGCCCATCGCCGACCCCGTCGACCCGATACCCGTGGTTGCCCAGGTAGCTCACCACCAGTTCTCGCAGCGCCGCGTCGTCGTCGACCACCAGAATGCGCTGGCCCAGTTCTTCGCTCATGGCGGAATGGTAATCGGAACGAGAACCGCGGCACTGACCTGAAACAAGCTGAAACATGCTGTTACCGGTCAGAAATCGGCGAGCAACAGGATGCCTGGACACTGGCCTTAACCCCCATCGAGGAGACCATCATGAACAGGCAATGGATTCTGGCGCTGGCGCTGTCTGGCACGCTCAGCATGCTTGCCCACCCGGCAGAGGCCGGCCGCGGTGGTGGCGGGGGTCAATGGGTCCCGTCATTGAGCAGCGTGGAACAGGCCGACCTGGTGTTCATGCGCCAGGAAGAGAAGCTGGCGCGCGACGTCTACCTGCAGAGTGAGGAGCGCTACGCGATCCCGCCATTCGCCAACATCGCCGCATCCGAGCAGCGGCACATGGACGCGATGCTGCAGTTGCTGCAGCGCTACCGCCTGGCCGACCCGATCGCTGGGTTTCCGATCGGCCAGTTCGCCGATTCCAGCTTGCAGACGCTGCACGACAACCTGCTGGCGCTCGGCGACAACAGCGCATTCGCGGCGCTCAAGGTCGGCGGGTTCATCGAGGAGGCCGACATGCGCGACATCGTTGCCGCGATCGAACGGTCGGAGCATGCCGACATCGATAGGGTCTACGGCAACCTGTTGTGCGGCTCGCGCAATCACTTGCGCGCCTTTGCGGGACAGATCGAGCTCGCCACGGGGCTGCGTTATTCCGCGCAGTTGCTGCCGCAGGCCGAGGTGGATGCCATCCTGTCCACGCCACAGGAGCGCTGCGGCAACTGAGTCGACGCGGGTTGGCCTGCGGCAGCCTTGAGTACCTACTACCATGATTCGGCCAGCGCCAAGGAGATCTGCCATGCCTGTCCCAAGTCGCCGTTCGACGGCGTTCGCCGCAGCGCTGGTCTTGCTCGGCGTGCCGCTTGCGACGGCCGCATCCGCCGACGACCGTGCACGCGCCGATGCAGCGATCCAGGACCTCGGCAGCGAGCTGCGTGGGGCCCTGATCGCGCGCATGCAGGCGGATGGCCCGGTGGCGGCGATCGATTTCTGCCACGACGAGGCGCCCAGGATCGCGGTACGCGTGGGTGAGCGGCATGGTGTGCGCATCGGCCGAACCTCGGTGCGGGTGCGCAATCCTGGCAATAGGGCGCAGGACTGGCAGCAACCGGTACTGGCCGATTTTGCGGTGCAGGTGGCGGCCGGTAGCACGCCACAGACGCTGACGCGAGTGATCGACAGCGAGCTGCCCGCGGACGTCGCACTGCGCAGCATGAAAGGCATTGTCGTGGAGGCGCCATGCCTTGCGTGCCACGGCCGTGAACTCGCCGAGCCGGTGGCGCAGGCGATTGCCGCGAAATACCCAGAAGACGCCGCCACCGGCTTCAGCCCAGGTGAGCTGCGCGGCGCCTTCTGGGTGGAGGTGCCGAAGGCGGGCGACACCCGCGCGGTGGTGCCCATGACGGAGCCGCAACGCGAAGATCTGCGCGCGCAAATGCGCCGGCACCTGGAATCCATTCAGGCCATCCTGGCGGCGTTGGCTGCTGCCGACTGGGAGGCCGTGGGCGCGGCGGCGGGCACCTTCGCCCCCGGGCGAGGTGCCGGACAGCGTCCCGCGCACAGTTTCCGCGACGCCCTTCCCGCAGGTTGGTTCACCTTCGCTCGCCCGATGCACCAAGCCTTCGCCCGTGTCGAGGCCGAGGCCGCCGGCGAACGCCGCAGCGCCGAAGTCATCGCCGCACTGGCCACCGGTACGGCGCAATGCACGGCCTGCCACGCGAGCTTCCGCCTCGTGGTCGACTGATCGGCGACGGTGGCGTGCGGGCGGCCGGCGCTGAACCGCCAACGGCGATTCCATCCGGACTCTCAGCGGCGATCTTGCGATCCACCTTCACCATAGGAGGCGAAACACGCGGCGAGTTAGTTCTCGAGGGCTCGCAACGGATCGTCAGTACCCCTGGGCCCTCTCACCATCGCAAGACCCGACTCCCAGCGCCAATCCGAGAGGGGAGCGACGAGCAGCGGCGCGGAATCCCGCTGTCCGGTCGGGATGTGCTGACCGGGCACCGCGTCGGCACCGAGAACACAGACATGCCTGGACGCCTCCCCGTTTGCACGCGCAGCTCTTTGGTTCCTTGTGACGCACCCCTGAATTCAGCTCCACGGCCCCAGCGTCAAGGTCACGGTCTGGCTGTCGACCGAGTAGTTGGTCTTGGCGGGGACATTCAGGCTGGTCGGCCAGGCTCCGGGTGGAATGCCCTGGCTGGTCGAGCCGACATTGGGGTTTTCGTCCAGACTGAATCCGTAGGCCATGGCGTGACCATCGGCATTGGTCCCGAAGATGCTGGTGCTCACCGTGCCGACGGTGACCGTCGCCGTGTGGAAGAACTTGGCGTAGGCGTCGTAAACCGATGGGGCCTGGTTGTAGCTGTTCTTGTGGTTCGTGTACCAGTTCGAGGTATCGGTCCAGGCGTCGGACGAGGCATTCGTGGCGATGGTCTGACCCTGCGCCACCACGCCATCGAGTACCACGCCGCGGGAGAAGGCTTCAAAGAGCGCAGCTTCGATCTGGCTGAAGGCGTCGTACTCGACGGTCGTTTGTCCGGAGAGTGTCACCTGCGGCGAGAAGTCATAGCCGCTACCCGAATTCGTCACCTGGATCTGGGTGACAACGCCGTCGTCAATGATTGCGACCGCGGTGGCTGCCGTGCCGCCATTGCCGGGCGAGTCGATGCTCACCAGCGGCGGCGAGATATAGCCACTGCCGCCGTCCATGACGGTCACCTCGAGCACCACGCCGGACTCCATGACAGCTGCGGCCGATGCAGCGGTCCCCAGGTTGGGCCCTCGAACGGCCTGCACGAAGGGCTGCACGCCCGCGAAATCCGATTTCGGCACCACTACGGTGAGCTGGTCAGGACCGGTCAGCACGAATTGCGTGCCGTCACTGGTTCCGGCGTAGGTGCCGACGGTTGCGCCATTCAGATAGAAGCTGAGCTGGTTGCCGGCAGTGAACAAGGCATCGACGGTGGAATCCCAATAGCCGCTGAGGCCAGTGGCGGTCGGATGGATGGCCAACCAATCCTTGGGTGACACGATGGCCGAGAACTGGCCATCGATCAGTTCTGGATAACCCGAGCCGGTCGGGCTGGTGTACAGGAGTTGAGCGAAATCGGCACCGAGCGGATCGCTGGTGGTGAAGTTGGCAAATGCGGTCGCGATCTGCGCTCGCGTGATCGTCGGCACGGCGCCATAGGTCAGGGTGTCACCCGATACGGTGAAAGAAAGATTGAGCCCGAAGGAATCCACCGCCGAGACGTCGTACTGCGCATCCGGGCCGAATTCAAAGATGTCGTAGGGCCCCGCCGGCGCCGCACCCGGCAGGCCCGGAAAGGGATAGGCGGTGTACCCGTTCAGTGGGTAATCGGGCGGTGTGGTCGACGCCTGGGTCACCGTGAATACCAGACGGTTATTGCCTGAATTGCTCACATTGGGAACGGAGATTGTCAGGCCGTTGCTGACGTTGATGAATGCCGCAGTCGTGATGCTGGCCGCAGCAGCGAAACTGCCATCGCTCTGCAGGATCTGAAACTGCGTTCCATCGGAAGCATCGGCCATGAACCCAGCCACCCAGACCGTGTATGCGCTGGCATCCAGGCCGGAGCTGTTGACGACATTGATGGTGTTGAGTGTGCTCACGGGCAAATCCTCGATCGATCGGCAGAGTGACAGATGTCGCCAGGGCGCGATTTCTCCCACAGGCACGCTTCGATTGGCGGAATTCCGCTCTGTTCATGTCGCTGCGCTGACACTGAGCCCGCGTAGGATGCGTTGAGGCACGAAACGCATCTGTCGAGATCTGGAGTGCCTTGATGCTCGAATGATGCGGTTCGCTGCGCTCACCGCGTCTGATTACGCGCTGATTGAGCATAAGCACGCATGTGCCCATGCCAAACGGGGAGCTATGTCTGAACTTGTCGTACCACCTCGTCCAATGCGGATTCCACGTGTGCGGATTCCGCGCGCGAGTTGTCCGACGGCAGCGGGCGACTATTCGCCTGTCAGCTCGTCGATCAGAGCGATGTATTCCCCCATGGCATCGTCTTTGCTCGTGCCCTTCAACTCGGCCCAGCTGTCGAACTTGGCACGGCCTGACATGTCTGCTGGCCCGGGGCGCATGCCTTGGACATCGCCTACGCTGCCTTGTTGGTACAGGGCATGGATCTTCAGCATGGTCATGTAATCGGGACGTTCGGAAAGATGCTCGGAAGCCACACGTGCGCAATCGAATTTTTGTTGGAGTGTTTCGCACGGCTGCTTCGCGGAATTGGGCGCAGGTGCGACAACTGGGTCCTGCGGGTTCAGTGGAGGCGGGGTTGCGTCGGGCTCAGGGGCTGGTTCCCACTTTCCAGCGTCCTCATCCTTGTCTCCATCGATTGAGCTGGCGTCGGCAGGCTCAATCGCTTCGTCCTCGGCCGTCTCATCAGTATCTTGTGCCGCGTCATCATCTGCATCGACGTCGCCGGGCTCGTTGGCGTCTTCGTCGGCTTCCTCGTCTCCACTTGTCAGGGCGCCTTCGTCAGCATCTGCACCAGCATCCACCTCGCTGACCTCGTCCACCGCCTCCGCGCACTCATCGGCTGCGCTATCGTCGTCCGTGCAATCAGTTTGAGCCCACGCCGTCGACGCGATGCTGGAACCCAACAGCAGCATGATCAGAGCGAACTTCTTGAGCATGGGTGCGTCCTTGGCGAGTGACGGGCGAATCTCCTTGAGTATGCTCGGGAACCCGCGCGGCTTCTTGTGCAGATTCCACCGCTGGCCGCGGGCACTGGGCGATTGGTGGGTGCTCGTCGGCTCCGTCGGCGGAATCCGCATCTTGAATCTTTTCGTCCGCCCTGAATTTGCGGCGGGCGGGTTCGCCCTACAGGGCCGCGGCCGATCCTCACGATTGTAGGAGCGACCTTGCGTCGCGACCGTCAGCACCTGTAGGAGCGACCTTGCGTCGCGACCGTCAGCACCATCCTCGCCAAGATGCCTTTCGCGGGTGCGGCAATGCACTGGATGCCCCGGCGCCAAGGAGCTGACGCATACTTGGGTCTTCCAGCGGCGCAAGTGCCGTCCACTGGGTGTCAGGCCAATGATGAATACCGTGATTGGAATGGTCGCGCTCGTGGGTTTTGTGTGCGCATTGGCTGTTCATCTCGGCACCTTCCTGACCGCCGGACTGCAGCCTGATCTTTCAAGCGTTTGGCCATTGCACGCGGGCCTATTTGCGGTTTTCATCCCCATGGTGTTCTCGTTGCGAAAGCGATTCGGGAAAAGTCCCGATCAGCGCCAGATACTTTCGGTGTTGCCCCGGTGGGCCATCAGAAGCATCGCAGTCGTTTTTGCGTACGTGGTCGTCAATTTTGCGGTTTTCGTCTACCACACCCACAACGGCTCGCCGGGAGTCCGAGGCGACTCCTTCGTGATTGAGGAGCATGGCAGAGTGGTGCAAGAGATTTCAGAAAGCCAATACCTGCAGCTGCAGGCGTACGTATCCCGTGGTTTTTCTGGTCACTGGTTGCTGTTCTATCTGGTACCGGCCTTGTATTTCCTGGCGGGGCGGCGAGATGACAAGTCTGCATAGCTCCCGTCGTTGGGGTTCGCTGCGCTCACCGCCAACCTATGGCGGCGCGATGCAAGCCGCGTGGGGCGGGTTCTGCCCGACGTGGGCTATCGTGAGTGCCTGAGCGCGGAGGCAGTGATGTTCAATCGTCAACAGAAATGCTTTTCCGATATGTGGCGAGCTTCTGCAGTCCTGATCATCGGCCTGATCGCAGCCTGTGCCCCCACCGGTTCTGTTCAACCGTCGGAGCAAGTCGTCCTTGTTCGGAATGGGGAGGCACGATTGCGGGTGTTCGTCGAAGGCAACGGACCGGCGATCGTCCTGTTGCCGGGACAAGGTCGCGGACCACGGGGATACGATGCGCTCACGAAACAACTGGTCTCGGCGGGCTACCGGGTGGTGCGCCCGGAGCCGCGGGGATTTGGAGAAAGCGTGGGTCCGGTCGAAGGGCTCACGCTTCGTGATAACGCGCTGGATGTGACTACCGCCATCGAGAAGGTCGGTGCCGCACCTGCCATTGTGGTGGGATTCGCCTACGGCAATCGTGTTGCCCGAATGATCGCGAGTGAGCGATCGGATCTGGTGCGCGGCGTTGTTCTTGTCGCCGCCGGCGGCAAGTACCCGCCGACGCCCGAAGTGCTTGCCACCTTGCGCAAGGTGCAGGACCGGAGTTTGCCGTTGGCGCAACGGGCCGAGGCCGCGAGAACGGTCCTCTACGGACCCAGGAGCGTCGTCAGCGCGGAAGACATGCATCTGGACGACGTGTCGGCGACGACCATCAAGGCGCAGTCGCTGGCGGCGACCGTGCCTCTGGATGCCTGGTGGGACGGCGGCCAGGCGCCCATGCTCGTGCTGCAGGGTCTGTACGACGTGATCGCGCCGCCCGAGAACGGTCGCTCCCTCAAGCGCGATCATCCGGAACGGGTCACGCTGGTGGAATTCGAAGACCTGGGCCATGCGATGTTGCGCGAGCGCCCGGATCTGGTCGGGGACGCGATCTTGAGTTGGGTCGCGATACTGAAACCCGAGTAGGGCCGGTTGCCGTGCAGAGTTCAACCCGCACGGTTCTTGGTAAGGATTCCGCCGCTCGCCAAGGCGCTGTCATTGACTGCCGGGTGCTCGTCGGCTCAATCGGCGGAAACCGCCGTTTGTCTCTTGCGGCTCACCCGCATTCTGCGGCGGGCGGGTTCCGCGCCACGGGGCTTCCGCGCACTTCTGGTTGCGAATTTGCGTCCGAACTTCCGCGGGTGCGAACTTCGGCGCGGGGCGCCTGTCTGAACTTGCGCAATCAGGCGCTTCACCATCAAACCCTTCGCATCCCGGGAACACCATCGAATGAGAAAACTCCTTTCGCGATTTGCCGGCGTGTGCTTGCTCTTGTTGGCTCCTACCGGGTTCGCGCAGAAGCAGAACGAAAGCGGTCGCGCCGATATCGTGCGGGAGGCCGTGAAGGTCATCTCGGGCAATGCCTACAAGGCTTCGAGCGTCGATTGGCAAAAAGCGGAAGCAGCCGCGCTTGAGATACTGGCATCCAATGATTCAAGCGCCGGCTTGAATGCAAGCGTCCAATATCTGGTCTCAAAACTCGAAGACGGGCATTCGAGTTATCGTCCAGCCGTGGAGGGCGGGCAGGCGCCCGTGGCTCCGGGGTTTACCCCGACACCCTTGGCTGCGAGGCCTATCGGAGAGCGGGTCGAGAGCTCCGGAAGGTTTCCGATCATCCGCGTCAACGCGTGGGGTGGAGTGAATGCCGCCGTCGCCCAGACAGCCGCAGCCACGCTTCGGGAGGTGCTGAACACAGCGCTGGACGACGACGTCTGCGGTCTGGTTCTCGACTTCTCCGCCAACAGCGGCGGGAACATGTGGCCGATGCTCGCGGGCTTGTTGCCGATCTATTCCGAGGGGCTGCTGGGAGCCTTCGAAGGGGCCGCTGGCAAGCGCACGTCGATCGTCTCCAGCGGCAACAGCCTGGCGCTCGACGGCAGGCCACATTATCTGAACGCGCCGCAGTTGCCCTTGCCGCGCTTCCTTCCGTCGCACATTGCGATCCTCATCGGGCCACGCACCGCGAGCTCCGGAGAGATCGTTGCCTTGATTCTGGCAGCGCAGGCCAATAGCCGCACCTTCGGAGCGGCGACCGCCGGGCGCTCCTCGGCCAATCGCATGTTCAAGATGTCCGACGGCAGTGTGTTGGTACTGACTACTGCAGCGACGGTCGACCGGAATGGGCTAAAGCATTGGGGCGCGATCACGCCTGATATCGAGTCGAGCGATGCCCTGGAGGCCGCTTCATCGTGGCTCTCCGGTCAATGCAAATGACGCGGCGCCGAGTTTCGATGTCGCCGTAGGATCGGTTGAGGGACGAATCGCATCGTCGAGGTTGGGGCTGCCTTGGCGCTCGAATGATGCGGTTCCCTACGCTCTCGCATCGCGTGCTGCAATCGAAGTCCACCGTCGGAACCAAGTGCCACGTCCAAGGATCGCAATCGACTCGGCCAAGTGTTCACTCCGGAGCGGCCGGGGCGCGATGGAATCAGGGGGATTTCGTGAAGAACCTTGGATGGATGGGATCGCGGACATGGCTGTGTCTGCTGCTGGTGTCTGCAATGTGGGGTAAGGGGCTGGAAGCGGGAGCGGAAGCTGCTGTGGGTGCATCGGGACCACCAGGTTATCAACAGTCGGAACCCATGCAGGTCTCGCAGTACATTCGGCGGATGTTTCAGGACCGGGCCGGGAACCTCTGGTTCGGTACCCGCGACGCAGGTTTGAGCCGCTTCGACGGCCGCGCATTTGCCCAGTTTCCGCTCAAGGCTGGTGCCAACGGCGGCTATGTCTGGACGTTGCTCGCTGACCGCGCGGGCATGCTCTGGGTGGGCATGGTGGGCGATGGTCTGTATCGCTACGATGGCCAGTCCTTCACCCACTTTTCGAAGGCGGACGGTCGGGGCAGTGCCCATGTCCAGAGTCTTCCCGAAGACCGGGAGGGGACACTGTGGGTGGGCACCTCCGGCGGCGTGTACCGCTATGACGGAAAGACGTTTTCGAATTTCACCCGAGCAGAGGTCGAACGGTAAACACCATGGGAATACTGACCTTCAGCATCAACCTCACCCTGGACGGCTGCGTCGACCACCAGGAAGGCATCGCCGACGCGGAAACCCATGCCTACTTCACCCGGCTCATGGAAGAGAGCGGGGCGATGCTGTGGGGCCGGGTGACCTACGAGATGATGGAGTCTTACTGGCCGGCGGTCGCTCGCGGCGAGGTTGAGGCGCCGCCAGCGATGCGCGAGTGGGCAGTCGCTCTGGAAGCCAAGCCGAAGTACGTGCTCTCGTCGACGCGCAGCGACTTCCCCTGGACCAACAGCCATCACGTCTCAGGCGACATGCGCACTGGAATAGCGATGCTCAAGGAGGCCACGCCGGAAGGCGTACTGCTCGGTAGCGGCCAGCTCGCCACCGAGCTGGATCGTCAGGGCCTGATCGACGAGTACCGCTTCCTCGTCCACCCCCGGATTGCGGGTCACGGCCCGAGTCTGTACGCGGGCGGGCTGCCGAACACGCGACGTCTGGAACTGGTCTCGGCCAGACCGCTGCGCAACGGCGTGATCGCCGTGCATTACCGGCGAGGGACTTGATACGGATACTCTGTTTGAAGACCCCCATGGGAATCGTATATGCCCCGACTCTGGTTGCTTGCGCTGCTGCTTGTGTCCTTCAGTGCCGAGGCGATCGTCATTCGAGATGACGTAGATGACTCGAAGTACCGTGTCCCTGACTCCGAATTCCCGGCTCTGGTGGACTTGCCTGGCGAAGGGCATGGCGTGTTGATTTCTCCTCAGTGGGTGATCACTGCTGCCCATGCGATCAGCTGGCAAATCGCTACGCGAGCAACGTGACCTACAACAGCCAATCAACAACTTGCGATATGGGTTCATGGAGAGTGACTGGCAGCCATGACTGTTGCGATAAGCGAAGCGCATCCCGACATCGCCATTTTCGCAACTTCCGTCGTTGGGGTTCGCTGCGCTCACCGCCAGCCCATGGCTCGAGTTGACGCCAGGACCCTCAGGGAATCTCGTAAACCGTCACCTCATCGGAGATGCCGCGCAGCAGGGCTTGCTGCGGCAGCGGATTCAGGCCGGCGGCCTTGAGCACTTGCGCGGACTGTTCGCTGGCAACCACTGGTCGGGTGGCGAAGATGGCGCGTGATACCGCGAGGCCCTGCACGCGGGCTGCAATGTTCACCGTCTGGCCGAAGTAGTCGAGGCGATCGTTCAGGGTCACGGCGAGGCAGGCGCCTTCATGGATGCCCACCTTCAGCAGCAGTTCCTCTTGATGGCTCTCCACGCTGAGCTGGCGCATCGCGTCGCGCATCCGCAGGGCCGCCGCCAGGGCACGATCGGGCGTCGGGAAGGTGGCCATCACGGCATCGCCGATGGTTTTCACCACGGCACCGCCCTCGGCGGCGACCACCTCATGGAGCACGCGAAAATGTGCGCGCACCATGTCGTAGGCCACCAGGTCGCCGACCCGCTCATACAACTCGGTGGAGCCCTTGAGATCGGTGAACAGGAAGGTGAGGCTGGTGATCTTCAGGCGCTGATCGACGTCCAGCGTGTCGGTGCCGTAGATGTCGCGGAAAGTCTGGTTGGACAGCAGGCGTTTGGCCGTCAGGAATTTCTTCCGGTGCCCCAGCAGATGATGCAAGGCGTGTCCGGCAATCCACACGGCCGGCAGTACGCGCCGGTCAGTTCGGTTCTCCAGTACCAGCCGTAGCGGTCCGGGGCGCATCTCTACCGTGCCGGTCGGGGCATGCAGCTTGTTGAACACCACCGTGAAATTCTGCCGCTCGCGCGAGGGCTCGCCCTTGACGTCAAAGAACTGCGCCGAATGCGTGACCGGATCGAAAACGATGCAGAACTCCGCCGGTAACTGCATCGACAGGATCGCTTTGTCCCCGGGCGGGAGCTCGACCGAATCGATCACCACTTCTTCCAGCAATTCATCGAAAGCTGCCCCTCTCGGCAGCTCGATCCCGGAGCTCCAGAAGATCTGGCGCATGTAGTCCGGGAAGGGCAGCGAATCCGGGTCGTGCGCGGCGATCCGGCGCATCCGCCGACTCAGCGTGAACGAAACCTCCACCATTTCGTCCAATGTGGGCTCATATCCTGCCGCACATAGGGCGCAGGAATAATCCTCCCGGTGCACACTCTTGAGCGAGGCATTGGAGTCGAGCACGCCGCTGCAGCCAGGGCAGAGGATGTTCCAGGACAACTCGAACAGACCGAGGCGGGCGCCGTGCAGGAAAGCGCCAATCGCCTTGTCCTCGTCGACGCCGTAGCGCGCGGCAAAATCGAGCACATTGATGCGGCTGAGATCGGCATCGGTCGCCTGTTCCACATGGCGCTCGATGGCAAAGACCGCGCCGGGATCGGCCGATTGCCGCAAGACCGCAAACACCGATTGCAATTCGCTCATGGAAGTCGCTCATCAAAGCAGGCGGGCAGGCCTGGCATTCGAGCCAGTGCGCACCTCAAACCGGGTGCGCGTACAAGCAGGGCTAGTATGAGATTCCGCACGGTGCACGTCGATGATTCCTTGTAAACATGGCTCGGGAAGCGCGAAGCGCATACCAGGCTCGTGGTCCCTGGGATTCGCGTCATTGGCGGATGCCACACGACGGTCTGCGCGCCAGTTGCTCGAAGGGCACAGGCCGCTTGTCCCGACTTCCTAGTTTGGGGAAAGCCGCCCTGCGCTGCTCTTGAGCCGCCCGAATACGTCAAATGCACACGCACAGACGGACCATCTTTGGTAGTCGCATAGCCCGGAGCTGCCCATGGTCACGCGCAGACAATTCCTGCAAGGGTCGCTGGCCACAGCGGCGCTGCTTGCCAGCAAGCCCCGCGCGCTGATGGCCGGGACATCCGATCGTGCCCAGCTGATCACCCGCGCCATTCCCAAATCCGGCGAACGTCTGCCGATGGTGGGTCTGGGCAGTTCCGCCAGCTTCGCTGCATTGGCACGCAGTGGCGAGCTGGATCCGCTGCGTGAGGTGTTGACAGCGATGGCGGCTGACGGGGCCACCGTGTTCGACACGGCGCCGAGCTACGGGGAATCGGAAGCGGTGGCCGGTCAGCTCGCGCGGGAACTCGGGCTCGCCGATTCGATGTTCTGGGCGACCAAGGTCAATGTCGCCGGTCGTGATGGTGGCAGCGCGGATCCGGCGGCGGCCCGCGCGCAGATCGAGGCCTCGTTCGAGCATCTGGGAAGCAAGGTCATCGATCTGATCCAGGTGCATAACCTCGGCGATGTGCCGGTGCAAATGGGCATCCTCAAGGAATTGCGTGAGGCGGGACGCATTCGCTACCTCGGCGTGACCAGCACGCGGGCGGCGCAATACGCAGAGCTCGAGCAGGTGATGCGCGACGAGCCCATCGATTTCATCGGCGTCGATTACGCCATCGACAACGAGCTCAGCGCCGAACGCATTCTGCCCCTGGCGCAGGAGCGCGGCATCGGCGTGCTGGTCTATCTGCCTTTTGGCCGCACCCGCTTGTGGGAGCGCGTGCGCGGCCAGGCGCTGCCGGACTGGGCGGCAGAGTTCGATGCCAGCTCGTGGGCGCAGTTCTTCCTCAAGTTCGTCATCTCCCATCCGGCGGTCACCGTGGTCACGCCCGCCACCAGCAAGGCCAAGCACATGATCGACAATCTCGGCGCGGCGATGGGCAGATTGCCGGATATGGATCAGCGCCGGCGCATGCGGGAGTTCGTGGCGGGATTGCCTGGCGGCTAGTGGACTATCGGCGCCGCGGGGGATCGTCATCCGGCGCGGATTCTTGCAGTCCGCGTTCCCTGAATGCCTTGACCGCGTAGAAGAGGTAGCCCAGCAGCACGAAGGGCAGGCTCAGCAAGCTCAGATACGTGAGCAACAGCACGATCGTGTAGGAGGCGTCGGCCGCTGAACGTTGCTCGTCGCGGATGCCCGACATGATGGCAAACACCACGTGTTCCAGATTCAGGCTGGCCAGCGCGGTCACGATGATGGTCAGGGGCAGCAGCACCACGCACAGCACCGCACCATTCGGCAGCCGGGCGGCCTTGACCAGGAAGTGCGCCCACAATGCCACCCGCCAGATGGCGACGATGCCCAGGAACCAGGCATTGACCGCTGCCGCCTGCGCCATCGGCAGCCAGCGCTCCACCGGGATGGCATACAGGAATGCTGGCGGCGCGGTGAGAGTGACGAACAACAGGATCTGCGGATATCGCCCGACCTGTGTTCGCAGCGGCAACAGCAGCAACCACAGCATCAGCGACAGGACCAGCACATAAGCCAGCGAACCCAGGCCCAGACTCTGCCACCACAGCGCGCGCGGATGATCCCAGTAGCGCCCGATGCCCGCGAGCCAGGTGCAAGCCAGGCCCCAAAGCAACCACAGGTGCAGGGTGCCTGGCGCCGGCCGGAATTCGCGGAAGGTCAGGAAACGCCAGGTGCCTCGGAGCAATTCGCGCAGTGTCATCGCTGACCTCAGCTTGGGCTGGCTGCATTGTGCCCAACGAGCCCGAGCATTCGCACCAACTTTCCCTTGTCGCCGAGACTGGACAAGGCCAAAGCTGCAATCCGGTGTAGAGGGGAGCCCACGCGGTCTCATCGTGCGGATTTCACGGCTTGCCGCGGGCGCCGGCTGATTGGCGGGTGCCCATCGGTTCCCTCGGCGGAATCCGCCTCTTGTATCTCGTCGCTCGTCCGGATTCTACGGCTGGCGCGTTCCGCCCTGCGCGGGCTGCGCCAAAAACTCGGGTTGCAAACGCGGCCAGAAGGGATTCCTCATGCGCTGAGCTGCGGTTGCCTGGGCTGGTGCTGGACCAGATCGGAGTCACCTCGGCGCTCAAGCACGACCTGAGCGGGGAACGGTGATGCAGCAAGCATCCGACGTCTGATAACGACCAGAATCGAAACGACGAGTGTATGATTTACACTTTGTAATGTGCCTGAAGAGGCTGGGCCCGCTTCGGATAGGTTGAACCCTGAAGCGAATCTGTCCTGACATACGCTGGGTCGTTCCGCGACTGATGCGGTTCGATTCGCTCACCGCATCCTGCGCGCTGTTTTCTGGCGAGGGAGATCCTGGATGCCCTGCGCCGTGTCTCTCGTTTCCCGCTGATGTCGGCCGGTCCGAGGAATTGGCGCTCTGGCGCGGGGTCAGCGGTTGGCTGGCCAGGTTTCGGCCTTGTACTCGGAAGCAACAGGAAATTGAGCATGATCGGTAGCAAACACGAAGACCCGCAGCCACGACCCACCACGGGCTACCGACTGTGGTTGGCCATCTTGGGTCTTGCGCTCACACCGATGACCGCGATCGCATCGCCCGTGGTTCCTCTGCAAGGCGTCACGCTGGTGAGCCAGGGCGATTTCGATCGCGGCTGCGCCAACTATGCTTCCCCTGTCGATTGCGACCGCGGCTGCGGATTTGTCGGCGAACGCCTGTATTGCTGGGGCGACAACGTGTCTGGATTGCTCGGCACTGGCGCGCCCAGCCTGACTTCGCTGGCCGAGTGGATACGCCGTCCAGACAGCGCAACGGGGGATTTCGATCGCCCGACCAGTCTCGCCGTCACCGATCGTTCCTGCGCCGTTGATGCGGCCGGCGTCTGGTGCTGGGGGCCGAATCTCAATGGACAGCTTGGCGTCGGCGATCGGATCACGCGAATGCAGCCCACGCGTGTGCCGGGTTTGCCAGAGGGCATGCTGCAGGTCGCGCACGGGCTAAGCCAGAGCTGCGCACGCAGTCGCAGCGATGGCATCTGGTGCTGGGGCTTGTTGGTGACAGGTGAGCAGCTGGACGCCCGGCGCGTGCCAGGCTTGCCGGGCGAGACCGACTCGATCGCACTTGGGCATAGGCATGCGTGCGCGCTCGCTGACGGCAGTGTCTGGTGTTGGGGCGCCGGCAGCTTCGGCCAGTTAGGCGACGGCAGCGGTGCCGTCCAGCCCACACCGGTGGCTGTGTCGGCCTTGCCGGCGGCAGTAGTCGCGATTGATAGCGGTGATTTCCACAGCTGTGCGCTCACGGAAATCGGCGACGTCTGGTGCTGGGGCAGCAATTCTCAAGGACAGATCGGTGTGGACTTGCCCCCGGGGCAATCGCAGACGGTGCTTCTGCCTCAGCGCGTGGCAGGCCTGCCGGGTGTCGCCACTGCACTCGATCTGGCCTCGGGTCAAAGCTGCGTGTTGGTCGAGGGCCGCCGCTGGTGCTGGGGCGCCAATGACGAGGGCAGGAATGGCCATGCGACCCCGCGATTGGAGCCACGCATCTGGGGAGAGCCACAAGACTGGCTTGGTGGTTGTTACGAAGGCAACGGTGCGCTGCACTGTCGCACCCTGAGCAAGCGTTATCCCTTTCGCGACTGGGACGCGCGTGAGCTGCAGCTTCAGACCGGCGAACCCGTGCAGTTGGCGCTCGGCCGGGCGCAGGCCTGCGCCCGATACGCCGATGGTGCGGTGTGGTGCTGGGGCGGTACTGAAGCTTGGTGGGCGGCGCCTGTGCGAGTGTCCATTCCTCCGGCAAGCATGATCGCGGTCGGCACGGCGCATGCCTGCGCGGCCACTGACGACGGATTGTGGTGCTGGGGCAACAATCGCTACGGCGCACTGGGCGATGGCACTACCGAGGCGCGTCTCGATCCCGTCCGCGCGCAGTTCGCCGGCACCCTGGTTGCTGCCGGTGACCAGCACACCTGCGCCTGGGGTGCACAGGATGGTCTGCATTGTTGGGGACTCAACGCGAGCGGCCAGAGCAGCGGCATCCCGACCACAGAGCCCTTGCCTGGCGGTGCGATGCCACTCGGCGACGCCGAGGTTGTCGAACTGGCGCTGGGCATGCACCACAGTTGCGCCACCGTCACGCTGGCTGGCGGTGCGCGCGAAACTCGATGCTGGGGCCAACTGCCGCTGCACCCGGAAGATCTGACTGCCGGCGTGACCGACACGAGTCCACGTCTGGTTCCGCCCGGCTCGCCTGTGCCAGGGGAATTCGAACCACGTCTGCGCAGCAGCGGTTTCACGACCTGCCTGGGCGATCGCTGTTACGGCCTCGATTTCACGCCGCCGCTGCGCGGAGAAAGCCGCGTCGGTGCGATCCTGCAGCCGCCGTTCGGCGGCGCCACACGGGCCTTCGCACTCGGCGGGCGCTTGCAATGCGCGCAGGGTAACGGCACCGATGTGCGCTGCGCGGCGGCCACGGATCGCGCCTGCAGCTATGAGACCCTGGCGGGCCTGATGCCTGCGAATGGCGAACACGTATGTGATCTGCAGGAGCAGGGGCTGACTGCCCTGGAGCGCGATTGGATAGCGGTGGCAGGACTGCCGTCGGCGCCTACACAACTGAGTGCCGGTGAACAGTTTGCCTGCGCCATTGCTGACCATCGTGTCTGGTGCTGGGGTCCGAAGGCGCCGCACAATTTGCGGCCGCTCGTGCTCGAACCCGTTTATCGCGCCGGCGCGATCGAACCCGCACCGACCGTGGCGGTCGCGCTCGACCCGGCGCGCGCCTGCCCGGCCTATCTGGTGTCTTCGGTGAGTCTGCTCGATCAGAATGACGCCTCTGCCGCAGGAAGCTGGGGTCTTGACCTGCTGCTCGGCAGTGGCAGCCGGTACTTGCATGGCGGCATCAACTTCGGCGGTTTTGGCACCAGCGCCGGGGCCGGCGTGCCCGGGTATGCCGCATTCTCGATTCAGAACCCGCAGGGCCCGAATCAACGCGTGAGTCTGGACCTCAGCGGCGATGGCGGTGAGTTTGTGCTGACCGTCGAGAGCACGCTGCCACCATCGACCGCACGGACCCTGGTACTGCGTGAACAGCTGACCCTGGGCGAAGTCTCGCAACGGCGCGAACTGACGCTCGCCAACGGCTTCCACATCGTCGGTCTGCAGCCGCTGCAGGGAACGCGGCTATTCCTCGCGGCCGTCGGCACGACACAAGCCAATGGCGACGCCGCTGCCTTCCTCGGAGGCGCAGTGGTTGGTGGCTGGCTCGACGGCTCGCATAGCGGCTTTGCCGGCATCTGTACCAGTGACGCCGACAGCGTGCTGCTGCACACCCAGGCGCGCAGTGCGCGTGGCGCCGCGGGCGCTGGCGATTTGCGCCTGCAGGTTTTTGAGGGCCAGACCGGCGCCGAGTTGTACGACAGCGCTGGGATCAGGGCACCCTGAAGCCCAAGCGGGATGCGTTGAGGCACGAAACGCATTCGTCGTGACTTGGGCTGTGCCGTTCCTGGTGTGGTGTCCCGTACACAGTTGCAGCAATTTCCGCTGGATTTCGGCCCGAGGCAAGGCGCGAGGGAGATGGCAGATGGGTTGCGCGGCAAGCCGCGCATCGGTTTGAGCGCCCGCAACGGGTTGCAGGCCGGGGCCGAAGGCAGTGATGGCAGGGCCATGGCGCCGACGCGTAACGCAGCATTCGGGCCGAGAGACGCGGCGGCAATGTCAGCCCGACGCGCCATTCGACGTATGGATGCGCGTTCCCATTCCGTGAGTGCGCGCAATGTCGCGGTTTCTGTTCCTGCTGGTATTGGCCCTGGCTCTGCCGGCTCAGGCGGCCCGATTCACTGTCGACGCCAGCAATCCTGGCGCCATTGACGGCTCCGGCCGTGATCTTCACTTCGATCTTGGCGCCATCCACGACCCCATCGTCAGTGCCACGCTGCAACTGGACATCAGCTACAGCCGCGCCCGTGAACTGAACTGGTCGCTGGTCGACAACAGCGGCGTGGTGGTGCTGCCGCTGGCGATGATGAGTGGCGTCTCCAGCGCCGTCACCATGAACGGCCGCTATCGGATCAGCGACGGCGCGGCCACCGCCTGGGCGCTGGCCGCGCCGGTCAGCGGCAATCTGCCGACCGCCTATCCGGCGCGCGCTTTCCAGTTCGGGCAGAGCGGCGTGTGCACCAACCTGCTGGCGCGCTATCTGGAATTCGATCTCGACCGCAACTTGCCGCTGACCTTGAGGATCAGCAGGCTGGGCTCGGCCAGCGGCAGCGGCGCAATCAGCAGCGCGCGGCTGGTCATCGACACCAGCGCTCCAGACGAACTCCTGGCCACCGGCATGGAAGAACCCGAGCACGCGCCCATGGTGTGCCAGCGTCCCAGCCTCGATGTGGTGCTGAACGGCGGCAGCGAGAGTCCCACGCGCAGCCCGCTGACGCTGCTCGACTACACCGGCGCGCCCGACTGGAGCATCCGTCAGTTTGACCCGCCGCAAGACTTCGGGCCGGTCGCTTTCGGCGTCGGCCCCAACACGCAAGCCTACCCGGGCCGATTTGGCGGTCGCTCGCGCCTGAACCTCGGCTTCTGGGATGCCAGCACCGGCACGCTGAATTTCACCACTGGCAGCGGCGGCCGCTCGCTGTCCCTGCCGGGTGACTGGGCCAGCACACCGCACTTCCCGATTCCGGGCGACTACGACGGCGACGGCATCACCGATCTGGCAATGGCATTTCTCGGCGACTTCGGCGGTCAGCCGAGGTACTACGCTCGCATCCTGTTCAGTCGTGACTACGCCTTGCGCGACCTGATCATCGATCCGCGCGCCTACGATCCGGCCAATCACACGTCGGCCAACATCGGCTTTGGTGCCGGCCAGGACGCCGACCAGAATGGCGCCGACGAGATCACCCTTTACGCGCAGCGCATCGATGGCAACATGCGCCTGATCCAGTTCGTGGTTGATCCGCTGAGTTTGACGCCGATCGGGCTGGGTGGGCCAGCCTGGGGCGTGCTGGGCGACCGTCTGGTGCTCGGCAACTGGACTGCGGGCAGCAGCGGCAACCAGTTCGGCTTGATGGTTGCGCGTGAGACCGCGACAGCGTGGGAGTGGTACCTGTTTCCGAACGGAACGCCCATCAGTTGGGGTCTGCCTGGCGACTTCCCGGTGTCGATCAACGTCGATCTCGATCGCAAGAACGATATCGCCGTCTATCGCCCGAGCGACCAGAAGCTGTACGTGATACGCAGCAGCGACGGCCAGCAACTCAGTCTCGGACCCTTCGGCAGTGTCGACAGCATTCCGATCGGGTACCTGCTGGGGACGATCGCGCCACTGCCATTCTGAGGCAGCGCCAAGCGGCTCAAGGTCTCCGGCAGCCTGGTAGCGCACGAGGCCGCGATTGCATACATTCATGCAGGCTTCGCGGAGCCTGAAAAATGAACCGACCCGACCATGGAGATCAAGCAGTGCGGACCTGGTTGTTGAAACTCTGGGCGTCGCCCAACAGCCTGGTGGGCTTGTGCCTGGGCGGCACTGGAATGTTGTTTGGCGCCCATCCGCTGCGCGATCCAGCCCGCGGGATTCTGTACTTCGTCAACATGCCCGCCTGGCTGATGCCCACGGCGATGTCGCTGGGGCATGTGCATGTCTACGGTGCCGGCTGTCACAGTCGCAGCGATGGCTGCCCGGCGCTCAACCGCTTCGGGATTGCCACGACCCTTGAGGAAAGTCTGCATACGCGCCAGGCTGAAGTTCTGGGTCCTTTCTATCTGCCCTTGCATGCCGCGTGCATGCTCGGATCCGTGCTCAGCGGCGGCGGCACGCACAACCACAACCCGCTGGAGTTTGGGCCTGAGCGCGGCCGCGGACCGTGGCCTTGGAATTGAGAGCACTGAACAGATGAGTACGTTGACTGCGAGCTTGCCACTGAAGGTCTATTACGATGCCAGCTGGCCGCTCAATCCTCGAAACCGTCGACCCAGATTTCGCCAGCTGCACGGATAATCGCGGGTCGGGTCTGGCGGTTGTCCAGCGGCGAAGCAATTGCCGCATAGACGGCCCCATTGTCGCTCCAGACGCCACGTACATTGCTCGCACCGCGCGCCCAAACCTGCGGCACGCGCAGCGAAAGATCGGCCTCGACCACATGCGTGGTGAGTACCCAGTTGTCATTGTCGATCCGATCCTCGCCGACCAGCAGCAGACGACCCTCCGCATCCACCCGCCCAGCGCCAATGTTCAACAGCTCAGGGCCGACGTGGCCGAGCTGGGTTTCGCCAAGGAGGACACCGTCAGACCGTCGATGCTTGCTGACCATGACCGGCGCCGACCCGAACACGCGATAGACAAACTCCGAACCCAGAAACAGCCCGTCGACCGTATTCGGTGCCGTTGAGCGCGGCAGCAACCAGCGCACCTCGCCGGTTGCCGAGATCAGTCGCCAGTTGGACATCCCGAGCAGCACGGCGGAACCATCGGCCTGAGGCAAGAAGCTGCTCTCGCCGTCTATCAGCGGCACCGAGTAACGCTGCGTTCCGTCGCGGCGCGTTCGCACCAGCGCGCCCTGGTAGATCTTCAACAGTTCGCCATCGAGGCTGACCGCACGTTGCCCACCGCAGGGGCCGCTGGCCAGCGGATTGAGGCCCGCGACGGTCACCACGATCACTCTACATTCGCCCGGCGCCCCCGGCACCACGTTGCTGTCCAGGAAAGCCTCACCCGCTTGCCCTGCATGCAGGCGCGGGAACTGCCCCGCTTGCACGTATGCGGTCAGGTCCTGGCTTCCGAGCTCCTCGCCGGTGGCAGCAAAACGCACTGCGGTCTGGTCGCGGATGGTCCACACGCCATCGGTATCGGCAGCCAGAATGCTGAAATCGCCGTTCCGACGCCAGAGCTCGCGACCCTTGGCGTCGGTTGCGATCAAGAGCGAGTTGACGCGGCCGGCCTCGGTTTCATAGTCGCTGGCAATCAAGTAGCGCTGCGCGCCGCTTTCTGCATAGTGCGAGAGCGCGACCTGGGGCACACCCATCAAAGGATCAACGCGCTGCAGGGCCAGATCGGCGCCAAATTGGGCGATACCCAGCTGCCCCAAATTGTCCTGCCAGGCTGATACGACGATCTTGTTGCCGTCAATCGCGGCCAGCTGCAGCGGACGCAGCGTGGGGCCGGTGTTGATCACGGCGCCGAGGCTGCCATCCGACTCGTAGCGAAGCACTTGTTGCTCGGCGATGGCAAACATCCGCCCTGCAGCGTCCAGGTCGAAGCCATAGAAATTGGTCGAACCCGGCGCCTCGATCAGGGAAGGTGCCGGCTGTCCCGTGCGCCACCGCAACAAACGGCCATCGTTGGTACTGATCACTGTACTGCCGCCGCGCACGCTCAGGCGTGTGCCTGGAAAATCGGAAACCACGGTATCGGGGTGTCCCGTTGGCAGTTCATTGCCATCGACATCGTAGCGCCGCAGCAGGACCCTTGCACCGCCGGGATCAGCCGTTGCGAACAGCGCGTGGATTTCGCCGCCTTCGCTCGCCAGCCGTGCCGACCAACCGATGCCGTCGGGGGTGTCGATCACATGACTCCAGAGCAGTTGCCCCGCTGCATTGGCGAGGCCTATCCAGGGGCGCTGGTTGCTGGCGCTGCCGGCGACCACGACACGGTCGCCGACCGTGACCATGGCGTAGGCGTCCAGATCAGTTCCGCCAGGCAAGGGCAGGGGTAGCGGATTTTGCTGCACGCCGGCAGCGTCGATCACCAGCACACCATTGCCGCTGTCGCGCACGTAGGTGGTGCCGCTGGCGGACGTGGCCAAGGCATGGCAACCTGGGTCCTGGAGGGTGGTCAGCTGCAGCGGACCAGTTCTGAACACAGGCCGAAAGTCAGCGTCGTAACGTAGCAAGCGGCAGTTGGACAGCACCGTCGTCGAACCATCGACGGCAACCACTCCAATCGTGCGGGTACCTGCAGACACGGCGAAGCTGGATTCGGGATTCGCAAGCTCAGGGCTCTCGCCCCAGTTGCCTCTAGCCAGATGCAATGTCCCACTGGCGCTGACGATCCGGTACTCGTTGGACCCTGGTCCGCTCAGCAAGGCATGGGAACGGCCCAGCATGGGCCTCGGCGTCGCCGGCCAATGGGCTACGAGTTGTTGCGAGGAATACTGGGCAAACGCGTCCAGCGACAGCGCACACAAGAGCAGAAATCCAGCAGTTCTCACAGGCCATTCCGGTTAATTTGCACTTTGATACAATACCGGACAGGTCTGGTCTTTCCAACCCGGTCAGAGATCAGGTCGGCCTTTGTCAGCCTTCAGGTTCCCACGGCGGAATCCGCCTGCTCAATCTTCTCGCCAGGACTGACTTTCTGTGGCGGGCGGGTTCCGTTTTGCGCGAATGACACGATTGCCCCGTCTCACTTCGCTGGCGGGGCTGAGCTGTCATCCGGGCGGTATTCCAGCAGGTCGCCGGGTTGGCATTCGAGCGCTCGGCAGATGGCCTCCAGCGTATCGAAGCGCACGCCTTTGACGTGACCCTGTTTCAGCAGGGACAGGTTGGCCTCGGTGATGCCGATGGTGCTGGCCAAGTCTTTGGAGCGCATCTTGCGCAGGGCCAGCATGACGTCCAGATTGACGATGATCGCCATCTCAGATGAAGGCCCGGTTCTCGGCGGCGGCACGAGAACCCTCTTCGATCAGGATGGCCATCGCATACAGACAGATGGCACCGCAGCAGCCCAGGAATACCGAAGCCATGCTGAAGCGCAAATGCAAGGTGCCGAGCAATGGCCAGGCGAGCAGTCCCGGCAGCAGTGCATCGACGAGCACAAAGGCCACGATTCCGTAGACCATTCCGCGCAAACGCGCTGCCACATGGTCGGACAGCGGCTCCGCTTGCAGCAGACTCAGCCCGAGCGCGTGCAATTGCTGCAGCGTCCACAATTGCACCGCGAATACACTGCCCATGGCGATGCTGACCACCCAGCCGTGGCCTGCATGGAGCAGCGCGATGGCCCAGTTCAGCGTGGTGCGCACCGGGTCAGGGGCCAGCGTGGCGCCGGCCAGCGCCGCGAACTTGTCGGCGCTTCCCGTCGTTCCGGCTGCGGCTGCGTACAGCAGCAACAGGAACAACAGCGCGTAGATCATGAGCGCCGCCTGTCCCAAGCGAGCCAGATGGCTGAGTCCCCGTCCCAGTCGCTGCAGGCGTGCCTCAGGGCCGGCAGACTGATCGCGGCGCAGCGCCTGCCAGCTCAAGCTGGCGAAGAGGCCAAGCAGCACCAGTGCCAGGGGCTGGCTACTTCGATTCGGCAGCACTCCTTCGGTGCCGAGTATCAGCTGCAGCATCCACACTGCGGACATGCAGATGGCCGGGCCGATGACACCGATCTTCAAGAACGTCCATGAAGGCGTGCGCTGCGCTGATCCCGATGTCACAGCCAGCGCGATCAACATCGCCACTGGCACCAGCGACCAGTGCCAGAATCCGTGTCCGCTGACCGCCGAGCCGAACAGCACCAGCCAGAACAGTGCCGCCGGGTAGTACATCGTGAGCATGAACAGCTGATGCTGGATCGGGAGCTTGACCATGAGGATCATCGAATTAGTTTCTGTAAAACGATAATGTGTTTCTGTTTTACAGAATGTCAAGCGCCGGTTCGTGCTGGTGCGTGGCCGCTGCTCAGTCGGTCGTGTCTGTCACTGACGACGGGATTTCCAGTGTCATGGCTGCGGCGACCACAAAGTGCTGCTTGAACTTGAGCTTGCGGCGGCGACGGCTGTTGGCGATCGGGAAGATCATCATGCCGCTGATCTGGTGCGGGCCTTCCCAGAGCGCGCCATCGAAGAGCACTGCGTCGGCCTTGCGCAGGTAAGGCTCGTCATCGATGGTGTAGTGCACTTCAGCAGGGGCGGTGCCGACAATGACGATGCGTACGGCGTGTCCGCGCGGCAGCTCGGCGATGTACTGCGCGATTTCGGTGGCGACGGCGACGGGCATCTCTTGCAGGCCGCCATCGCGGTCGAATTCGGCCAGGGATTGGAAGCCGCCGGCGTAGTCGCCACCCGACTGGCTGGCCCAGTCGCTGCCGATGTAGCGCAACCCGCTCGGACGCAAGGTCACCGACATCCAGTGATTGGGCCCAAGCTCCCATCCCCAGCTCAGCTTTCTGGCGGCAGACTTCCTGGGCATCCTGGCTTCTCGGGTCGGTAAATGCTCCGAGAATAGCGGCTGGATTTCGCAGACCGCCGTGCCGGTTTCCGCTGATGCCATGATGAGTCCGGATGTCTGGCCACGGCCGGCGGCTGCAACGGAGGGCGCCGCGCTGCGGCGCCGCTCTGAGTTGATCGAAGATCAACAGCGGCCGCGCAGGCGCGCGTCCCTCCGGGTAGCCGCTCCGAGCCAGATCCGGAGCCCGCTCACTTCTCGCATTTGCGCCGATAGATATCGCCGAGCTTGATGTAGCGATTGATTTCGTCGGGCGTTTCCATGGTCACTTGCAGATCGATGAGTTCTTGCCATCGCGCTTGGCATTTCGGGCTCATGCGCGCGATTTCTGCCTGGCGCTTTTCGGCCTCGGCTTTCCGGTCTGCCTGGGCCTGGCGCTCCAGTTCCTGCATCTCCAGAAGCAGACATCCCTGGATGCGGTTCTTGACCTTCTCCAGTTCGCTCAGAGGAACGGTCTTCTCGCGCATGGCCTGCCGGTCGGCTGCGCACTGCGCCTGCACCGGGCTGGGGGCCTGCGACGCGGGCCAGCGCAGATCTGCCGGCGAACCGCGCACCTCGGGCATGGTGGTGGCTGTTTCGGTGCCCGAGCAGGGCTTGTCGGAGTAGCTCACACTGCCTTGTTCATCCACGCACTTGTGGATGTCGCCGGCCCATGCCGGCGATGAGCTCATCAGCAACCAGCCGCACAAGGCGGCGAAGGCGAGTTGCTGTTGCGTTCCCCGAACCAGATTGGCGATCACAGAAGTTTCCTCGCTTGTGGCTCAGAGGCCGTTGAAATGGCGGAGTGGTCAAGGGCAGCGATGGGGCCAGGAATTCGATGGCGCCTGATCCATCAAGCAATTCCTGGGGCACAAGAGTCGCTGTGCACAAGCCCATTCCAAGTGCGATGACGTGTCGAGTGCATCGGCAAAGACGACAGGTTGCAGCGTGGGGCGCAAGCGTGGTTGGTCACCGATGTCTGCTAATCCGATGGCAGTTCGACAGGCTCCACCGTATCGGCGGGCAAAGGCGGTGCCTCCAACGGTTGCTCCGCCCATCCCGTCCAGGGTACCTCGAACTCCGGCGGACGCGCCGCCGAGAATCCGATGTAGACAATGGACAGCATCGACAGCACGGCCGCGATCCTGAAGAAGGATTTGGCCGAGCGCGGCTTCCGCAGCCAAGCAAAGCCGACAGCCACAAGAAAGGGAATGGAGGCGTAGAGCATGCTGGCCGATATGGCCCGGTGTAGATCGACCTCCCGGGGTGTCCGGCCCAGATCAACCAGGAAATTCAGGCAGGCAACGAGTGCTGCGATCAGGGCCCACAGCACGACCCCGGCGATGTTCTCCCTGGAGCTGTCTGTATTCACCGGTTGTGGCACTCGCTGTTCCCTTTTATTGGGGGGCTGTCGTCACCTTTGCGTTGGCCGTGACGCACTCTGGACAGAACGCCCATGCAAGGATCATCGCAGATGAAGATCCGCTGGCGAACCGGCCGGAATCGGATTGCTTATGTTCGGTCTGCTGCCACGGCGGCAACGCAGTCCGTCAGCCACCTGGCAGTGCTTCCTGGTCTGTGCTGATCATGACCCGTGGGCGCGACGGGTTGATACCGCTGGCCAGTGAGGCCAGCAGGCATTGAATGCCAATGGCTGGTCGGTCTACTCGAATCCATCTCGCTGCAATCGATCACCGAAGGCCTCGGCGTAGTTGTTGCCGGCATCGGTGTCGAGAAAATCGTAAGGGGGGCGGACAAAGACCCTCGCATTGCGCAGGGGTACGGGTGACGACGACGCCCAGATCGCGGTGCAGCGGATGCTCCCTCCGGCAGGAAGGGATACGCTTCCGCGTGCGCCATAGGGCCTGAAGTCGGCAGCCGTCGGCACACCGGCGTCGCAGCTGAAGGGTCCCAGTGCGCCGCTGTCCGATGCGTCCACGCCGAAGGCAATATCCGCGATCGGAACCGTGGCCGTGGAGCTGACCACGAACTCAACATTGCCGTTCAAAGCTCTGGCGGACACGGAAACATCGCCGATGACGGGGGACTCTTGCGGCGGGCGAATCGCTCCTACCTCGGTAGCGTCAAAGGCATGCCCACCCGGCATGGGGCCTACATAGGCGAAAGCGAGATTGTTGGTGGTGTCGAAGGATCGGCTTGTAGGACCATCAGTCAGAAATGCATCGCGAAACGCTTCAGTTTCAATAGCGATCCAGTGGGTTCCGCGCTGAATTCCGGTCGATGGGTCAATTCGCCGCACGAAGCTCATGGTCGGGTCCCAGTCCGTCAGCGCGTTGCCTGAGCTCGGCACCGAGGTGGTGTCTGCGCAAAGCAGGTCACCGTTGGCGCCCTTGAGAAGCGCGCGGCAGCCTGCACTCAGTCCCGGCGAGAGCGGCTCGACTTGGTCCCAGACGATATTGCCCGTGGTCGCATCAATCCGAACGAGTCGGCGCTGATGATTGCTGGGTTCATACATCGATGTGCGCAATTCGAACACTAGATCACTATCTGGAAGCTGCGTCTGGGCGAACAGGAAGACCGAACGCGCGGTTGCCACGGTCAGGGATTGTTCAAAGAGAATCCCGACATCCGGGCGACGCCGGTCGATCAGAACCTGGGTCTGGCTACCGTTCGCCACGGAGCGCACGGTCCAAAGGTCCTCGCTGCCGTCAGTGGCGTCCACCCAGTTGGGTAGCAGTGGATTGCCCGCTGGCGCAGCGCCCATGGTTCGCAATGCACCGGTGGCCGCGTCTACTCGATAGAGATCGAATAAAGTTCCCAGAACGCGACCTTGGTCCGTTCGGAACATGCGATTCAGGTCAGTTCGCGTCTGGTCCGCAAGCAACTGGCCTTGTGGATTGAACATGAGAACCCGAAGGCCGGTTGTTGGATAACTGCCCCAATAGACGACAGCGCCTTCCGGCGTTTGTGTTGCCAAGAATGGGCCAACCGGCGCCTCCGCAAAGTCATGCTCATCGACATAAATATCCAGACCAGTGGCGTTATCGATCTTCTGCAGCCGAACTCGATGGCCTGCGGCTCCGCCCGAGAGGAACCGCGCGGAAAACAGCAAGGTCGCCGCGGGACTGGCATACGCCAAAGGCGTCGAAAGGGTGGCCCATTGCGAATCGATTCTTCGCTGCCACAGGACACTTCCACTCAGAGTGTTTCGAAATGACAGATCCCAGGCCGGGGGATCAGCGGTCGGATCCCTGGTGCCTTGAAGCACGCCTGCCGAGCTGGGGGCAAATATTCCGGTGGTTGTGGGTAGCAGCAACGGCGCAGGTGTGGTTTCAGCCACGATAGTGCCAGACGAAGCCGCCAAGCTGTGCGCCACGAAGAGGCCCGGCGCCGGGTAGGGGTACTTTCCAAAATGCAGGGCAAACGCCGATTGTCCATCAGTGTTCAGCAGCGGCGTCATTGCGTCGGGGAAGTAGGGTTCCGGATACTGGAAGAGGAACGGAAAGTCGTGCTGAAAGGCCAGATTGCCGGAATCAATATCTACGCCCGTGATCAGTCCGGCGCTGCCGGATTCGCTCACCGACGCCAGACACGCAGCACGGTTACCGGCCACAGCCAGACGTACGGCCCGGTAGGGCAGGGGAATCGTGCGCTGCAGCGTCCCGGAAAGTTCATTCACGACAAACAGGCTCGGCCCGCCCACAGTCAGCACGCCGGAAAATACCAGTAGCCCGGCCCCGTCACGTTCCAGCGTCCGCTGAGGAGCGCATTCGGGGATGGAGAGTTGCCAGATCGGCGCTCCGGTCGGACCCAGCTTGAGCAATCCACAGCTGGCGTCAGAGCCCATGGTGACCAGGACAACATTGTCGCTATTCGCGCCGCCCAGGAAGGTGCGAACCGAGGTGTTGACCGCCAATCGCGAAGCCCAGTTTTCCGCGGATAGCGGTTGAAGGTCAGATGACCATCGCAGCCAGACGTTCTGGGTCACGACGTTCAGCCCGGACTGACCGACCCACATGGCGAAGGGGCGTCCCGCGTTAGCCGCATTGGACTTCTCGCTGCTGCTGTTCGGCGAAGAGACGATGCCGTCCCAGCGCGTTTGCGCCTCAACCAGTCCGTCACTTCGTCGTAGGCGCTGAATGCGCAACTGATCCCCATACACTGCGGCGTAGAGGTATCCGTTAGCGGGTGATTCCTCGATCTTTCCGGACAGACTGTCTCTGTCCTTCATTCTCAGGAAGCCGCCCATCGGGACATTCCAGAGCAGATTCCCTGCACTATCGAGCAAGGCAGTATGGGGACGGGAATAGCCCGGGTGTCCGGCCGACAACAGATCGGATGACACGATCAGAGTCTTGCCATCGCTCAGCGCGCGGGCTGCCAGCGCCTGTGCCATGTAGCGCTGGGAAGCCAGGTTCAAGCGAACGGATCCATCCGGTTCAACCCATGCCAGACCACCTGCCTCGCCGGTCTGGGTCAGCAGTGTTGGAAAAGGCGTTGCTCCGTCAATCAGCAATGAGCCATGCGGATCCGGGCAGCGATTTCGGTCAACATTGCCGTAGTAGAGACATGCATTGGGCGCCTGCAAGTAACTGGGCGTATTGCGCCAGAGCACAGCATCTCCGCCCGCTGCCGCAAGCGGATTGGGAACTGTCAGACCCGCGAGTAGCAGCAAGTGACGAAGGAACATGGCATTCTGATTGCGTTACAGAACTTAACATCATAGCAAAGCGCGGAATCGGTGTGAGGCTTGCTTCGGTGTGCCGCGCAAACCGCAGGGTTCCTCGCGTGTCCGTTCGGCCACTACAAAACGGATCCGCCTCGGCAGACGACGCATCCGTCGAATGCCTGATTTTTTCGGGTGTCCAAACGATGCGGCTACCACAGCCTCGTACACCGACGCTTTGGTAGAGCGGAGCTTGCTCGAGCTTGCTCCAATACTGTTTGCTTTGCGTAGGTTGGGCTAAGGCCGCAGGCCGTGCCCAACGAAGATGCGCCAGATCGTTGGGCACGGCCTGCGGCCTTAGCCCAACCTACGCTGCTCGCCGTCACCCATCTAGACAGCATTGGAGCTCGCTCCGCTGCTTCTGCCGGGCTTCGGCCCTGGCTCTTCCTGCATGTCAGATCAGTCGCACATCCTGCCGAGCAAGCTCGGCACTACAAATGCCTCGTACACCGTCGCTCTCGTTGCGCACCCTGACCGCAAGCTGGCCTTCGGGGACAGCTTGCGGTCATCGGGCAACCTCCGGTCGCGCCGGTCAGCCCTGCACCATCGCCAGCGCGGCCTTGAAGGTCGCACTCGGGCTCATCACCGCGGCGCACTTATCGGGGTCTGCGTGGTAGTAGCCGCCGATCTCGACCGGCTGGCCCTGGACCTCGGTCAGTTCCTCGATGATCTTCGCCTCGTTGGCGCTGAGCGCTGCCGCCAGCGGCGCGAACCTCGCCTGCAGTTCGGGGTTGTCGGTCTGCTGGGCCAGTTCCTGGGCCCAGTACAGCGCCAGGTAGAACTGGCTGCCGCGGTTGTCGAGCTCACCGGTGCGCCGTGAGGGCGATTTGTCGTTGTCGAGCAGCTTGCCGGTGGCGGCATCCAGGGTCCTGGCCAGCAGCTTGGCTTGCTCGTTGCCGGTCTTGAAGCCCAGATCCTCGAGCGAAACGGCCAGCGCCAGGAATTCGCCGAGGGAGTCCCAGCGCAGGTGGTTTTCTTCGACCAATTGTTGCACGTGCTTGGGCGCCGAGCCGCCGGCGCCGGTTTCGTACATGCCGCCGCCGGCCATCAGCGGCACGATCGACAGCATCTTGGCGCTGGTGCCGAGTTCCATGATCGGGAACAGATCGGTGAGGTAGTCGCGCAGGATGTTGCCGGTGACGGAAATGGTGTCCAGCCCGCGCACCACGCGCTCCAGCGTGTAACGCATGGCGCGCACCTGCGACATGATCTGGATGTCCAGACCGGTGGTGTCGTGGTCCTTCAGGTAGGTCTGCACCTTCTTGATCAACTCGGCTTCGTGCGGGCGATAGGGATCCAGCCAGAACAGTGCGGGCATGCCGGAGTTGCGCGCCCGGGTCACGGCCAGCTTGACCCAGTCGCGTACGGGTGCGTCCTTGCACTGGCACATGCGCCAGATATCGCCGGTCTCGACCTGCTGTACCAGCAGCACCTCACCGGTGGCGATGTCGACGATGCGGGCTTCGCCGGCCTCGGCGAGCTCGAAGGTCTTGTCATGCGAGCCGTATTCCTCGGCCTGCTGCGCCATCAGACCCACGTTCGGCACGGTGCCCATGGTCACGGGGTCGAAGTTGCCGTTGGTTTTGCAGAAGTTGATCACTTCCTGATAGATGCGGGCGAAGGTGCTTTCCGGGATCACCGCCTTGGTGTCCTTCGGGCGGCCATCGGCGCCCCACATCTTGCCGCCGGCGCGAATCATGGCCGGCATCGAGGCATCGACGATGACGTCGTTGGGCGCATGCAGATTGCTGATGCCGCGGGCCGAGTCGACCATCGCCAGTTCCGGTCGATGCTCGTGGCAGGCATGCAGATCGCGGGTGATTTCCTCGCGCTCGGTGGCGTTCAGCGTGGCGATCTTGTCGTAGAGGTTGACCAGGCCGTTGTTGACGTTGACGCCCAGTTCCTCGAAGCGCTTGCCATGCTTTTCGAAGGCTTCGCGATAGAAGATCTTCACCGCATGCCCGAAGACGATCGGATGGGAGACCTTCATCATCGTCGCCTTGACGTGCAGCGAGAACATCAGCCCGGTCTTGTGGGCGTCGTCCATTTCGCGCTCGTAGAATTCGGTCAGCGCCTTCTTGCTCATGAACATGCTGTCGATGATCTCGCCCGCCAGCAGCGCTACCTTGGGTTTCAGCACCACGGTCCGGCCATCGGGAGTCAGCAGCTCCATGCGCACGTCGCGGGCCCGATCCAGCGTCATCGATTTCTCGCCGTGGTAGAAATCGCCCTTCTTCATCGTGGCCACATGGGTGCGTGAGGCCTGGCTCCATTCGCCCATGCTGTGCGGATGCTTGCGCGCGTAGTTCTTCACCGCCAGCGGCGCACGACGGTCGGAATTGCCTTCGCGCAGCACCGGATTGACGGCGCTGCCGAGGCACTTGGCATAGCGCTGCCGGATGGCCTTTTCCGCGTCGGTCTTCGGATCCTCGGGATAGTCGGGAATCGCATAACCCTGCGACTGCAGTTCCTTGATGGCGGCCATCAGCTGGTGCACCGAGGCGCTGATATTGGGCAGCTTGATGATGTTGGTGTCGGGCTTGAGCGTGAGCTGTCCCAGTTCGGCCAGGGTGTCGGGCACCCTCTGCGCCTCGGTCAGATAGTCGGGAAACACGGCCAGGATGCGCGAAGCCAGAGAGATGTCGCGGGTCTCGACGGCAATGCCCGCCGGTGCCGTGAAGCTGCGGATGATCGGCAGAAAGGCGTAGGTCGCCAGCAGCGGCGCTTCATCGGTGAGGGTGTAGAGGATGGTCGGGTTCTGGGTCATCGCAAGCTCATCTCCGGTCTGATGGCTGCATTCTCACCCAGACGGCGTCGTTTTATTCACAACGTTCGCAAGTCACTTCGACAATGAGCTCGCTGAAGCGGTTGCTATTGCCTGGCGCCCTGTCGACACTGTGGGTCCGATTCCGACGCAGTGGCGATGCCCATGATCCAACGAATCATGCTGATGCTGATCGCCGGCATGGCCGCATTCACGATTCAGGCCGAAGATGCGTGGCTGTCGACGCCGGAGAGCATTGCTGCCTTCCGCCAGCAGGTCGAGGCCATGCGCCCCTCGCCCAGCCAGTTCGAACTGGCCAGCATCGAGGACCGTACCATCACCCTCGGTGACCGGGACATCCAGATCCGCATCTATGACCCGGTCGCCGCGACCCCGCCATCGCTGCTGATCTATGTACACGGCGCCTGCTGGGTAGCGGGCAGTCTGGACAGTCATGACGAGATCAGCCGCTATCTGGCTTTGAAGGGCAACACCAAGGTCATCGCCATCGACTACCGTTTGGCGCCCGAACACAAGTTCCCGGCCGCACACGACGATGTCTACGACAGCATCCGCTGGGTATGGGATCACGCCCCTGAACTTGGCGTCGACCGATCCCGGATAGCGCTCGGTGGCGAGAGCGCCGGTGCCCATCTGGCGGCCGCCGCCGCCTTGCGTCTGGCCGACGAGCCGGACGCGCCGGAGCTGGCCTTTCTGCTGCTGGTCTACGCTGCATTGGACGGCGGCGGTTCCTCCTGGCCGGAGTGCAAGGACCAGTATTTCGAGAGCAAGGACGATGCCCGGAGTCGCTTGGGCTCGCCCTTGTGGGCGGAGGATCTGTCGCGCATGCCGAGGACCTTCAGCATCTACGGCGAGTACGAAGCCCCACGGGCCGAGCAGGAGCTGTTCGTGCGCAAGCTGCGCGAGGATGGCGTCAGCGTCGACAGTTTCATGAACCCATCGGTAGGCCACGATGTAGGCACCTGGCTCAAGGTCTCCGGCAAACTCGCCGCACACGAGGCCGCCATTGCCTACATCCATCAGGGTTTCGAGAGGGCGCGATGATCGAGACCGGTGAGCAGCCGCGTTTCGAACGGCTTCGGAACGGTGCAATGGTAGGGGAAATCCCGTGAGTGCACTGACAGCCGCCATGCCGCTGACGATCTATTACGACGCCAGTTGCCCGCTGTGCCGCAAGGAGATGCACACCCTGCGCGAGCATGATCGGCGCGAGCAATTGCGATTGGTCGATTGTTCGGCCCCGGATTTTCGTGATCCCGAAGTCGAGCGTGCCGGTTTCCAGGTGCCGCAGCTGATGACCCTGATCCATGCCCGCGACGCCGAGGGGCGTTGGTTCATCGGTGTCGATGTGTTCGTGCTGGCCTATCGTGCGGTTGGCATCGATGCCATTGCCGGACTGTGGTCAAACCGGGTGTTGCGGCCCTTCTGGGACTGGGTCTATCCGTGGATTGCCCGCCATCGCATGCTGCTGTCGCGCATCGGCTTCACCACCGCCTTCGGCTGGCTGGTGGAGTGGCTGGCGCGGCGGGCGCAGGCGCGTTCGCAAGCGTGCAATGACCAGGTTTGCGAGCGGCCGGATTGACCGTTTTTGTCAGGGCATGGCTCGCACCCGTGCGCGTCATCGCCTTCGTGTGCCATGCCCATGCTTTGTTTGATGCGAATTGCGGGTCCGCAGAGTCCCGACATGGCTTGTTTTGGACAGGATTCCGTTAAGGTCATCCAGGTGCGCCCTTGTTGGGCACGGCCTGCGGCCCTGGCCGAACCTACACCCTTGCCCTTGTTGGGCACGGCCTGCGGCCTTAGCCCAACCTACGACTTCGCGATGACCTGTCGATACAGGATCGGGCAGATTCCCGCTCCGCATCGTTCCTGGCAAATAATCCGTGTGTATCCGCGGTCGCCGACGTACCCTGCAGAGCGTCCAGTCCGCGGTCGGGACTGGGTCCGGCGCCGCTTGCCTCTCCCATGGCCAGAATGGAGGACTCCCTTGAAAGCGATCAGCCTTGTCCTGACTGCGCTGCTCTGGGCCAGCACCGCATCCGCCGCGTACGATTGGCCGCTCGGCAATGACAGCGAATTCAAGGCCGATGTGGTCCAACCGCGCCATGCGGCCGGCACCGGTCCGTCCATCCTCGTCGACGGCTTCCATCAGAACGTCTTTGTGGAAGAAGGATTCATCGAGCCCTTTCTTGCGGTCGCGCGGGCCGACGGTTTCAAGGTCAGCGTCGGTAAGCAGTCCCTGGACCAGACCGATCTCGACCCGGTGGATCTGGTGGTCATCATCACCGCCTTGCCTTTTGAGTTCGGCACGAAGACGGAAGTGACGGACGAAAGCACCTTCAGCCCGAGCGAGATCGAGCGCCTGTACGAGTGGGTGTCAGCGGGCGGTTCGCTGCTGGTGTTCAGCGAACATGCGCCTTTTGATCAGGCGATCAATCCCTTGCTGGCGCGATTCGATATCGAATCGAGCGTGGGCTATGTCATCGATGAGCAGCATCAGAATCCGACGGGGGGAAAGCCAGCCTGGATTGTGTATTCCCGCGAGAATGGCCTGCTCAATCCCGACCACCCGATCACGCAGGGGCGCTCTGCCGCTGAGCAGATCACGGCGCTGTCCACTTATGGCGGCAGTTCGCTCAGCGGCAAGAACTATGTGAGGCTGCTGACACTGGCACCGACTGCGGTGAACACCGTACACCCGACCGGCGTCGGCCCGGTGGGCATGGGAGATTCGCAGGCGCTGGCGGGCAGGGTGGGGCGCGGGAAAGTAGTCGCGCTGGGCGATTCCAACGGTTTTGTGGCCATGAAGATCAAGGCAACCGGCGTGCGTTTGGGCATGAATGCCGAAGGCTACGACTGGAAGCAGTTCGTACTGAACACCCTGCGTTGGTTGACCGACGAGACTGCAGCCGACATCGGGACGGCGCCTTCCGGGCATTGACTCGCGATCGGCAAGGTACCCTCCGCGCTCGAATAGGGGCGCGGCGCCCCGCTGGGCAACCGCGTCGGGCTTTCCAAGCTCTGCCATGGTGTCGCTGGCGGATGCAGTCACCGCGTTCCCGGCGCTGGCCGTTTTCCTGGATTCATCCAGCGATGCAATGCAATGCGCTGGTTTTCTACACTAGTGATTGGGCTCAGCATGCCCGGGTACGCGGCCTGGCCGCAGCAGGATGGATTGCAGATGTCGTCTCCGGGAATACGGATAGCTTGGGCCGATGCGATACTCGATGGCTTCGAGCGGCTGGCTGTCACCAAAGCCAACCAGCGTGCTGCGCTGGTCGCTGACGTGGGCATGTGCTTGGGCTTCGTCAGCCTGGGGCTGGCCCGTCCAGACACCCATCCGATCTCCGCGGCTCTCACCCTGATGGCGGGTCTGCTGCTCTTCAGCCTGATCGAGTACAGCTTCCACCGCTGGCTTTTCCACGGGCCCGAGCAGGCGATGGAACGTGGTCACCGCCGGCACCACCAGGATCCGACCGGCATCGGTTCGCTGCCCTTCTTCCTGCCACCGATCTTCCTGGTGGTGCTGGCCGCGCTGTTCTCCAAACTGATGCCGCTCAGCGACGCGTTGCTGTTCACTGGCGGCATCGCTGGTGGCTACTGTGCCTACGGGCTATGCCATGACTGGATCCATCGCGCCCGATTCCGGAATCGACTGGGTCGTCGCTGGGCGGCCAATCATCACATCCACCACCACCACCCCGATCACAATTTCGGCGTGACCTCACCGCTGTGGGACATCGTCTTCGGCACCTACTATGTGTCGAAGTCCGCGCGCAGGCGCTAGCGAGTTTCGAGCCGTTTGCGGCCTGCGCGCCAGTCGAGCAGCGCGGCCTCCAGCACCGGATCACGGTTGTCGCGATAGTCGGCGAATCGCGGCTGCACGGCCAGATCCGGCGCGATGGCGCGGCGATAGTCGTCGGAGAAGGAGTGCACGAATAATCGACTGGCGGCCAGTACCACCTGACCGGTGTTCGGCAGCAGGATCATGTTGTCCTCTCCCAGGTGCACCGGGCCCGCTCCCGACGGTTCGCCGACGAAGATCGGCGCCAGCTGGCGTTCCAGATCGCCGATGAACAGCGCTGCGGCCGAAAAGGTGCGGCCACCGATGAGCACATACAGGCGCCCTCGCTGATGCAGCCTGGGTGTGGCAATCAATGCCTGCAGCAAGGGCTCCAGCAGTTCTCCATTGCCGCCGCGGTTGTGGCGCAGATCGATCACCAGACCTTCGCTGTCGTCGGCCGCCAGTGCCGTCTGCAGGCGCGCGGCAAAGGCTTCCAGGCTCTCGTCTTCATCGTCGCGGACGGTGTTGAACTGGAAATAGATCAGATGCTGATCGGGCAGTGACTCGAACCAGTAGTTCTCGCTGCTGCGTGCCAGCCACAGGGGCGCCGGTCGGGTGCTGGCCGCGCGCGCCCGGATCCAGTCGGCTGGGCCTTCGGGGAACTCGATCTGTGCCTGCAGTGTCGCCATGGTCAGCGTCGGCGCCGCGATACGCACGCTGTGGGTCCTACTCTTGCGATCGACCAGTTGCAGATCGAGGAACTCGCGCTGCTCCAGCCAGCCATGAAACTTGAGCAACTCGGGTATGGCCAGAAAGACCGGCGAGAACTGGCGCAGGGCGGAGTCGTTCTCATGTGGCACCAGCGCTTCCAGCGCGGCCAGCGCGGCTTCGGGCGTGGCTTTGCCGAGCTTGAGTACCCGCTGTCCGACCAGGTCCGAGTGCGCCACTGGCGCGGCCTGCACATAGAGCCCGTCGCCAAACCAGGCCAGCTTGATCGGCGCCAGATGGAAGGCATCAGCGCCCTGAAAGGGCGGTATCAGCAGCGTATGGCCGGACTGGCCCAGGCGCACCCAGCGCATCAGGCGCACCGAGCGCTCCCAGTTCTCCAGTCTGGGCAGATCGGCCTTGAGTTGCTGCAGCTCGGCGCGCCAGGCATCGGCGCTGACCTGTCCGAAAAGATCCCAATGCGTTTCGGGCAGGCGTTGTTCCAGAAAGTCGAGGTCGGTGCGCCAACGGCTGAGGTCATCGGCACCATCGTCCAGTCGCGGAAACAGACGCGCGCGCCATCGCTGATCGCCGAGTAAGGCCGCCAGTGCGGGATCTTCCTGCAGCGCCTGTTCGGCGTTGGCCAGATGATGGGCGCGGGCCTGTTCGAACAGCGCTACCGCTAGTTCCGCATGGCCGCGGCTGGCCTCCAGGCTGGACAGTCGCAGCAGCGTGCGGGCGGCGAGGTAACCGCAGTCCAGCGCGCGCTGGTAGCTGGCCGCAGCGGCGTCCAGATGCCCCAGCGCCTGTTCTGCCCGCGCCAGGCGATACCAGTATTCGCCCTTGTCCGGGCTCTGGTGGCTCAATTCGCCGTAGATGCGCGCGTATTCGGCCCAGTCGTCGCTGCCGTAGGCAGCGTCGGCATGGGCGATCAGTTCAGCAATGGAGGCAGGGGCAGGTGTTGCTGCGGCGTGGGAATGGGGTGGGCCAGCAAGGCAACAGAGCAACAGGGCGATCAGCGACAGCAGGAAGGGATTCATCCGGGGCTCCGACGATATTGAGGGAGGCCCAGATTGGGGTCTTGGCGACCGGATGGCGCCTCAGTTTGCGATCTGAGCCCTGCTCCGGGCGCGAAACTCGCCCGGTGACACCCCGGTTTCGGCACGAAAGGCCCGATTGAACGAGGCCTTGCTGTTGAAGCCGGCGGCCATCCCGACCGCCAACACCGAATCGGCATCGGCGCTGGCGAGGGCCTCCATGGCTTCCGCGACCCGCAGCTGATTCAGCCAGGACTGCACATTGCGACCCGACTCGGAATTGATGGCATAGGACAGATAGTGCACCGGCAGTTCCAGGGCCGCAGCCAGATCATCGATCTTCAGACCCGGTTCGCGATAGAGCCGGCGTGAACGAACCTCGGTGCACACATGCTGGTAGAGCTTGGCCGTGCTGTCCTCGTCCAGCAGACGGTTGCGCGCCGGTGCGGCCGGGTCCGCATCGATCTCAGGCTCGGCGAGCTCAGGATTCTCGGCTGTCGGCGGTGGCGCCAGCGACAGCGCAAAATCGCGCCAGTAAGCCACCGCGATCAGACTCACGGCATAGATGAACAGGCTGAAGCCAACCGCCGCGAGCACATCCGAGGGAATCTGCAGATCGCCGACCAGATGTTCGGCCACAAAGGTGCCGAGCAGCCCGAACAGAAACAGCAGGAACACATCGGTCACGAGGGCAAAGCGGCGTGTCAGCGGATTGTCCGCGATCCCGGACTGCCGGCGCAGGCGCCAGCGGATGGCGATCACATAGGACAACAGTGACACCGCCTTGGCCAGACCGAACACACTCGATTCGAGCGGAATCGTATGGGTGCCAAGGACGAAGGCAATCTTGTCGGCGCCCGGTTGCAGCAAAAATGGCAGGAAATAGGCCAGGGCGATGGCCGCCGGCAGATAATGCAGCGCATCGCCGAAGCGCCCGCGCGGTCGGCTCAGACTGACCACGAACAACCATAGCCCCGGACCGAACAGGAAGGGCATCCAGACGGTGGCACGCAGCACATGGGGCCAGGCTCGCCAGCCGTCGGCGTAAATCACCCATTGTTCCACCATGACCGCCATGAAGGCTGCGAGGGCCAGCAGCAGATGGCTGTATCCGAAGCGGTTGCGGTCGCGCAGACGCCACAACTGCAGCGACAGAAACATGCCCTGTGCCAGACCCAGGGCAAACAGGGCATGGATGGCGATGCTGAGGGCGGGCATTTGTCGCGGCCATTGGATACAGTCGGGATGCTAGCAGCCGCCATTGCCGCCCAGGCACTCGTCCAGAGGAGCGCAGTTCATGGATACAAACCGATACCCGGCCGAGATCGATCAGAACTCACCCGGTAAGGAACCCGTGGCACCGTTGACCCGACGCGATCTGCTCACCTGGCTGGCCTGCGGTGCCGTGGTCTCGCTGCAAACAGGCTGCAGGCCATCTCGGCCTCTGCCGCCGCCAGCGCCGGTGACCATGTCGGAGGTGCACTATCGGAGCCTGAATGACGTCGCCGCCCTGATCAAGTCCAGGCGTCTCTCGCCGGTCACGCTCACCCAAACCATGCTCGATCGCATCCAGGCACTGGATGGACATCTGCACAGTTACGCACGGGTGATGGCCGACAGCGCTCTCGCCGCCGCCAGCGCGGCCGAGCGCGAGATTCAGTCCGGCCACTATCGGGGGCCGCTGCATGGCATGCCGATTGCGGTGAAGGATCTCTGCTACAGCCAAGGTGTGCCGACCATGGGCGGCATGAAGCTGTTGCAGGATTTTGTCCCGGACTACGACGCCACGGTGGTGGCCAGGCTGGAGGCGGCGGGGGCGATCCTGCTCGGGAAGCTCAGCCTGACCGAGGGTGCGATGGTCGGATACCACCGAGATTTCCCGATGCCGCTCAATCCCTGGGGCGACGAACTCTGGGCCGGCGTGTCCTCCAGCGGCTCCGGGATCGCCACCGCTGCCGGACTGTGCTTTGCCTCCATCGGTACCGACACCGGCGGTTCGATCCGCTTTCCGTCCATGGCCAACGGCACCGTGGGCCTGAAACCCACCTACGGCCGGGTGAGCCGCTACGGAGTCCTGCCGCTGGCGGAATCGCTCGACCATATCGGTCCGATGACCCGCAGCGTTGCCGACGCGGCGATCATGCTGGAAGCCATCGCCGGTTACGATCCCAACGATCCCACGTCGCTGCGCGCCCCGGTCGCGGATATCGTCGGGCAACTGGATGCGGGCCTCGCCGGTGTCCGTATCGGCTTCGATCGAGCCTACGCCCTTGACGGGGTCGATCCCGGCCTCGCCCGCGCGATCGACGCGGCCAGGGAGCATCTGCAGAGTCTGGGCGCGATCATCGTCGAGGTGCAGATGCCCGATTTGAGCGATGTGCTCCCGGTATGGCCCGTCCTTTGTGCCGCCGAAGCCGTTCAGGCCCATCGGCAGCACTATCCGGCGCGGGCCGACGAGTACGGCGCCTATTTCCGGGAGTTCCTGGATTTTGGCGCCGGCATCAGCGAGTCGCAGCTGGCGGCCGCCCGTGAGATCAGAGCCCGCTTCAGCGAGCAGTTCCGAGCGCTGCTGTCCAGCGTCGATGCCATCCTCAGTCCGGCCGCGGGCGCGCCCTTTGCCGTGGCGCCGGGGCTGCAGTACGGCTCCATGAGCGAATGGAATCAGGCCCGCAGAGAGCGAGACCTGGCGCAGGGTCTGGACAAGCCCGTCACCTCATTCACCTTTCCCCACGATCTTGCCGGTACGCCCGCCCTGGCTTTGCCCTGCGGCGTCTCCGGGCAAGGCCTGCCGTACACCATGCAGCTGGCGGGCAGTGCCCTGAGCGAGGCGATGTTGTGCCGGATCGGCCATGCCTATGAGCAAAGCACGCCCTGGCACCAGCGCCACCCACCGGTGTGACATGCGCCGTCCGGTGCGCGGCGCGGTGAACGATCAGGCTGGATCGGAGCCGAATTACCGAAGGCCGCGCGCCTGCGCGGCCGCTGTTGGTGTCCTGCCTGTGCAAGGCGGCGCCGCAGCGCGACGCCCACCAAAGCAGCGACTTGCTCTGCATGTTCGCCGTCGCTGGCTCGAATGCCGCATCCATGGCTTGCGACAGGGATACACAGCGAGTACGACTGGCGCTCACGAAATCCATGCCCGCGACTCGGCATCCTCGGGCCCTCTTGCGCCTTCCATCGACTGATCCACGGGGTTCGAACATGACCGACACGAGGTCGCCTTCTGCCGCGACGCCGCCTGGGCTCGTCTTTCGTTTCCTCGACAAGGTCGAGCGGGTCGGCAACAAGTTGCCTGATCCAGCCGTGCTGTTCCTCTTTCTGATGTTCGTGGTCTGGGCCTGCTCCTGGATGCTGTCGGGCGTGAACTTCAGCGAACTGGATCCGCGCAGTGGAGAGCCGATCAGGATCGTCAATCTGCTCGGTGGTGATGCGCTGACGACCTTCATGGCCAAGCTGGTCAGTACCTTCGTGAGCTTTCATCCGCTGGGCGTTGTGCTGGTGGCAATGCTGGGTCTGGGCGTCGCCGAGCACACCGGATTCATCAATGCCGGTCTGCGACGTATCCTCGGCCTCACTCCTGCGGCACTGCTGACACCGATGTTGATCGCCGTGGGCATCCTCAGTCATGTGGCTGTGGACGCCGGATACGTGCTGGTGATCCCGCTCGGCGCGGTGATTTTCTACGCCGCAGGTCGGCATCCGCTGGCGGGTATCGCGGCGGCATTTGCGGGCGTGTCCGGGGGTTTCTCCGCGACCCTGTTCCTGCCGTCCAGCCTCGACCCACTGCTTTCCGGTCTGAGTCAGGCGGCGGCGCATCTCACCGACGCCAGCGTGCAGGTCAATCCGCTCAACAACTACTTCTTCACCACCGCATCCAGCCTTCTGGTCATCCTCATCGGCTGGTTCATCACTGACCGAATCATCGAGCCGCGACTGAAGTCGGCGGTTGTCGATGGTGACAAGTCGCAGATGCCGACGATGGAGGAGCTGCGACCTGCCGAGAAGCGCGGCCTCAATGCCGCCCTGATTGCCATGCTCGTCGCCGCCGGCCTGTTCGTGCTGACGCTGTTGCCGGAAGCCACGCCATGGGCTGCGCCTGCCGAGCAGGTGCCGCCCGGCCAGAGCCGTTTGCTGGTCGGGGCGGCGCCGGTGATGCAGTCCATCGTCGGCCTGATCTTCATCTTTTTCCTGATCCCGGGCGTGGTCTACGGCTACGTCGCCGGCACCGTCAAGAACCACCGTGACGTCATTGCCGGTATGAGCAAGGCCATGAGCGGCATGGGCTACTACATCGTCATGGCCTTCTTCTGCGCCCAGTTCATCTACGCTTTCAGCCAGTCCAACATCGGCGTGCTGTTCGCGATCAAGGGCGCCAATCTGCTGCAAACGATGGGCCTGCCTACCGCCCTGACCCTGGTCGGCATCGTCATGCTGTCGGCCTTCGTCAATCTGCTGGTGGGCTCGGCATCCGCAAAGTGGGCACTGATCGGCGCGATCATGGTGCCCATGCTGATGCAACTGGGTGTTTCACCGGATCTGACCCAGGCCGCCTACCGGGTGGGCGACTCCAGCACCAATATCATCACCCCGCTGATGCCCTATTTTCCGCTGATCGTGGTGTTCTGCCAGAAGTACGTGAAAGCCAGCGGCATCGGCAGTCTGCTGGCCCTGATGTTGCCGTATTCGGTGGCCCTGCTGGTGTGCTGGACGCTGTTCCTGATCGGCTTCTGGGCGCTCGGCATTCCGCTCGGTATCGGATCGTCCTTCAACTACCCTGCCGCCGGCTGATTCGGCAGGCGGGTGCAGTTGGTGATCCACGAACCGTATGTTGATGCGTCATTGCGAGGAACGCAGTGACGAAGCAATCCAGTGCTTCTGCGGCTATGTGTCTGGATTGCTTCCCCCGGATCAAGTCCGGGGTCGCAATGACGCCGGGAGTTCATGGCCCGTGGGCAGTGTCGGGCCGAAACCGATGGCTCCCAATGAAGCCCTGCCCATCTGAGCTACCTCGCCGTCTTGACCTCGCGCCTAGAGAAATACTCGTAGACGGGCAGGCCAATGATGATCAGACCCACGCCGGCCAGGGCCCGTGTGGGGGTGGCCATGAGCGTGTTAACCAGCAGATAGAGGGTGACCAGAATGAAGATGACGGGCACGTAGGGATAACCCCAGACCCGATAGGGTCGGTCGGCATCCGGCTGGCGCGCGCGCAGGATGATCAAGGCAGCGCCGTTCAGTCCGAAGAATATCCAAAGCACGAAAATGTACATGTCCGTCAGGATGTCAAAAGTACCCGATGCACTGAGCACCATCGACCACAATCCCACCAGGACGACCGCCACCGCGGGCACCCCATTGGCTGAAATGCGAGCCAGACTGGACGGCAGATACCCGGCATGTGCCAGGGCGAATGGAATGCGCGGGCCAGCGAGCATCGTGGTGTGCAGGGTGCCGTAGGCAGAGATCATCAGCCCGGCAGACATCAGTGCGGCCACGCCCGGGCCCAGGAATCGCGTGGCCGCCTCAAAGGCCACCGATGACGACTTCGGCACACTGGCGACCTCCAGCGGCGTCAGTACATAGAAATAGGCCGCGTTGATGATCAGATAAAGCGCCATCACGGTGAGGGTGCCGCCGATCAGGGCGCGCGGTACCGTGCGCGCCGGATCCTTGATCTCGCCACCCATGGCCGCGATCGTGGCCCAGCCGTTGTAGCCCCATAGTGCGCCCAGCATCGCGGCGCCGAATCCGCGTATGCCGAGTTTCGCACTCTCCGGAACGCCTTCGCAGGTGCCGGCGGCGCCAGCGAGCGCGAAATTCCCCCAGTTACCGTCGGCCAGAATGAAGGCGCCGATGGCCACGAAAAGCACCAGAGCAATCTTGAGTGCCGTCAATGCCGTCGTCGTGTGCCCATTGGACCGTGTGCTCAGGAGATTGAGGCCCATGGAAAACCCGATGATCAGCAAGGGCAGCAGCTTGACGGCCGTCGGCGGCAGTGTGCCGCCGGTCAGGTCGTTCAGGAACACCACAAACAGGATTGCCAGCGCAGCAGCGGAAGCACCCAGAGCAATGGACTTGGTCCATCCGTAGATAAACGCAACGCGCTTGCCGAAAGCGGCGCTGAGAAAATGAAATTCACCGCCCGGCTTGGGCATCATCGCGCCCAATTCGGCATACACCAGCGCGCCACACAGTGTCAGCAAACCGGCCACCAGCCAGACCGACAACACCATCCCGGGACTACCCACGTTGCAGGTCATGACTCGGGCTTTGACAAACACCCCGGTGCCGATGATGTTTGCCAGTGCGACTGCGGCGACCGGAATCACCGTCAGTGAGCGGATCAGTTCCCGCTTGTCCGCAAGCAACGGCGTCACGTGTCTGCTGCTGCCAAGAAAAGCCGGATGCTGCTCATCGTTATCTTGTCCGCCGGTTGATGGTCGCGATGCAGGCTCAGAACAGGGGTTGTACTCCCTTTGGAACTTCCGTCAACCGGCAGTGACGCGACGGCTTCGCTGAGATCTCCTTGAACAACAATCGCAAGTGATTGATTTGCCGTCACGCCACCGTGGAAGCTCATCTGGGTCATGATGACTGAGCGATCAGGCTGGATTGGCGTCGCATTGGGGAGGGCCGCGCGCCCGCGCGGCCGCTGTTGATCTTCTGCGGGTCCAAAGCGGCGCCGCAGCGCGGCGCCCTCCAGGGCAGTCAGTTGCACTGCACTGTGGCCATCGCCAACTCGCAACGCCGCATCAATCGCTTACGATAGGGATACGGGGCAGATGTGGCCGGCACCCACCGAAGATCAGGGAATAGGGCGATTCACTTCACCCGCTGGTCCCGCGCCATCTCCCGACACCGCAAGACCTCCTGCCAACGTCTCCAAGGCCCCACAGAATGACGATTCACTGGTACCCGGGGCATATGCACAAAGCCCAGAAAGACATGCTGGAGCTGCTGCCGCAGGTCGATCTGCTGATCGAGATCCTCGACGCCCGCATTCCGCACTCCAGTGAAAATCCGGCCATTGCCCGCCTGCGCGGAGACACACCCTGCATCAAGGTGCTGAGCAAGTCGGATCTCGCTGATCCGGAAGTGACCGCGCTGTGGCAGGCGCAGTTCGAGCAGCAGAGGCATGTGGCGACCTTTCCGACCCGCAGCGATCAGCCGGAAGCCATCAAGCAGTTGCTGGGACTGTGTCGGGCCATGTTTCCGCAGCGGGACACCGGCAGGAATCCGATTCATGCCATGGTGGTCGGCATCCCCAACGTCGGCAAATCGACGCTGATCAACATTCTTTCCGGGCGCACCATTGCCCGGACTGGCGACGAACCGGCGATCACCAAATCCCAGCAACGCATCGATCTCGGCAGCGGCCTGACGCTGTTCGATACGCCGGGAATCCTCTGGCCCAAGGTGGAGAACCCTGCGGCCAGTTATCGCCTCGCGGCCACTGGTGCCATCCGCGACACCGCGATGGAATACGACGATGTGGGTTTCTTTGTCGCCGAGTATCTGCTGCGCAGCTATCCCGAACTGCTCAAGGAGCGCTACAAGCTGGACACGCTTCCCGAGACGGAGGACGTGTTCCTGGAAAAGGCCGCGATCAAACGCGGCGCGGTGGCCTCCGGTGGCAAGGTCAACATGCACAAGATCTGCGAGTTGCTGATCAAGGAATTCCGCAGCGGCAAGCTCGGTCGCATCAGCCTGGAGACCCCGGCGATGATCGCCGCGGAAAGAGAACAGCTGGATCAGGCCGCAGCGCGCAAGGCCGCCGACAAGGCCGCACGCAAGCAGCGCTTCAAGGAGGGCTCGCGGTCCATGGGCAAGCAGGAGCGCAAGGCCGAACGCGCTGACGCCGAGGGTGGCAGGAAGCCGAAGTAGGCCGTCGCTCGCTGCAGACGCCGTGTGCCGCGCCTTCAAGGCGGCGTCATTCCGCGATGCTCAGTGTGTGCCGGAGACTGCAGCCTGCAGGCGCTCCAGATTGTCCCGACTGGCAGTGTCTGCGGGGTTGAGGACCAGCGCTTGCCGGTAGGCGCGGATCGCTTCCTCATAGGCGCCTTGTCGGGCGCGCAGGTAGGCGTAGCTGCGGTACCAGGCGGCATTGCGGGCTGCGTCCGGAATCTGCTCCAGCCGGTTGCGGGCGAGACTGAGCAACTGCTGGGCGCCGACGGGGTCTGTGGGCTGGGTTCGGTCTGCGCGAGCCAGGAGGGCCAGCGCTTCGGTCCACTCGGGCCGGTCCATCGATTGCGCCTGATCCAGCAGCGCCAGCGCCCGCAGATAGGCCTGGCGGGCGCCGGATGCGTCGCCGCTGCCCTGGCGCATCCAGCCCAGCAGATGCCAGGCGCGCGGAAGCGTGGGCGCCGCGCGGACGGCATGTTCGGCAAGCTTGAGCCAGCGCTCCAGATCCAGTCCCGGTGTGTCGAGTTGCGGATCCTGGTGCTGCAGCCATTCCAGCGCCTGCAGGCTGGGCAGCACCGAGTAGCGGCGGTGCTCCAGCAGAGAGTCAATGGAAGGAACGCCGGCGAAGTCTGATGGCAGTGGCGGCAACCACCTTCGATGCCAATCCGCGGCGGCGGGGCCGAGGGCGATGACCCAGGCGAAACCCAGCAGCCAGATTGGCCAGCTTTGACCACCGTTGCGCTTCGACTCGCCCTGAATGCTCGGGTTGTCCGGCCTGGGGGCGATCAGCACGCCGAAGGCCAGGGCGCCGGCCAGATCCAGCGCGGCATTGGGCACACCGAACATCCCATCGATGCCGTAGGCCAGCCAGACACCGCTGGCGGCCGCGATGCTGACCTGCCAGTGCCGTGCTGCCGGACCCTGTGCCGCCCGGGCCCGCTGCCAGTTCCGCAGTCCACGCAGCAGCGGCAGACACCCCAGTGCCAGTCCCAGCAATACGCCCAGTGCGCCGCATTCGATCCAGCGATCGAGCAGGCGGTTGTGGCTGCGATCAGCCAGTCGATCCCAGCCATGAGACTCGTAGCGATTGAGGACAGGATCACGATGGCGTGTGAGCACCGCTTCGATGTTGTCCGGCCCGTAGCCTATCCAGGGCCGCAGTGTCTGGCTCGGGTCGCGGAGGCCATCGATATCCACCAGCGCCAGCGGATGCCACGCCGAATCCGCGGCGGCGCGGTACAGGGCGAGGCGGATGGCGACTGAATCGGGACGGCTGATCTGGGTGCCGAGCCAGCCCAGCGTCAAGGCCGCAGCCAGCAGCGCGGCCGCAGCACCGAACAGAGCGCGGCGCGACCACTCGATCCTGAGCAACAGCGACAAGCCGCCCCCGAGCAGGCCTGCCAGCAGGGCAGCGCGTGACTGCGTGAGCAGCAATGCGCCCAGGATCAGGCCGGCGCCGATCACCTTCGTCCAGCGCTGTTGTCGGATTGAGACCCACATCGGCAGGGCCAGGGCCAGCACGCCGGCGAGGAAGTTGGGGTTGCCGAGCGTTGCTCCGGGGCGAATCAGGGGCAGATTCGCGTCGGCATGGCGCCAGCTCAGGCAGACCTGCAGCAGCGCGATGGCCGACAAGCCGATCACCGCCAGCAGCGCGATGCGCACACTGCTGCGCAGCGCATGGCCGCCACGGCCGACCCACTGCGCTGCGAGCAGGGCGATCAGACTCCAGGCGAGGGCATCCAGCCAACCCAGTCCGCGCTCGCTGCCGCCGATCCAGGCGCTCAAGGGGTCCAGCGCCAGCGAGGCCGACACCGCCCCCAGGGAAAGGTCTGCCAGCAGCAAGGCCCAGGCCCATTGCGGCACACCGGACAGCGCCTGCCGGTCGGCAATCAGTGCCGGAATGGAGGCGGCGGCCAAGGCCAGCAGGAAGCCGCGCCGGATCAGTTCAGGGGCGAGATCAAGGTCGCTCGTGATCCAGAAAGCCGTGGCCAGCAAGGCCGCGGCCAGTGCTCCGGCGGTAAAAGCCCGCACCGGAGCCACGCCGGAATCAGTCGCTGGGCTGGCGCGGGCAGACCAGCGTGGTGTCGAAGGGGATGTCGGCGCGGCGCGACTGGCTCTGGATCAGCACCAGCGACCAGGCCACGGCACAGGCCACCGGCCCGCGCTCGTTCGACGCGACCCAGCGGCTGACCAGTGCCGCCGACAGATCCAGCGGCACGCTGTAGGTGTAGAAGATCGACTGGTTGCCGGGCAGCGTGTACAGCTCGTCGCTGACCAGCTTGCCCAGACGCTCGGAAACGATCTCGTGCAGGTACAGGGTGTTGTCGGTGCCATTGAGCGCCTGCAGGCACACGGTGACCTCCTGCGCGCCCGGCGGCAGCGTCAGATTGGCAGTCTCGGCGCAGTTCGGGCCCAGACCCACGGTGCTCTGCAGTTGCAGGCCGTAGCCGTCGGTGGGACGGATGCCGGCGCCATCGCCGGATTGGGCCATGGCATGGGCGCCGTAAAGGCCAAGAAACACAGTCAGAACCAAGAACGACGCTCGCATCGGAGGACTCATTCGGCAGGAAGAGGGGCTACGCCTGCCGGAATCCGGTCTGACGCGCGCTTGCCGGGGTTGACCCGTCCAAGCGCGCCGCGATTCTCAGGCAACATTTGTTGACACGTCAAGGCGGATTCGGCCCTCAGGCCCATACGCTCGGATTTGGCGATGCAGCCGTGTCGATGTGTCCATCCAGAGACTCAGTCTGCCGAATGGCGCCCGCGGCATCACGCGGGTCGCCGTCGATGGCAGCCTGCAGCTCAACTGCATGTGCGTACCGGGTGATCGGCAGTGCTACTCCTCGCTGTCGACCACATCGAAGCGACGCCGATGTCCCTGATACAGGAGGGAACCTTCGCCGGCGGTTTCCTCCTCGGTGAATTCGAAGCGGAGGTCGACGACGCGACCGGCAGCATCCTTGAGGTTCAGGGTGTAGATATCCCAATCTTCACCATCGATGGTCTCGGTGGATTGACTCTCGACCATACCGGTCAGCTGGATGGGCGTCGGCTCGGGGCCGGTGAGCACGCCTTGAATCAGGCCTTGCTTCTGCGTCTGCAAGGCCAGCGTCCAGCTCACTTCCTCATTGGCGCGAGGGGTCAGCGTGTATTCGTCGAGCACGTACTTGGCCCAGGCGATCCGCAGTTTGGGGTCGATGACCGTTGGCGAGACTGCGGAACTCGCTGGGCTCGGTTTCGCTGCTGGCAGGGATGCCCCGACGGACTCAGGCTCTGCTGCCGTTGTCGGCAGCGGTTGTTCCGATACGGGTTCAGTTGCGGATTTCGATTCCACCGCGGTGCTTGCGGCTGGTTCCGCAGCCACGGGCGGCGTTGCCAAGGCGGTGGGCCTCGGCCTCGTACTGATCCAGTAGCCGGCGCCTGCAGCAAAGATCAACAGGGCCCCGGCTGACAGGCCTCGAATCCACCCGCCTCGAGAAGCAGCAGTCGCGGGTGCCCGACTGGCGGTCGCGGCATCGCGCGCCACGGCTGGTTCCGGCGGGCTACTGTGGGTAGCAGCACGCTGACGCGGTGGCGCATCTAGCGATGCCGGCAGCGCTCGTCCCTCGTTGCCCTGGATGAAGCTCAGTGCCTGCACCAGGGACTGGGTGCTGTCGAAGCGATCGTCGGGGTCGTCGCTGAGCATGCGCGAGACGATCTGCGCCGTGGCGGCGTCGATCTCGGGCCGGAACTCGCGGACATCGGGCGGCGAGCGGGTGTCACGGATCGCGGTCAGCTGTGCCGAATCGCTCATGTCCGCGTAGGGTGGTCGTTTCGCCAGCAGTTCGAAGAAGACCACGCCCAGAGAATATTGATCGGCGCGGCTGTCCAGTGTGCCGCCGCGAAAGGCTTCGGGCGGCAGATAGCCGCTGGTACCGAGCACGGCACCAGCGCGGGTGAGCGACACGCCGAAGTGATCGCCAGCGGTGGCGATGCCGAGATCAGCGACCTTGACGTGTTCTTCTTCCAGGCTGGTGGGGCGTGTCAGCAGCAGATTTCCAGGCTTGATGTCACGATGCACCACGCCTTTCTCGTGGATGGCCGCGAGTCCGCGCGCGGCCTCCATCATCCAGCGTTTGACCTGGGCGATGCCCGGCATCTTCAGGCGGACGGCGTCGGCGATCGAGCTCTCGAGCAGTTCCATGGCGAAGAAGGGTGCTCCTTCGTGTTCGCCCACCGAATAGATCTGCACGACGTTGGGGTGGTTGATGTTGGCCAGAATCCGCGCCTCGCGCAGAAATCGTACCAGCCGTTCCGGCGAGTGCTTCCAGTCGCCGGTCTGCAGCTTGACGGCCAGATCCCGCCCCAGCGTGTGGTCACGTACACAATAGACCACACCCATGCCGCCTTGGCCCAGGGTGCCCAGGATCTCGAAGCCACCAATGTTCTGCGGAATCTTGGTCATGGACATGGGACGAGTATCCATTGCTACGATCTGGGCGCAATGCGGGCAGCGGAATTGCCGTGGCCAGTGGCTTGGCGAGAGCCAGGTGCCGCAGACCAGCGCGGGGCCTGAGCTGCAGCCGGCCAGGCCCCGGATTCGAGCCATTCTGATTCATGTGCAGCGCGGGCGATAGAGGCCGTGATGGCAGCACCCTGCGGCCCGCATCGACCGCCTCCGGGTGCGGAGTGGATCTGGATTCGGCAGCGCTGACCGTGACCGCTTGTTACGCGCGATCACTGGCTGTGAGCGGCCAGCGTTGGCAACATGGAGGCAGGCGGGCTTGGTCCGTCCCCAGGAGTGCAGCCCATGCGTGACCAGCAGGATCCGAGATTTGTCAGTCGCCTGACCAAGGACACACTGGCCCTGGTGCTGGCAGGGGGGCGCGGTACCCGGCTCAACGCGCTGACCGACTGGCGCGCCAAACCGGCGGTACCCTTCGGTGGCAAGTTCCGCATCATCGATTTTCCGCTGTCCAACTGCATCAACTCGGGGGTGCGCCGGATTGCGGTGCTCACCCAGTACAAATCGCACTCGCTGATCCGTCACATCCAGATGGGCTGGGGATTTCTGCGCGGCGAATTCAATGAATTCGTGGAACTGTTCCCGGCGCAACAGCGGGTGGACGAGACCTCCTGGTACGCAGGCACGGCCGATGCCGTGTTCCAGAACATCGACATCCTGCTGTCGCACGCCCCGGGCTACATTCTGGTGCTGGCGGGCGATCACATCTACAAGATGGACTACGGCCAGATGCTGGCCGAGCACGTGCGCCGTGGCGCCGAGTTCACCGTCGGCTGCATCGAAGTGCCGCTGGCCGAGGCCAGTGCCTTTGGCGTGATGCAGGTCGACGCCGAGATGCGCATCCGCCAGTTTGCCGAGAAGCCGGCCAGGCCCGAGCCGATGCCGGGGCGCGACGATGTCGCCCTGGCATCGATGGGTATCTATGTGTTCAACACCCAGTTCCTGATCGAACAACTGGTGCGCGACGCCGCAGACAAGGGTTCCAGCCACGATTTTGGCAAGGACATCATCCCCAAGGCCATCGATGAGTTTCCCGCCTACGCCTATTCCTTCCGCGAGCCCGACGGCGAGCATCAGGGATACTGGCGCGATGTCGGCACCGTGGAGGCCTTCTGGAAGGCCAATCTGGAGTTGCTGGACCCGCTGCCGCAACTGAATCTCTACGACGCCGACTGGCCGATCTGGACCTATCAGGAGCAGTTGCCGCCGGCCAAGTTTGCCGCGCAGGAGGGCCGCGCCGGTTGTGCCCTGGACTCGATGGTGTCCGGCGGTTGTCTGGTCGTGGGTGCCACGGTGCGGCGCTCGGTACTGTTCTCCAATGTGCGTGTGGAAATGGACAGCGAGATCGATGAATCGGTGCTGCTGCCCAATGTCACCGTGGGTCGCGGGTGCAGAATCCGCCGCGCGGTGCTCGACAAGGGTTGCACCATTCCCGATGGCACCCACATCGGCATCGATCCGGTCCACGATGCCGAGCGCTTTCATGTCATCAGCAATGGTGTGGTTCTGGTGACCCGCGACATGCTGGGGCAGTCGCGCTACGTGCCGCTGAGTACCCAGCGGAGGTGAGCAACGCAGCATTCGGGTCGAAAGACGCGGAAATGGGTAGCCCGAGACTGCGCGCAGCGCTGTCCGGGAAGTGAAGCGGAAAGGCGCCGGTGGGCCGCTTGGCGGCATACTCGGCCAACGGATCAGGGCGGGTCTGGATGTCCGAGATGAATGTGCTGTTTGCTGCCGCCGAGGTCTTTCCGCTGGCCAAGACCGGCGGGTTGGCCGATGTGGCTGCCGCCTTGCCGGCGGCACTCAAGGCGCTGGGCGTGAATGTGCACATCATCATGCCGGCCTATCGCGGCCTGGCAGAGCGTCTGCGCAATGCCGCCACGCTGGCGCAGATCGAGGTTCGCGGACAGCGCACGCGATTGATCGGTGGCGGCCACCCGGACAACGGCGTGCCCATGCTGCTGCTCGACGCGCCGGAACTGTATGCGCGCGACGGCAGTCCCTACGCCGACCGCAGCGGTCAGCCCTATGCCGACAATGCGCTGCGCTTTGCCTGCTTCTGCGAAGCCGTGGCGCGCATTGCGCAGGGCGCAGCCGGCGCCGGACTGGCGGCCGACATCGTCCATCTGAATGACTGGCATACCGGCCTGGTGCCGGTGTATCTGGGGGATGGCCCCTCGCGCCCGCGCACCCTGTTCACCATCCACAATCTGGCCTATCAGGGCATTTACGATCACGCCGAGTACCGGCGGCTGGGGCTGCCTGAGGCCCTCTGGCATCCCGGTGCGCTGGAGTTCTACGGCGGGTTCTCCTTCATGAAAGCGGGTCTGCTGTTTGCGGACAAGCTGAGCACGGTATCACCCAGCTACGCTCGGGAGATTCAGACCCCGCAATTCGGCGAGCGTCTGGACGGCGTGTTGCGCCAGCGCGCCGACGATCTCTGCGGCATCCTCAACGGTATCGATCCGGAGGTGTGGAATCCGGCCAGCGATAGCCTGATCGAGCAGCGCTACGATGCCGCCACCGTGGTCGCCGGCAAGCATGCCAACAAGCGCGCACTGCAGCGTGATCTTGGTCTGGATCCCGGTGATGACCCACTGCTGGCCTTCATTGGTCGGCTGGCCTATCAGAAGGGCGCCGACGCCCTGCTGGCGGCGCGCCCCGAGCTCAGTGCCATGCCCTTGCAGATCGTGATTCTGGCCTCGGGCGATGCGGCCCTGGAGCGCGATTTTCAGGATTGGGCCGCAGCCATGCCCGAGCGCGTGGCAGTGCGTGCCAGCTATGACGAGGCCCTGGCCCACCGCATCGAAGCCGCGGCCGACATGCTGATCATGCCTTCGCGCTTTGAGCCCTGTGGCCTGAATCAGATGTACAGCCTGGCTTATGGCACCATCCCGCTGGTGCGCAATGTTGGCGGGCTGGCCGACAGCGTGGCCGACATCGATAGCGCCGAACCCACCGGCATCGTGTTCCAGCACAGCGACGCCAGCGGCGTCAGTTACGCCGTGCGCACCGCCTGCGAGCGCTACGCCCAGCCCGACGTCTGGCGTCGCATGCAGCAGGCCGGGATGGCCCGGCGCTGGGAATGGCAGGCGTCAGCGACCCACTATGTGGACATCTATCGGAGCCTGCTGACCGCAGTCGGCCGTCGTGTCTAGCCCGCATTCATTCGTAGACGGGATAAACCGCTACGATCGGACATGGTCGTTCCGAGGCCTTGGCGAAGCGGCTCTCGGTGCGGCCACGCTCCAGGCCGTCGGCCGTGGGTGAGAAAGAGCGGTCATCGGAGAGCAGGGCGGCGTCACCGGGATTGCCGCAGATCAGGTCCAGGCCCACACCCGAGCGCAGGGACAGCACCGGCAGGAAGGCGATCTGCGGACAGCTGCCGCCCAGCTCCAGCCGGTAGGCGCCATGACCGCCGGAACGGATCTTCGAGGTCTGGATCAGGATGCCGTCATCGTCCGCCGCCCAGGCGCGCATCTGGCTGGGGCGGAAGCAATAATCGAAGGAGCCACGAAAACCGCGGGTGGCGCCGCGGTGGCTGCGGGATTCGACGGTGGGCAGCATTTGCCCATCGGACTGGTGGTCGGCTGCGCGAACCAGTTGCGAATAGTCCCGCGTGCTGATTTCCTCGACCCGCGCGATCGGACACAGCTGCGCTTGAGTCTGCACGAATTCACGGGGCTGGCCGCAGACCCAGCCGTGCTGAGCCAGCAGTGCCGAGCCGCTGGCCATCTCCGGGCAGGCCTCGGACACATCGATGCGGAAACGGCGCTCGCCGCTGGCCACGATCACGGTATTGGGACTGAGCTGGCGCATCTGCGTGAGCGCGCGGGCGTCGAGGCACTCGGGTGCCGGTGCCGGCGGGCGCGGAGCGGAGGTGGATTGCGTCAGTAGCAGCAATGAGATCAGGACGGCATGCATGGTCGGGCTTTTCCGTGCAGTGTGTGCAGGATTCTGGCACGAAGCTGGCGCGGGAGTGTTTCCGATCGTTAATCTGGAGCTCTGAAGTGCCGTGGTGTCCAGGGAGCGAGACCTGTGGGAGCGGACTCTGTCCGCGATGGCTACAGGCGGTTGGCAGCCCTAGCTCGCGGCTGAAGCCGCTCCCACAGGGCCAGATGTGCCCGTCCCCCGGTGTCAGCACGCCGCCACTCTCCGGCCATGCTCTACTATGGGCATCCGCGCGCATGCCTGCTCCCGCATTGGCGGCCATTCGACCCAATCTCGTTTTCCCTCAGGCTTCCTCCGCCTGCCAATCCGGGTAACCCATGTCCAGATCCAGTTTCGATGTCATCGTTTTCGGCGCCACCAGCTTTGTCGGTCAGATCCTGTGCCGCTACCTCTGCCAGCAGTTCGGGCCAGGCAGCGACTTGCGCTGGGCGGCGGCGGGGCGTTCGCGTGACAAGCTGGAAGCGCTGAAGAAGGCATTGGGCAAACCCGCCGAAAAGCTCAAGCTGCTGGTGGCCGATGCGGCGGATGTCGGTGCCTTGCGCGAAATCTGTTCGCAGACGCGGGTGGTGGTGTCCACGGTGGGGCCGTACGCACTCTACGGCGAGCCGCTGGTCAAGATCTGCGCCGAAACCGGCACCGACTACTGCGATCTCACCGGCGAAGTGCAGTGGATCAAGCGCATGCTCGATCGCCATGAGGCCGCGGCGAAGGCTTCCGGCGCGCGCATCGTGCACTGCTGCGGCTTCGATTCCATCCCTTCGGATCTGGGCGTGCACTTTCTGCAGCAGCGCGCTCGCGAGCGCTTCGGGGCGCCGTGCACCCGGGTGAAGATGCGGGTCAAGGCCATGCGCGGCACCTTCTCCGGCGGCACCGTCGCCAGCCTGCTGAACGTGGTCAAGGAAGCCGCCCGCGATCCGGCCTTGCGCAAATCCCTGGCCAATCCCTATTCGCTGTGCCCGCCCGGCTACTCTTCAAAGACGCGCCAGCCCAATCTGGCTTTCGCCGCCTTTGACGCCGATTTCAAAAGCTGGATGGCGCCTTTCGTCATGGCCGCGATCAACACCCGCATCGTCCAGCGCAGTAACGCCCTGGCCGATCCCGGCTATGGCAGTGACTTTGTCTACGACGAGGCGATGCTGACCGGTGGCGGACTCAAGGGCAGGCTCAGCGCCGTGGCCATGGCTGGCGGCATGGGCGGATTCATGCTTGCCAGCGCCATCAGGCCCACCCGCTGGTTTCTCGAACGATTCGTGTTGCCGGCCGCTGGCGAAGGCCCCAGTCCCAGCGCGCAGGAAAAGGGCTTTTTTGATCTGCGCTTCCACGGCAAGACGGCAAAAGGCGAGGAGCTGCGCTGCAAGGTCACCGGTGATCGCGACCCCGGCTATGGTTCCACTGCCAAGATGCTGGGTCAGGCAGCAGCCTGTCTGGCGCTGGACATCTCCAGGGACGACAAGCCTGGCGGCTTCTGGACGCCGGCAACGATCTTCGGCGACACCCTGATCGCGCGACTGCAGGCGCATTCCGGACTCGCTTTCGAAGTGCTGGACTGACAGACGCGGGCGGTAGACTGCCGCCGTTGCGAGGCCTGGCTCCACGAAACGCCAGCCAGCACGTCTTGTGCAGTCCACGGGCAGTTGCCAAACTGGCGCCCGGCTGGGAACCTGCAGGAGCGTCGAGTGGCCAGCGAGCACGATATCCGCATCCGTCTGGAGACCTTGAACCGCATCGGTGCGGCTCTGTCTTCGGATCGCGATATCGACGTGCTGATGGAGCGCATCGTCGAAGCGGCGCGCTCCTTCACCCAGGCTGATGGCGTGACTTTCTATCGCAAGTCCGGCGACCGTCTGAGCTTCGATCTGCTGCGCAATATCTCGCTGGGTCAGTACCGTGGCGGCAGTTCCGGCTCGCCGATCAATCTGCCGGACATCTCGCTGCATCATGAAGACGGCAGGCCCAATCATTCGCTGGTGGTGGCGCATGCGGCGCTGACCGGGACCACGGTGAATGTGGGCGATGCCTACAGCGAGCCCGGTTTCGATTTTTCCGGCACCCGCGCTTTCGACGCCCGCACCGGCTATCACTCGAAATCCTTCCTGACGGTGCCGATGAAGGACCATGCCGAGGAAGTGATCGGCGTGTTGCAGCTGATCAACGCCATCGGGCCCGAGGGCGAGATTCGGGAGTTCACCGATGCCGACCAGCAGCTGGTGGAATCGCTGGCCTCGCAGGCAGCCATTGCCCTCAACAACCGGGCCTTGCTGGAGCAGATGGCGCAGCTGTTCGAGTCGCTGATCCGCTTGATCAATACCGCCATCGACGAGAAATCGCCCTATACCGGCGGCCATTGCGAACGCGTGCCGGCGCTGACGATGATGCTGGCCGAAGCGGCGGTACGCACCGGCGTTGGCCCGCTGGCGGGTTTCACGCTCGACGAGGACGATCGCTACGAGCTCAAGATTGCCGGCCTGCTGCACGATTGCGGCAAGATCACCACGCCCGTGCATGTGGTCGACAAGGCCACCAAGCTGGAAACCCTGTT
>JBFWOF010000010.1:0-122801 GCA_050250665.1 Lysobacterales bacterium | reverse complement strand
CCGACGACGACCAAAGCATCGCGGACAGAGTCCGCTCCCTCAGGTCTTCGCTGGGATCGCCGAGTTGCACTCGGCGCTGTTGATCTTCGCCCAACCGACCCGGGTGCGCCTGCGGCTTACCCGGGCTACTGCACCGACGACGACCAGAGCGTCGCGGACAGAGTCCGCTCCCACAGGTCCGCGGGCTCTGGCCAGAGGCCGTTCGCAATTTCCGCCCACCGACAACCGACAACCGACAACCGCCCACCGGCAGCCGCTCTCAAAGCTCTGTATGCAGCCCGCACTCGCGCTTGATGCCGCCGAAACGGGTGTCTTCCTCGCGCATGCCGCTGCCCAGCGGTGTAGTCGAATGGACATCGCCGATGGACACGTATCCGCGCGCCCACAGCGGGTGATAAGGCAAACGGTGTTTGCTCAGGTAGGCGAAGACGTCACGGTCGCTCCAGTCGGCGATCGGATGCACCTTGGCGCGGCCCTGGCGCCAGCTCAGGAAGGGCGTGTCGCTGCGGGTGCTGGCCTGGCTGCGGCGCAGGCCGGCGAACCAGGTGCCGATATCCAGTTCGGTGAGCGCCCGCTGCATCGGTTCGATCTTGTTGATCTGATGGTAGCGATCGAGCCCGGGCACGCCCTGCTCCCATAGCTTGCCGTAGCGCGCTTCCTGCCAGCCGGGGCTGGTGTCGGCACGGTAGACCTTGAGATTGAGTTTCAGCCTGGCGCTGAGCTGGTCGATGAACTGATAGGTCTCCGGAAACAGATAGCCGGTGTCGATCAGGATCACCGGGATGCCCGGGGCTCTTTCGTTGACCAGATGCAGCATCACTGCCGACTGGGCGCCGAAGCTGGAGCTCACGGCGTGTGCGCCGGGCAACTGTTCCAGTGCCAGCTCGACGCGGGCGGCGGCATCCAGCTTCGCCAGCCGTGCCTCGTCCAGCGGCGGGAATTTCATGACGGCGCTCATGCGGCGATCTCGGTTTCAGTGAGGGGCAGCAGACGGTCCATGAGCCCGAGCCTGGCCAGGGTGCGCAATCCGTTTCGCCCTGACACTGCATCCGACTCGCGAACATCAGCGTCATTGCGAGCGCAGCGAAGCAAGCCAGCGCCGCTCCCGGAATTGCCCTGGATTGCTTCGTCACTGCGCTCCTCGCAATGACGGCTACTTTGCCGGAGACGGTGGCTCATCGTGTTCCCTTGTCAAGCAGTACCCGGTGGGCAAAATCGCCGAAGGCCTCGGCCGGGCGGCGCTCGGCCAGCCAGCGGGCGAAGCTCTGGTCGAGCACGCGCAGGATCTCGGCGACGTCGATGTTCTCGCGGTAGAGCCGGTTGAGGCGCTCGCCGAAGGCATCGCCGCCCAGATGCAGGTTGTAGCGACCTGGGGCCTTGCCGACGAGGGCAATCTCGGCCAGATAGGGTCGCGAGCAGCCATTCGGGCAGCCGGAAATGCGCAGACTGACCGGCTCATCCGGCACCCCGTGGCGGGCCAGCAAGGTCTGCACCTGGGCACTGAACTCCTTCAGATAACGCTCGGCCTCGGCCATCGCCAGCGGGCAGGTCGGCAGTGCCACGCAGGCCAGCGCATTCAGCTCCAGCGGACTGCGCTGCAGCAGCTCGGCCAGCCCGGTGTCCTCGAACAGGCGCTCGATCGCAGGACGATCTTCCGGAGCGATCCCGGCCACGATCAGATTCTGGTTGGCCGTGATCCGGAAGTCGCCGCGATGGACTTCAGCGATCTGACGCAGGGCGCTGAGCAACTGGCCGTCGTCTCGATCGGCGATGCGCCCGGCCGACAGACGCAGCGTCAGATGCCAGCGGCCATCGCTGCCCTGAATCCAGCCGAAGCGATCGCCGCGGGCCGTGAATCGCACCGGTCTGGCGGCTTCGAACACGAGGCCGCTGCGACGCTCGACCTCGGCCCGGAACCAGTCCACGCCGAGACGGTCGATGGTGTATTTGAGGCGACTCAGGCGGCGATCGGCGCGGTCGCCATGGTCGCGCTGCGTGGTCAGCACCGCTTCGGCTACGGCGATCTCGCGTCCGCGCGGCACATAGCCGAGCACGCTGGCGGCCCGGGCATAGGTGCGGGCATCGCCGTGAGTCATGCCAAGGCCGCCACCGACCGTGACGTTGTAACCCAGCACCACGCCGTCCTCGACGATGGCGACATAGCCGAGGTCGTGGGCATAGACGTCGACATCGTTCTGCGGCGGCACCACGAAGGCGGTCTTGAACTTGCGCGGCAGGTAGGTAGGCCCATAGAGGGGCTCGTGCTCGGGCGTACCGGCCACCGGCTCTTCGTCCAGCCAGATCTCGTGATAGGCGCGGGTCTTGGGCAGCAGCGCCTCGGACAGCGCCACGGCATCGGCGTAAACCTGCGCGTGGGCGGCGCTCTCGATCGGATTGGCCGAGACCAGCACATTGCGGTTGACGTCGCCACAGGCGGCGATGGTGTCGATCAGACTCTGGTTGATGGCCTGCAGCGTGGCCTTGAGTTCGCGCTTGATGACGCCGTGCAGCTGGATGGCCTGGCGCGTAGTCAGGCGCAGACTGCCGCCACCGTAGCGACGGGCGATGGCGTCGAAAGCCAGCCATTGCGCCGGCGTGACCACACCGCCCGGGGTGCGCGTGCGGATCATGAAGGAGTAGTTCGGCTCCAGCTTCTGCTCGGCGCGCTCCTCACGCAGATCGCGATCGTCCTGCTGGTAGCTGCCGTGGAATTTGAGCAGCGTCTGATCGGGCTCGCGCAGCGCGCCGGTGTAGGCATCGTTCAGGCTCTCGACCAGCGTGCCGCGCAGACCGCGGCTGTCGGCCTTGATGGTTTCGACCGGCGACAGGGTGGTGCTCATCTCAGATCTCCGCCAGCACGGCATGTAGGTCACGTTGAGCGCGCAGCGATCTACGTGACAATGGTGAAGCCGAAAGATCGAGGCAAGCCGATGTCACGTAGCCGATGAAGCCGGCAACGTGACCTACGATCGGGGATTGGTTCTTCATCGCGGCGATCACTCAATACACATCGCGCTGATAGCGCCCGGCGCTGGCCAGTGCGTCCAGCTCATCGCTGGCGGCCTCGGCATCGATGCCGCGAATGCGGGCAATGGCTTCGATCAGTGTCTGTTCGACATCTCGGGCCATGCGTTTGGCATCGCCGCACACGTACAGATGGGCGCCGCCATCGATCCAGCTGAGCAGCTCGCGAGCCTGCTCGGCCAGCACGTGCTGCACGTAGCGGCGTTCGGGCTGATCGCGCGAGAAAGCCACATCCAGACGCTGCAGCTGGCCGCGCTTGAGCGCGCTCAGCCATTCGGTCTGATAGAGAAACTCGCGGCGCAGATGGCGATGGCCGAAGAACAGCCAGCGGCGACCGCTGGCGCCGTCGGCCACGCGCTGTTGCAGGAAGGCGCGAAAGGGTGCGACGCCGGTGCCGGGCCCGATCATGATCAGATCGCGACTGCCGTCAGCGGGCAGGCGAAAGCGCGGATTGGCCTCGACACTGACTTCGATCTCGGCGCCTTCGGCGAGCGCCGCCAGATGTCCCGATGCCAGGCCCAGGCGCTCGATGCCGGCGACTTCGTCACGGCGCAGGGCCACGGTCAGATGGATCTCATCACCGACACTGGCCTGACTGGAAGCGATGGAATAGGCGCGCGGCTTCAGCGGCGCCAGTTCCGCCACCCAGCGCGAGGCCTCCCAGTCGATGCGCCCAGCCGCCAGCAGATCGGGCACCTGATGCGTATCCAGCAGCGCTGCGCCGCGCTCGCGCAGCGGATGCTCGGGATGGGCGGCGAAGATCGCATTCAACAAGGGCAGGCTGATTCGGGTCAGTTCGCGCTGAGTGCTCAGCCATTCGCGCAGGCTGTGGCGACGACCGCCGTGCTCGACCTCGGCTTCACCGTCGAGGCCAGCGCGCGTCAGAAACTCGTCGATCAGAGGGCTCGGATTGCGAACCCGGACCTGCAGCGAATCGCCGGGCTGGTAGTTCAGTGGCGCGCCGACGAAGCCGAGCTCGACATGGCGCACGTCTAGCTCGCTGTCGCGTGCGGTCAGTCTCTGGTTGGCCAGCACCACGGCCTGGGCGCTGCTGGCGGCATGGCTGACCGGCGCCGCCGCCGGACGCAGCAGGGTCACCGTGGCCGCTGATTTGCCGATGGCCTCGACCGCCGCTTCGACGGTGCTGGCGCGCCACGGCGCGGCTACCTGCTCGATGTCGAGATCGGCGTCGGCGCGCGCGCTCAGCGCCTGCCCACCCAGCTCGGCCAGACGCTGATCCAGCAGCCGCCCGATCTCGCAGAATCGGGCATAGCTGGAATCACCCAATGCCAGCACCGTGTAACGCAACTCGGACAGTTTCGGCGCGCGTGCGCTGGCCAGCTGCTTCAGAAAGATGCGGGCATCGTCGGGCGGATCGCCGTCGCCCTGGGTGCTGATGGCGATGGCCAGAAAGCGCTCGCGCCCGAGTTCGGCCAGGCTGTAGTCGGCCAGATTGATCAGGCGCACGGCCAGACCCTGGGCCTCGGCCTGCTGCGCCAATGCACTGGCGGCGGCCTTGGCATTTCCGGTCTGGCTGCCATAGGCGACAGTCAGGCGTTTGAGCGGCGCACCAGCCGGCTTCGGCGTTGCCGCTGGAGTGCGCTGCGCGGCCTGTCCGGCAGCATAGCCGGCGATCCACCAGAGCGCGGCCTCGCTGCTGCCGGCGAGCAACTGATCAAGCGTCTGCAACTGCTCTGGCGACAGCGGCGCTGCCGTGGCGGCGAGAGCTGGATGGTGCTGAGTCACGGCGGTATAGACGTCTGTACGAGTGTGGCTTGCACCTTAACCAGTCATCGGCGTCACGGAAAATGACCTCAGGGCATATCGATAGTCCGCGTCCAGCAGGGCAAGATGGTTTGTGGGGGACGGTGCTTGCATTGCCGTTTTGCGGCTATGGGCCTAAGATTCGCGGCCTGTCGGGGCCGTCCCGATGACGACGTAGCCGGGCGCTCGGCCGCCGATCGGGAGTTTTTGCTGTTTGAACCGCTTTCGCGTCTTTGCTGCAGTCCCAGCCTTTCTGATCTGGCTGACCCTGTCGACATCACTGATGGCGGCGCAGGTTCAGCCACCCTGGTTGGCCATGGCGAATCCGAACTTCGGATTGGTGGCGGGCAGCATCGTTCGCGTGCAGGCCGAGCCGCCGGCCGTCATCTTCGCTGTATCCGAAGCTCTGCGCGGCGACGCCAGCGGCGAGATGCAGCTGCTGGTCGATCGCGTGTGGCTCGCGCAGATCGCCCCGGGCGAAGGCTATCTCGCGCTTTACACCGATCTTGAACCGGCGCCACTGAAGCCACGCAAGGTCCTGCGCGTGGCTGAGCGGGCGCGGCTGATGTCATTTGAAGGCGTCAATCTCTCGCTGTTCCGCGACACCCCCGAATGGCGCAAGGCATTGTTGACCGACCCGATCGAATGGGCCGCGTCGGTGGACTACCGTCAGCAGGTGTTTGCCGGCTTGCAGGCCAGCGATCCGCAATGGAGTGACCTCTGGTCCGGCGAACTGGCACTGCGGCTGCAGCGACTGGCACCGTACAGCCCGGCGGAACTGACCATGGTCAGGGAGTTCGTGCTGTCGCCACAATCGCCGCCCACGGCGCGAGCGCGCATGCTGCAGACCGCCTTTGATCGCAGCCCGCTGCTGGGTGAAGGCTGGTACATCGAGGCCGCCGCCGAGATTCTCGGCAACACGGCGCCACGTCTTGACAGCGCCGTTGGTGAAGATCAGCTGATTTACAGCGTGCTGCAGATCCTGACAGCACACCCTGATGCGGTGGATTCCCGCGCCATCGAAGCCTGGCTTGCCGGCCCACCGGCCATCGCCGAGGCCGCGGCCCTGACCTTGCGCGCGCAATCACCCGAAAGGGAACGCGAAGCGCTGGAACGCACACTGGCGCGCTCGCTGCTGCCGGCAGTGACCCGTACCTTTCTCGAGCAGCACCGTCAACGCCTGCCATCGTCGGCGGCGGACCACACCCAGTGAAGGAGTTATCCATGAGTTGCAGCCGTTGGTTACTGGGCGCAACCTGCGCCCTGATCACGAGCCCGCTGTGGGCAGTGCCCCCCGGCGCGCCAGCACAGGGCGTGGACGTTTATTCCGCGCGCGAAATCAAGCGCGATGTCTCTCGACCGATGCGCGACATCGTCGCCGAAATGGGCCCGGCTCGGGTAGCCGAACCCGGTGAGGATGTGATTCCGAACGAGATTCGCAGCTTCGCCGAACTCTATCCGGCGCTGGATTTCGGCCCGGGCGAGTTGATGCCGGCGCAACGTTCGCCAAACGGATTGACGACGCCGTCGCCGACGTTGACGGTCAACGGGATCAGCACGGCAGGAAGCGTACCCCCCGACACGACCGGCGATGCCGGTCCCAATCACTATTTCCAGTGGGTCAACACCCGTTGGGCCCTGTTCGACAAGACCACCGGCGCGATGGTCTCTGGCCCTACCGCAGGCAGCAGCTTCTTCAGCGGCTTCGGTGGCGTTTGCCAGACCACCAATCGCGGCGATCCGCTGGTGCTGTTTGATGACATTGCCCAGCGCTGGGTGGTGAGTCAATTTGCTTTCAACAGCACCTCGACGGCGCCCTTCGTTCAATGCGTGGCGGTATCGACGACGGCCGATCCGCTCGGCACCTACAACCGCTACGCCTTCCAGTACCCGCAGTTCAACGACTACGGCAAGATGGGCGTATGGGTGACCAACGACGGCACCCAGAACGCGTACCTTTTCACCATGCACGAGTTCAACAGCGCGCTCAGCTTTCAGGGCACCTCGTTCGCCCTGGTAGAGCGCGACAAGGTGCTGGCAGGCCAGAGCGCCCAGTTCGTTCGCGTCGGCGGTATCAATGCTTTCGGCGCGCTGCCGATGCATCTGGAGGGCGTGAATCCGATGCCCGATCGCGCCTGTCCGGTGTTTGTTCACTTCTCTGCCACCGGGACCGGTTATCGGCTGTGGGATATGTGTGTGGACTGGGGCAATGGCAGCACCAGCTTCACGGACACCCCCACCTTTGTCGGCACCGGCAGTTTCGCACTGGGCCTGAACGGCATTCCCCAGCTGAGCTCGGTGCAGCGTCTGGACGATTTCGGCGGCAATCTGATGTACCTTGCCGCGATTCGTGCCTTCGGCGCCAACGGCCCTTCTGAAGCCAAGGCCGTGATCACTCATTCGGTCAATGTCGGCAACGATCAGGCCGCCACCCGCTGGGTGGAGTTTGGATTGTCCGACCCGCAGCCCTTCGCTCCGCCGCTGCTCGACCTCTTTGCCGACGGCTTTGAGGGCGCGGCGCCACCGTCCATCGAAGGCGGCAATGGTCCGGTCAAGCTGGCCAAGCGCTTGGTCGATGAAGGGACTTTCGCCCCGGACCAGACCAGCCGCTGGATGGGCGGCATCAATATCGACGCCAATGGCAATATCGGCCTCGGCTACAACGCCTCCAGTGCAGCGATAAATCCACAGGTGCGGCTGACGGGCCGGGAGCGCAACGATCCCGCGGGCACGATGCGCAATGAAGTGACTGCGACGCCTCCCAACACCGGTGCGCAGACCGGCAGCTTTGGAAATCCACCACGTCCGCGTTGGGGTGATTACGCCACCATGGGTGTGGATCCGGTCGACCAGTGCACCTTCTGGTTCACCAACGAGTACTACCCGGTGACGTCCAATTCCAGTTGGAGTACGCGCATTGCCAAGTTCAAGTTCCCGAGCTGCGGCCAGCCCGATTTCGAGCTGGAAACCCAGCCGCAGACCCGTATCCAGGCTTGCGGTACCGCTGGCGACCAGCCGACGCTGGTCCGTGTCGGCGCCTATGGCACCCTGGCAGCCAATGTGAACCTCAGCGCCACCGGCCTGCCGGGTGGCGTCACGGCCAGCTTCTCGCCGAATTCATTGCCCGCCGGCGGCGTCGCCAACTGGATGCTCAATGGCGCCAGCGGCATTGCCCCGGGCGCGTACACGGTGACCCTGTCCGGCACCTCGGGCGCACTGACGCGTACGCGTCAGCTCGGCCTGGATGTGTCTGCGGCGCTGTCGGCGGCTCCAACGCTGAACCTGCCCGGCGCTGGCGCCACCAATGTGGTGGTGCGCCCGACGCTGCAATGGGCGGCTTCGGCCGGCGCCACCCGCTACGAGATCGACATCGCCTCTGATGCCGCTTTCACCAATATCGTCGACAGCGGTACCACCACGGGTACGTCCTACTCCAGCGGCGTGCTGCTCAACGTCGGCCAGACCTACCACTGGCGCGTGCGTGGCGTTAACGCTTGCGGCGTCGGTCTGAACTCGGCTACGCGCTCCTTCACCACTGGCGCACCGGGCACCTGCCCGAGCGGCACGACGGCCAATACCGTGTTCAGCGACGATGTCAGCGGCGATGGCACTGCCTGGGTCGTGACCAACATCAGCGGTGATGCGGGCGCCCTGTGGGCCAAGACCACACCGCCGGCGGGTACCGGCCTTGCCACCCGAGCCTGGTATGCGCAGAACTCGGCGAGCACCGCCGATCAGCGCCTGACCAGCCCGACCATCGTGCTGCCGGCCATCAGCCAGTCGCCGATCGTGCTCGGTTTCGACGCTTTCCATGCCTACGAGACTGACGGTGCCAGCGACTGCTGGGATGGTGGCTTTGTCGAGATCAGCACCAATGGCGGCGCCAGCTTTACCCCGCTGGGCAATGCGCGGAATCTGGCCGACGCCTATCCAGGCGTGTTGTCCTCGGGCAATCCGGCCCAGGGCAGCCAGGCCTGGTGTCGTCAGCCGACGCCGGGGGCTTCGGTGCGCACCTACTTCCTGCTCGACGGCTTCGCCGGACAGAGCGTGCAGCTGCGCTTCCGCTCCACGGCCGACAGCAACACCACCGGTGCGGCGCCCAATGGCTGGGCGATCGACAACATCGCCGTGCAGGGCTGTCAGTAAGCAAGACCCAGCCCGCCCGCGCTTGTGCGCGGGCGGGTTCCTGTCGGCGCCGCCCCCTGGCGGCGCCTCTTCATCGGCCTGCTGACGGCAGCAAGCCCTTCATCACGCTGTCAAAGCCCCCGACCACGGTCAGCTGACCGACCTTGTCGGTGATCTTCTCCAGCGCTTCCAGCTCCTTCAGACGCATCAACAGCGGGCTTTCCTCCAGGATCTTCGCCGTGTTGAGCAGGCTGCGCGTGGCCGCCGTTTCCTCACGACGCTTGACCAGATTGGCCTGCGCCTGCTTTTCGGCCTCGACCACCTGGTTGAGGATGGCCTTCATCTCACCCGGCAGGATCAGATCCTTGACCCCCACACTGACCAGGCTGACACCGACTTCGGTGAGCTTGGCCCGGGCGTATTCCGAGACGCCGCTATCGACGCTGCCCTTGTCGGCCAGCAGAGCATCCAGCGGACGGGTACCGATCACCTGACGCAAACCGAACTGCAGTTCGCGATAGGCATAGGCCCGCACATCGGCCACCTTGCTGCGCGCCAGCACCGGATCGCTGACCCTGAACACGGCCACCAGGTTCACGCGCAGGCTGACCTTGTCACGGGTCAGAATCTCCTGACCGGCCACGTCCAGCTCGGCCAGCCGGGTATCGACCAGTTCCGCGCGCAGATTGCGACCGTAACGCCAGTAGCCGTAGACACCGGCAGTCAACGGCGCCTGCATGACGCCGTCGATGGTCACCAGTCCGAGGCTGTCCGGCGCCACTTCAACCACGACTGCGGCCGCCTGGACGTCCTTGACCAGTTCGGCACTGCCCGGCGCCCGCAACTGCAGCAACAGATGGGCGTCGATGGCCGCGCTGGCGCCAAGATCAACACGCACCACATCGACCGCTTCTGCCGCACGCCAGTAGAACTGCCGCGTTCCCGGCGCCAGCACCCGCATCAGCTTGCCGCGCTGGTACACCAGGCCCAGTTCGCGCTTGCCCAGATCGACTTCCATGACCTCGGCCTCGATGGCGGCACGGTGGGTGCGGATCAGGCTGTCGATGCCGTTGATGGCCACTTCAGCCCGATCGAGATTGTCCAGACGCAGCTCACGCCGGGACGGCGCACCAAAACGCCAGTAGCGACCCGGTCCGAGCACCCGCTGGAAGCGACCGTCGAGCATTTCGATGGCACGCTGGTTGTCGGCAATGACATATCGCTTGATCCACATCACACACTCTCCTGTGCAGCTTCCTGCTGCCTTGCCACTCGCGCACCACGCGCGAATCCGTTTCGTTTCTTGCTCTTCCGCCCTGGCGGCGTTGTACGAGGCCCTGGTAGCGCCGGGCTTGCTCGGCAGGCGGTGCGGCTCTTCACCAAGGCAAAGCGCACAAGCCCAGCCAAAGCAGCGGAGCAAGCTCCGCTCTACGAGAGCGTCGGTGTACGAGGCTCTGGTAGTGCCGAGCTTGCTCGGCAGGCAGTGCGGCTCTTCCGCCGAGGCGCAGAGCACCAGCCCAGCCAGAGCAGCGGAGCAAGCTCCGCTCTACGAGAGCGGCGTTGTACGAGGCTCTGGTAGTGCCGAGCTTGCTCGGCAGGCAGTGCGGCTCTCCATCAACGTCCAGCGCACAAGCCCAGCCAGAGCAGCGGAGCAAGCTTCGCTCTACCCAAGCCTGAAATAGGACCGTTGACTCCACGCAGGGCCGACGGGTGGTCGGTGGTGCGCATGCGAAACGGGCGGCAAGGACGGGATCCGGGGGCGCGAGCGAACTCGCGGGAGAGAATCCGGTCATCGACGCCAGCTCTTCATGCGTCCGGTACCGGCCACTCAGGCCAGCCCTGCGCTGCGCTTTCAGCTTCGTCCCCCACCGCCCTGTCCGGCACGGCAGATCGCTACGCTTGGGCGCTGGAGCCCGCGGTTGCACCGTCTTTCGACGGCGCGGCTGCCGAGATTGCCCCCTCGGCGGGGTCCTGCAACGAGCCTGTTTAAGGCTTACGGCGGGAGTCGAACCCGCGACCCGATCATTAACAGTGATCTGCTCTACCCGACTGAGCTACGTGTGGGTTTTTCAACCCGGTAGGGCCGTGACGGAATCGAACCGTCGCCTGTGTTTCCACCGCTCGACCTCCGAGCTGACGGCCAGGACCTCCACTCGCCGACGCTGCTCCGGTACCTGGACAGGTCATTGACCGCCAGACCAGACGGGCACCGTTTCCGGCCAACCCGCTATCGCTGTAGCAAACGTCCATGCTGGTGGATCTTCTGATTTATCGACATCTCGATAAATCGATTATTCCGGGCGTAATTATCCCTTCCCGTGCCCGGGCAGTTATTAATCTTCGACGATAATCGCCGGGTTATTGGAGCCACCTGACCCCTTCCATTCTGGCGTCATTGCGACCCCGGCCTTGATCCGCGCGAAGCAATCCCGAAGCGAGCTCAAGATCCGTGGAGTGAGGCCCCGCGCGAAAAGCGTCCAGACAAGTCCGGACCCACAACAGCAATGGCTTTCGCCCGCGCAGACCCCCAATGCAAGAAGCCCCCGGTGGTGACCACCGAGGGCTTCAGACTTGAAGCGACTCGGAGGCTGCCAGCGCAGCCCCCGATCTATCGAGAGCTACGACGCCAAATGCGTATTCAGTGGTGCGCGCGGCGCCAGATCCGCATCAATGCGGCTTCCGGCAAAACCGAGGCGGGTTGAATGCAACATCGATAGATCCTTCAGAGTTGAGGGTTTGGTCGGACTCGTGGCCCGATGGCTGCGCATTATCGCGGTCAAAAATAAAATGTCAAGCATCCGATTAATACCGTTGGTCGGCAATAATCGGTTGCGGGTGGCCCGATGGTTTTGCTGCTCTCCGTCAATCGTCATGCACCGACAGCCGCCGGGTGCTTTCCGCGGCGGCCGTGGAGGGCGCCGCGCCGCGGCGCCGCCTCTCCCGGCCTCAAGATCCAGAGCGGCCGCGCAGGCGCGCGGCCCTCCTCAAGCCCGCTCCGTAGCGCGGCTCCGGCGCGCGTCGGGCTTGGGTGAGCGCCTGTGGCTATTCGCGCCGGCGGCCGCGACTCTGTGGACGGCAAGACGCCGGGCGCCTCGCGTATATGGCCTGGGGCTCGGGCACGCGACAAGGACGCGAAGGACCCGGCCTACCTCTGGCTTGAAGATCCAGAGCGGCCGCGCAGGCGCGCGGCCCTCCTGAAGGGCGCCCGTAGCGCAGCTCCGGCGCGCGTGGGCCTGGGTTGGCGCCTGAGGGCATTCGCGCCGGCGGCCGCGGCTCCGGGAGGACAGCGCCGGGCGCCTCGCGTAGGTGGCCTGGGGCTCGGGCACGCGACGAGGACGCGAAGGACCCGGCCTACCTCTGGCTTGAAGATCCAGAGCGGCCGCGCAGGCGCGCGGCCCTCCTCAAGGCCGCTCCGTAGCGCGGCTCCGGCGCGCGTCTGGCTTGGGTGAGCGCCGGTGGGTATTCGCGCCGGCGGCCGCGGCTCTGTGGGCGGCAAGAGCCGGGCGCCTCGCGTATATGGCCTGGGGCTCGGGCCAGCGACGCGGACGCGAAGGACCCGACCTACCTCTGGCTTGAAGATCCAGAGCGGCCGCGCAGGCGCGCGGCCCTCCTGAAGGGCGCCCGTAGCGCGGCTCCGGCGCGCGTCGGGCTCGGTAAGCGCCAGAGGACATTCCCGCCGGCGGCCGCGGCTCTGTGGACGGCAAGGCGCCGGGCGCCTCGCGTATGTGGCCTGGGGCTCGGGCCAGCGATGAGGACGCGAAGGACCCGGCCTACAAGATCAGGAGCGGCCGCGCAGGCGCGCGGCCCTCCTCAAGCCCGCTCCGTAGCGTGGCTCCGGCGCGCGTCGGGCTCGGTAAGCGCAAGAGGACATTCGCGCCGGCGGCCGCGGCTCCGGGAGGACAGCGCCGGGCGCCTCGCGTATGTGGCCTGGGGCTCGGGCCAGCAACGAGGACGCGAAGGACCCGGCCTACGTCGGCACGCGAGCCTTTCCCCGTGCCCCGTGCCCCGTGCCCCGTGCCCCGTCTCCCGCTTCCCGCGCCCCGGCTTCTCAGCCGTAATCGAAGCTGCGCGCCGCGGGTGCCAGCAAGCGGAAGGCCTTGCCCAGCGGGGCGGCGTACTGGCGCCAGCGCCCGCTTTCGAGTCGGTCTGGCAGTCCCGCCAGCACCGGCTTGCGGGGGGCCTCCAGCAGCAGCGAGTCGGCACTGACGCCGAGCACCTGGCCGAGACGCTCGCGCAATGCATTCGGATCGGTGTCAAAGTCTTCGCCGCGGATCACGGTCACGGCCAGACCGGCCGAGGAACGCATCCGATCCAGATGCTGGTACTGCCGCAGCAGATAGTTGGCCGCCAGCTCCGGCTGCGGTATCGGCCGTGCGGGCGAAGTGCCATAAGCCAGCCAGTGCAGCAGCACATCGCGCGGATCGCGCACGAAGGCCAGCACCCGCGCCTGCGGCAGAGCGCCCGAGAGGGCGGCGTACTGCACCCATTCCAGCGAAGGCAGGACATCCAGCACCGGCCGCCCGGCCGGCAGCTTGAGCCGGTCAAAAGCTCGCCAGTAACGGCGACGGAACAGCTGCAGCGTACTCTCGCCCAGCCCCTTCTCGATCTGCGACCGCTGATCGGCGGCCAGACCATCGTGGCGCCCGGTGCCACTCAGGCGATCGCTGAGCACGGTCATCGACTTGCCCTGCATCAGCGCCTTGATCAGGGCTTCGGCGCCGCTACCGGGGATGTGCGGCACAAACACCACCGGACGCCCAGCCGCCTGGGACAGAGGCATGGGCAACTCGCGCGGCGGGCCGAGCGGGTCGGCCAGGGCCGGCATGCGCTGGCGTGGCATCTGCGCATGAACTTGCAACCAATGGCTGACGGCGGCATCGGAATCGCCTTGGCGGTCGGCGGCCATACCGAGGACGAAGCCGCGCGTGGCCTTGGCAGCGGCATTGAGATCGCCGGTATCGAGGGCGGCGAGTGCGGCACAGTGCGGGCCAGGCTTGCCGCTCTTGATTTCATATCCGGCGGCCAACATCAAGGCCTTGGGTTGCTTGGCATCCAGCGCCAGGGCGCGCTCGGCAGACTTGCGGGCGAGCATGCTGTCGCCGCGAAGTTCGGCGCCGGTGGCCAGTTCGGCGTGGGCATCGGCGTGCTGCGGCTGCGCCGCGACCCAGGCCTGGGCCAGTTCGAAGGCCTCATCGTAGCGGTTGCGTTGCGCCAGCAGGCCCAGGCGATGGGCCCAGATCGAGGGATGCGCCTCGGCATTGGAATAAGCGCCCAGCAGCGAAATGGCGTCGTCGATGCGGCCCGAGCGAGCCCGGGCCTCGGCCGCAGCGTGAATCAATCGGGGCTCGTGCGGCACCCGCACCAGAGCCCGGTCGAGCACGTCGATCAGCTCGGTGTAGAGCTGCTTGCCCAGGGCCTGATCGCAAAGTTCTGACAGCATCGGCAGGTCTTCGGCATCGAAGTCGGGCATGCGTCGAACCAGCGCCATCGCTGCCGCGGCGTCGTTATCGGCCAGTCTGGCGCGCGCCGCCATGCGCTGGATGCGGCGGTTCTTGGGCTCCAGCGCCAGTGCATTGTCCAGGGCTTGACGGGCGAAGGCGGTGTGGCCCTTGGCCAGCAGAATGGTTCCGAGCACCGATTGCGCGCGGGCATCCTTGGGCAGATCGGCGATGGCTTCCTGCGCCAGGGCCAGGGCCTTGTCGGTATCCCCGCGCACCTGAAAGATCTGGGCCAGACCGACCTTGGCGTGGGCGTCATCGGGATCGGCCCGCAGGGCGGTCTTGAAGCGCTGCTCGGCTTCGTCGATCTGACCCGAGGCCAGCGCCAGTTCGCCGAGCTGGGCATGACCGCGCGACCAGTTGGGGTCGAGCGCGGCGGCGCGCTGCAGGAATTCGGCGGCGCGCAGGGAATCACCCTGCTGCGCCAGCAACAGGCCGTAGTTGACCATGTAGCTGGGTTCGTCCGGCGCCGCTTCCAGCGCCCGCTTGAAATAGCTGCGGGCGCCGAGCAGATCGCCCTTGCGCGACAGCACCACACCGTACATGTTGAGCACTTCGGGATCGTCCGGGCTGTCGTTCAGGCGGTCCCGCAACATGTGGTCAGCCTGCTCGATCTGGCCGTTCTGGATCAACTCACGAATATCTTGCATGGGTGCCTCTGGCGCTGTCGCCTGGGCGACCGGCGCGTGACTGCGCAAAGGGGTGACCGCTGAGAATAGCAGCGCCGGACACGACCGGTCGCGCTTGCTGGATGGCTCCGGTGCTTTCCGCTACGATTTGGGCCCCTTCGTGCTTGAGTTGCAGCGTTCATGACCGTGCTTGTCACCGGTGCCGCCGGCTTCATTGGCGCCTATGTCGCCAAGGCCCTGTCGGCGCGCGGCGAGCGCGTGCTCGGCCTCGACAGCTACAACGACTACTACCCGGTGGCGCTGAAGCGCGATCGCGCCCGGGCGCTGGGCGCCGGCAGTGACTTCGAGATCATCGAGGGTGATGTTGCCGACCAGGGCTTGCTGGAGCGGATCTGGCGCGAGCACGCGCCCACCCGGGTGGTGCATCTGGCGGCGCAGGCCGGCGTGCGCTACTCGATCGAAGCGCCACGGCCCTATGTGCACAGCAACCTCGTGGGTTTTCTGGAAATACTCGAGGCCTGCCGGCAACATCAGGTGCAGCATCTGGTCTGCGCCAGCACTTCCAGCCTGTACGGACAGAATCCGGTGCAGCCCTTCCGCGAGGACGCCCGCATCGACCGGCCGCTGTCGCTGTATGCGGCGACCAAGGGCGCCAACGAGCTGATGGCGCACAGCTACGCCCATCTGTATCGCATCCCGACCACCGCACTGCGCTTCTTCACGGTCTACGGACCCTGGGGTCGCCCGGATATGGCACCGCTGCTGTTCACCCGGGCGATCCTGGCCGGCAGGCCGATCCAGGTGTTCAATCACGGCCAGATGAAGCGCGACTTCACCCACGTCAACGACATCGTGGCCGGCATCATCGGCGCCCTGGACACGCCACCGGCGGCGGTCGATGAGGCCGCGCCTTACCGGGTGTTCAACCTCGGCCGCGGCGAACCGGTGGATCTGATGCGTTTCATCGAGCTGATCGAGGAGGCCGCCGGTCGACCTGCCGAACGGGTTTATCGAGACATGCAGAGCGGCGACATGCTGGAGACCTTTGCCGATGTGGGCGCGGCCCGGGCCGCCTTCGGCTACCAACCGCAGACCTCCATCGAGTCCGGCGTGCCGGCGCTGGTGGATTGGTGTCGCAACTATGCCTGGCCGGATTCCTAGCCAGCGTCTTGCTGCGGCACCAGCGCGACTGGCCGCATCGCCGAAGCCAGGCGCTTCGCCCTGATTCACACCTGCCCTGATTGCGGACCTGCCTCATGGATTCCACCCTCGATCTCTCGGTTGTCGTTCCCGTGCACAACGAACGCGACAACGTCACGCCGCTGCTGCTGGAAATCGAGGCCGCTCTCGGACCACTGTCGCTGAGCTGGGAAGCGCTGTTCGTCGACGACCACAGCCGCGACGACACGCTGGCGGTACTGCGGGCGCTCAAGCCCGCGCATCCGCAGTTGCGGGTCTTGCATCACCGCAGCCAGAGCGGTCAGAGCAAGGCCGTGCGTACCGGGGTCAAGGCGGCGCGGGGGCGCTGGATTGCCACGCTCGATGGCGATGGGCAGAACGATCCGGCCGATATTCCCAGGCTGCTCGCGGCCCGCGATAGTGGTGACCCCAAGGTCAAGCTCTATGCCGGCTGGCGGGTGCAGCGCAAGGACAGCGGCAGCAAGCGCTGGGCTTCGAAATTTGCCAACGCCATCCGTTCCCGATTGCTGCGTGACGAGACCCCGGATACCGGCTGCGGCATCAAGCTGTTCGAACGCGAGGTCTTTCTCGACTTGCCTTATTTCGATCACATGCACCGCTATCTGCCGGCCCTGGTCAAGCGCGCCGGCTGGCAGTGCCTGAGCGTGCCGGTGAACCACCGCGAACGCACCGCCGGCCAGTCCAAGTACGGCAATCTGGGGCGGGCCTGGGTGGGACTCAAGGATCTGCGCGGCGTCGCCTGGCTGATCCAGCGCAGCAAGATCACCGCGGTCGACGAACTGGAGTAGTTCGATGAATGAAGAACTGCTGTGGCTGCAATGGACCGGTTTGCACATGACCTGGTGGAAGCTGATCGGACTGACCGGTGCGGCCATGTTCGGCGGCCGCTGGGTGGTGCAGTTCATCGCCTCCAAGCGCGCCGGCAAGCCGGTGATTCCGCGCGCTTTCTGGTACATGAGCGTGCTCGGCAGCCTGATGGCACTGAGCTATTTCTTGTTCTCGTCCAAGCAGGATGCCGTCGGCGTGCTGCAGAACCTGTTTCCCTCCTTCACCGCCGTCTACAGCCTGTATCTGGACATCCGCCATCGCGGCTGGCACCGGGACAAGGCCACTCACTGAAAGGACTGACCGAGCATGTTGTGCATTGTCTACAAGAGCTCGCGTCGGCCCGACACCTACGTCTACGTGGCCGAGCCGGAAGCGCTGGGCAAGCTGCCCGAGGCCCTGAGCCAGGGCCTGGGTACGCTGGAGGAAGTGCTGCGTTTCGAGCTCAGCCCGGAGCGCAAGCTGGCCCGCGAGGACGCCCGTCTGGTCTGCGCCAATATCGCCAGCATCGGCTTCCACGTGCAGTTTCCACCGGCCAGCAGCATTCATCCGGTGGACCCGACGCCCTGAGCGCTTGACTGCCAGCTGAAGGGCCCACGCGGCCCTTGTAACGGAAGGGAACTTGGTCCGCCTATGCTCGGTCCATCGTCGTCTCGTCCAGACTCTGCGCGACCGTGCCACTCAGCCACTCGATTCCGCTGCTGATCGTTGCCGGTACTCGACCCGAGGCCCTGAAGCTGCTGCCGCTGGCCGAATCACTGGCGCTGCCCTCGAGCTGGTGCTGGACTGGCCAGCAGAGCCATCCGCCACAGGAGTGCCGACATCTGCCCTGGCACGAGTTGCCGCCACCAGCGCATCCGCTGCGCCGCAGGCAGCTGGAACAGACCCTGATCGGCCATCTGCTCGCTTTCCTGGTATCGCGCCGGCCGCGAGCCGTGCTGGTGCAGGGCGACACGGTCAGCGCTTACGCCGGGGCGCGGGCGGCACAGCAGCTCGGGCTGCCGCTGATCCACCTGGAAGCCGGTCTGCGCAGCGGCGATCTGCGCTCGCCCTTTCCCGAGGAAGCCTATCGGCGGCTGATCTCGAGACTGGCCTGCTGGCATCTGGCGCCCAGCGCCCGGGCTGCCGAGCAACTGCGCTGCGAGGGCGTGGCGAGCGCACGGATTCGTGTCGTCGGCAGCACCGCCGTCGATGGGATTCGCACTCAGCCGCAGGCCGAGGCCGGCCACAGCTACCATCTGCTGGTGGATGTGCATCGCCGCGAGAACGCCGGACGCGCGCTCGATCGACTGGCACTGGGATTGCGCGCCCTGGCCCGCAGTGGCTGGCGCATAGGCTTGAGTGCGCACCCCAACCGCAGCTGGGAACAACGCTGGTCACAGGCGCTGGGGTCGCATCACGGATTGCAGCGACTGCCGCCGCAGAATCGCGGGCAATGGCTGGCGCTGGCGCAATCCGCCCGCGCGGTGCTCAGTGATTCCGGCGGCGCGGCCGAGGAACTGCCCTATCTGGGCGTGCCACTGCTGCTGTATCGACGTCGCAGCGAACGCACCGAATCGCTGGAGTCCGGGCACGCACGCTGGCTGGATCCGCGCGCGGCCGCTGATCTGGACGGCGTCATCGAACGTGCGCTGGCGCAGCCGCGCTGGCCCGCCGCCTGGCCGCTGTCCGTTGACAGTCCTTACGGCGACGGCCGCGCGGGCGCACGTGCGGCCGCCGCCATCCACGCCTGGTTGGGTCTGAGCCCGGACCAGTCCGTCCCCCAGCCACAGCGGCAGAGCGCATGAACTTCCGAACCAGCGTCGACCCCGAGCTGCAGATCAAGGCAGCACTGGTCCGCCTGCGTGAAGACCTGGTCGGACCCGGCCATGATCTGCACTGGCCGCGCGGCGTGGTCGGCGCCTTTGATCAGCGTCAGCAGGTGCTCTACGGTTATCCCGAGATCGCCAGCTACTGGCTGCGCTGGGCCAGCGCCCGTAGCGATGTCGGTGACCGCAGCGGCAACAGTGTGCTGACCTGGCTGATCCGCCAGTACGCGCAGAATCAGGGCTGGCCGACCCGGGTGCCGGCACACCGCGGCGATGTCAGCGCCGAATATGCCGATGCCAGCTATCTGTTCGACCACGTGATGTTGTGGGACGGCCTCCAACGCTGGGGCCGCGTGCGTCATTCGGCCGACGCTCTGGGCTTGGCGCAGCTGGCCTGGGAACGCGCCCAGGCCTTTGTGGTCGACGGCCGGGTGCTCGCGGCCACCGGCGCCATCAGCCAGCGCTGGTCCGGTCAGGCCGGTCCTTTCCTGCTCAAGGTCTGCGCCCGGATTCAGGGCCGCGACGGCATCCTGGCCGATGCCTGTGCCCAAGCCAGGGCGGACTGGATTGCGGCAGCGCTGGAACAGCCGCACCGCGAGGCCCATCCGCAGCTCTACGCCATCGAGGGATTGCATGAGCTCGGCTTGATCGCCGAAGCCAGACGGGCTTTCGGCGAGTTGCTGCGGGCCCATGGCGGCGTCGCCCGGGTGCGTGAACAGATCGATGGCGGCCCCCGCCGCAGCGATGTGCTGGCGCAGCTGCTGCGGCTGGGCTGCGTGCTCGGGCAGGCCAACAAGGCCGATCCGGACTGGTCGGCACTGGCCAGCGAACTTGCCGCCCGCGTCGATGCGCGCGGACGCCTGCCCTTTGCCGAATCCGCCAACGGTACCCGACCCAGCTGGGCAGCATTGTTCTGCGAGCAGGCACTCAGCCTGTGGCTGGACCGGGCTGACGACCGCAGCCTGCTGGTGTAGTCCGACCGATGGACGTCATCAGCGCGCGCACGGCGGCCATGCCGCGGGTGTTGTGGATCGAACTCAGCTCGCGCTGCCCTTTCGATTGCATCTTCTGCACCCGTGCCAGTCTGCGCGGCGCGGGTGAGATGCTGGATTTCGGTCTGTATCGGCGCCTGATCGAGGAGCTGGAGCGGCCGCAGATCATCCGCCTCAACTATGCCGGCGAGTCCGGTCACTATCCGCAGCTGACGGAAGCGGTGGCGCTGGCAGCGGCCACCGGCGCCGAGGTGGAACTGGTCAGCGCGCTGGCCACGCTCAAGCCCGGGCGTCTGCAGGCCGCACTGGAAGCCGGCCTGACCCGTCTGACGGTCTCGCTGCATACGCTGGACGCCGCCGAGTTCGATGCCATCTACCGCTTCAGCAGCCTGGAGGCCATGCATCAACGCCTGCAGCAGGTGCTGGAATGGCGCCGCCGCAGCAGTCGGCGCTTCATGCTGGATCTGGCTTTCGTGGCGATGCAGCGCAATCTGGCCCAGCTGCCAGCGATCGCCGCCTTTGCCGCCGAGCACGGGATCGAGGTGCTGGCGGTGCACCCGCTGATCGGTAGGGATCCGCTGCCGCTGGGCACCGCCGTCGAACACGGTGCCGACGGCACGCTGCACCAGGATTTCCGGACCCGGCTGGAAAGTACCGTGGCGGAGGTCCGCAGCCGCTGGCCCCAGGTGGCGATTCAGCTGTCATCGCACGAACTGACGGCCAGCACCAGCCTCAGCGCCCACCCCCAGGCCTGGCCCTGGCCCATGCCGGACGGTGCCGTGATCAGCACCTGCGACCAGAGCCCTTTCGACAGCGTGCACGTGCTCTCCGATGGCCGCGTGATCGCCTGCGAGGTCACCGAGAAAGTGGCGCTGGGCGACCTGCGCGAGCACAGCCTGCGCGAGATCTGGCATGGCCAGGCCTATCGCGTCTTTCGCGAGCGCCATCGCTCGGGCGCCGAGTCGGCCTGCCGCCACTGTGTCTACAAGAGCGTCCACCGGCCGCAGCCCGCGAGCGTCCGCATCGAAGGCCGGCAGGCACCGGCCGAGCAGCTGCTCGGCGGCTGGCACGGCGACGATGGCAGTGGCGTGCGCTGGACCGGCGCCGAGGCCACGCTGTGGCTGCCGCGCATGGCCAGACATCGACAGCTGCTCCTGCACGGTATGGTGGCCCCGACGGCGGGCGCCGCACCCTTCAGCGTGCATCTGGATGGACGCTTGCTGCACCGGCAGACCGATGCCGGTCCACTGCAGCTGCGGCTGCCGCTGCCGCCCTCGACGCAGCCGCAACGGCTGCTGCAACTGCGGCGCGAGGGCGCCACCAGTCCGCATGCGCTGGGCACCGGCGCAGATCTGCGCGAACTCGGCTTTGCCCTGATCCTGGCCGAGACCTGCTGATGGCCGACGGCAGTCGCAGGCTCATCGATGACGTCACCCGCGGTGCCGAATCGGCCAGCGGGCCCATCGAGGTCCTGATCCCCGAACGCGGGCGACCTGATCTGCTCGCGGCCACGCTGTCGGCGCTGGCGCTGGCGACCGCACGGCTGACGGCACCCTGTCGAATCCGGGTATTGGTCAATGGCGCCGCCGCTTCGGACTACCGCGCGCTGCGTCGCCGTCACTCCGAGGTGGATTGGTGCTTTGTGCGGCGGCCGCTGGGCTTTCACGGCGCGGTGGCGGCGCTGCTGGCGCGGGCGCAGGCGCCGTGGGTGTACCTGCTGAACAGCGATATGCGTCTGCGGCCCGATGCCCTGCGGGCGCTGCTGCCGTGGCGCGCGCCGGATGTCTTTGCCATCGCCAGTCAGATCGAATTTGCCGACCCGAGCCGGCGGCGCGAAGAGACCGGCTACACCGTGCCAGTGCGCGGGCCGGACGCCCATCTGCAGCTGCACGATCTGCTGCCGCCGGATGCCGGCGTGCGCGGTCATCTCTACAGCGGCGGCGGTGCCACGCTGTTCCAGACCGCGGCGCTGCGCCGCTACCTGCCGCTCAGCCGGCCCTACGCACCCTTCTATTTCGAGGATGCCGACTGGGCCATGCAGGCCTGGGCGGAGGGCCTGTGCTCCCTGCATTGCCCGGATTCGCAGGCGATCCACGAGCACCGCGGGACCATCGGCCGCTTCATCCCCAGCGCCCGGATCGAGCACATCGTCGAGCGCAATCTGGCGCATTTTCGCTGGCGCTACGGCGATCTGTTCCAGACCCCGCGCTGGCATGGCGGCAGGTTCGATCGCCTGCAGGCATTCCTGCGCAGCCTGCGACGCAGTCATCGGCAGGCGCGCCAGCGACTCCTGGACAGTCCCGCAGCCGACTGCCTGCAACAGCTGCATCTGCAGCGCTATCCGCACGCGCAGCGCTGGCGAGCAGGCAAGCCCCGCGTGCTGCTGGTCAGTCCTTTCGCGCTGTTGCCACCGGCACACGGCGGCGCCCGTCGGGTGATCGAGCTGGCGCGCGCCTGTGCCGATGAAATCGACTGGATACTGCTGCATGACGAAGCCGGCGAGGGCCCGGCCACGGTGAGCGCCGACGATCACCTCTTCCGCCAGATCCATCCGGTGGCCGGACGCCCGGATTCCGGTCCCGACTTCGACGCCCGCTTTAGCGCGCATGCCCATCCGCGCCTGCGGGCCGAACTGAAGCGCCTGATCGCCGCGCACCGGCCCGATGCCATCTGCTTCGAGCATCTGGAGTGTCTGGGCCTGATCGAGCAGCTGGATACGCCCATACCCCTGCTGTGGACGCTGCATGACGGCGGCCGCGATCTTCCCGAGGCCGCCGCGGCACGGGTGCGCGCGGCGCTACGGCGGGTGCAGGCCCTGCTGCTGTCCACGCCACAGGATCTGGGCTACTGGGCGCATCCGCGCGAACAGCTGATCGAAAATGGCGTACGCCTGCAGCCACCGGCGCCGCCTTCGCCCGATCGCGGACCGCTGTTGTTGCTGGCGCCACTGCGCTATGCGCCCAATCTGCAGGGTCTGCAGTGCTTTCTGGATCTGGCCTGGCCGAGGCTGTCGGCACGTTATCCCTGGCTGCGGCTGCGGGTACTCAGCGGCGTCGATGGTGCCGGGCTCTGGGGTGATCGACCGCTGCCCGCCGGGGTGGAACTGATCAGCGGCGCGGTGGACCCGGGCCCGTACTACCGGGAGTGTCTGCTGGCGCTGAATCCGCAAGGTGAGATTGAAGGTTCAGCGATCAAGATCGCCGAGGCCCTGGCCCATGGGCGGGTGATGGTGAGCACCGCCAGCGGCGCCCGCGGCTATGAATCACTGCGCAGTGCCGGGCTGGTGCGGGTGCCGGACTGTGCGGCCATGGTGGCGGCGGTCGAGACACTGATCGATCAACCCGAGCGCCGCCGCCAGGCTGAGTTGCAGGCCGCCACGGACATCGCCCCGTGGTCCTGGGCGCCACGGGCCGAGCGCCTGCGTCAGGTGATCGAGCAGTGCATTGCCCGGGTCCGCGCGTGAGTTACGACCAGATCGCGCCCATCTACGATGCCGACATGGGCGCCAGCATGGCGCTGCCCGATGTCGGCTACTACCTCGACCAGGCACGCCTGGCCAACGGGCCGCTGCTCGAGCTGGGCTGCGGCAGCGGCCGCGTGCTTCAGGCCCTGCTGGACGACGGCCTGGCGGCCGTGGGCATCGACCGCTCGCTGCCGATGCTGCAGCAGGCCCGGGCCCGCTGCGGCAGCGAGGCCAGTCTGCTGCAGATGGACATGCGCCAGCTGGCCCTGCGCGGCCGTTTCGCCCTGGCACTGCTGCCCTATTCGCTGGTGACCTATCTGCTCGACGAGGCCGATTGGCAGGGACTGGCCGCGGGCCTGTCCCAGACCTTGAAGGAGCGGGCACGGATCATCGTCGATGCCTTCATCCCAAGACCGCTGCTGGCTGACGGCCGCTGGATGCGCGATTACGCCCGTCGCCACCAGGGGCGCTGGCTGGTACGCCACAAGCGCATCCAGCCGCTGAATGACGGCAGCCACCGGATCGAACGCCGCTACCGTCTCGCCGGCGCCTTCCATGGCCGTACCCTGTGCACCCGCGAACAGATCCGCGCCTACACCCCGGCGCAGCTGCAGGCGCTGTGCGGGCGCCATCTTGGCCGGGTCAGCGCCATAGCCTGGGATTACGGTCAGGCCGCGTCGGCGGAGGACGCGCGTTTCTGTACCTTGACGGTGGAGCGGTAGGGGAAACGGGGCACGGGGCACGGGGCACGGGGCACGGGGAAAGGCTACGAGGCTGGCGGCTCTTGTAGGTTCGGACTTGTCCGAACGCTTTCGCCCTGGCGAAGCCGGAAAGCGTCCAGACAAGTCTGGACCCACAAGAGCCGGCATCATCCTGAGCGCAACGCAGCTCTTGTTCACCCGTAGGAGCGCCCTTGCGGCGCGACCGCAGCTGTGGACGTGCGCCTTGGCGGTCGCGACGCGAGGTCGCTCCTACAGGCAAGCTGGTTCATGGCCCGTGCCCCGTCTCCCAGCCCCACCCGCTATGCTGCGCTGCCTGGATTCCAGCAAGCCCGCCCGATGAGCCCCGAGCAACGCGCCGACAATCTGCGCGGCATTGTCATGATGGTGATCGCCGTTGGCAGCTTTGCGCTGATGGATGCTTCCCTGAAGGAGCTGACGCCGCATTACCCGCCGCTGCAGGTCGCGGCACTGCGCGCCTACGCCTCGCTGCCGGTGGTGCTGCTGTGGGCCGGGGTGCTGGGGATGCGGGCGCGGCTTTTCCACGTGCGCTGGTCACTGCATCTGCTGCGTGGGGTCATCGGCATCCTGATGATGGCCAGCTTCGCCTTTGCCCTGCGCACGCTGCCTTTGTCCGAGGCCTATGCGATCTTCTTCTTTGCGCCGCTGCTGATCACGGCGCTGGCGGCACCGTTGCTGGGCGAGCGGGTCGGGGCGAACCGCTGGTGGGCGATTGCCATCGGCATGCTCGGTGTGCTGGTGGTGTTGCGACCCAAGGGCGAGCAGATGCTGTCCATCGGCGGTCTGGCGGTGCTGATCGCCACCCTCTGCTATGCGATCAGCGCCATCACCTCGCGGGTACTCGGCCGCACCGACAGCTCGGTGTCGATGGTGTTCTGGCTGATGCTGTTCATGGCCGCCGGCGCCACCGCGCTGACCGGCTCCGACTGGGTTCCGGTACAGCGCAGCCACGGCTGGATCCTGCTGGCCATCGCCGTGACCGGATCCATCGGCCAGTTCACGCTGACCGAAGCCTTCAAGCGCGGCCAGGCGTCACTGATAGCGCCCTTCGAATACACCGCGCTGGCCTGGGGCCTGGGCCTGGACTGGCTGATCTGGAAGACCCTGCCGCAGCCGATCGTGCTGCTCGGTGCCGCCATCGTCGTCGCCAGCGGCCTGTTCCTGCTATGGAGCGAGCGCCGCATCGATCGCCGGCAGACCAGCGCTGTGCCGGAGTAGCGGTGGCGGGGTCGCGGCGGCTGCGGATTCTCTGAAGACATGCCGTAAATCATTGATTTTTGAGTCACATGACAGGGGCGGGGGGCAAGGGGCAGGGAACCCACCCCTCCGCGCGGTCTGACCTTGCAGCGAGTTTGGGCCCCTGCCCCCTGCCCCTTGCCCCGCGGGTTTTACGCACGAACCAGCGCACCGCCCCAGGGACGACCAGAACTGCGCTCAATCATGCGCGTCCAGCATCTGCCGGATTTCCGCCGGGCTGGCTCGGGTAACGTCTTTGCCCACGGTCTGCACCACCAGTTTCGCCACCTGATGGTCCAGGGCAGCATTGAGCTGACCGAGGAATCGCGGCGGTGCCACCAGCAGCAGACGGGTGTAGTCATGCTCGATCCGGCCCTGATCCAGAATCTCGGCCAGGCCGTGGGCGAAGGACTGCGCCGACTTGTCGGCCGCATCGGTGTGTGGCTCGATGGCATGGCGCGCACTGTTGGCGCTTTCATGCACCCGCGGCTTGCGTTCGGGTCCCTCAGCACTGGGCCTGGTGCGCGCCTGCGGATTGGCGTAGCCGCCGATCTCCTGCAGATCACCGTCGACGGCACCCGTTTCGAACAGGCGTGCCCGTGCACTGTCAGCGACCAAAATCCAGGTTTTCATGGCCTTCTCCCGGTGCTTCGATGGCTCTCAATCGCTTTCCGCTGGCGCCCAGCCCAGATCCAGATCGTCGCAGCCGTCCAGAACCTGGCGCACGATGAAGCGCAGATTGTCCGAGGCGCCAGCCTCGTACAGGCGTTCCATGGCTGCAGGATCGATGCTGGGCAGCTCGTCGTCGCTGATCGAGCTCTGAAACAGGCTGCGGAAACTCGCGAACTCGACCTCGTCGATGAGGCCGAGCGTGCGCTGCGTGCGGCGGTCGAAGATGCGCTGCATGGCAACCTCCCTTGACCCTGCGGTCATGGACTTACCCCTGCAGCTGCCATTCCACACCGAACACCGAAAGACCGGGTTGACGCGGGTCAATACCCCGCTGCCAAAGCGACAGCGGCGCTTACCGGCGCGATGCGGCTAACGCGACCGGCAAGCTCCGGTGCTGGTCTTCTCGCGGGCACCGTCTTCGTACAACACGTTGAGCGTGGAGCCGTCCTTCTCGATGTTCTGGATCTTGGCGGCGTACCACTCCGAGCCGCCAGACCAGCGGCACTCAACCTTGCTGCCGGCACGCCAGTCGTACTTGCGCACCAGCTTGCGTGGCAGCGTGTCGCGCGTGCCATCGTCGAAGACGATGGTGACCTTGTCGCCAGCGCGCTTCTCGACGACGCCGGGGAACCAGTACGGGCCACCCTTCCATTTGCCGAGCACCCAGTCTCCAGGCGCCTGCGCGTGCGCAGCGTGAGGGGCAAGCAGGCAAAGTGACATCAGGAGCACAATGATTCTCATGGCAGGGGCATCTCTCTGAGCAGGTTTGGTGGGTCGACTGGCGCCGCGGGTGCCGGATCGGCGCCCTGCGACCATCGGGTTTCGGATACCCGGACAACCAGCTTTCAGGCTGCCGGTTGACCCCAGGCGGGGTGAGCCACCGGCGTCTGGAGTATGTTCCGGCGCGGCCTCCCAGAGAAAGTGCAAAATTGTTCCCATCGAGTGCGAGTTGTGAACATCGGGTGCAGACAACCGAGCACCGGCTTCACTCCGGCCGCAGTAGACTCGGCGCCATGACTGCCGCACTTTCTCCCTGGCGCCTGTGTGTGGCGCCAATGATGGAATGGACTGACCGCCACTGCCGCTTTTTCCATCGGCTGCTGGCGCCGGACGCTCGGCTGTACACCGAGATGGTGGTGGCGCAGGCGGCCATCCATGGTGATCGCGCGCGGCTGCTGGGTTTCGATGCCGCCGAGCATCCGCTGGCCTTGCAGCTGGGCGGATCGGATCCAGCCTTGCTGGCACAGGCGGCGCGGATCGGCGTCGAGTCTGGCTATGACGAGATCAACCTCAATTGCGGCTGCCCTTCGGATCGGGTGCAGTCGGGTCGATTCGGCGCCTGCCTGATGCTGGAACCCGCATTGGTGGCCGAGGGCGTGGCGGCGATGCGCGCGGCGGTGCCGGCGCACGTTCCGGTGACCGTCAAATGTAGGCTGGGCGTGGACGAACACGACGATGAGGCCTTCTTCCGGCGGTTCATCGATACCGTGGCCGCGGCCGGCTGCACGGTGTTCATCGTGCACGCGCGCAAGGCCTGGCTGAACGGTCTGTCGCCCCGGGAGAACCGCGAGATTCCGCCGCTGGACTATGACCGGGTGCTGCGACTGAAGACCGATCGACCGGAGTTAACCTTGGTCCTGAATGGGGGTCTGCGCGACTCCGCCGACATCCAGGCCGCGCTTGAGACCCTCGACGGGGTGATGATCGGGCGCGCGGCCTATCACGAACCCTATCTGCTCAGCGCCTGGCAGCAGAGCCTGTTTGCGCGGCCGATGGCGACGCCATCACGGGCGCAGATACTGGACCGGATGCGCCCCTACATCGCCGCGCATCTGGCCACCGGCGGCGAAGTGCGGCATATCGCTCGCCATCTGCTCGGTCTGTACCAGGGCGCACCCGGTGCGCGCGCCTACCGGCGTACCTTGTCCGAGGCGCGCCCCGGCACTCGCATCGACGTGCTCGATCAGGCGCTGGCCTGCGTCGAGCGACAAGCGGCCTGAGCCCGGCGCCATGGTCACTGCCGAACAGGACCAGAGCTCGCTATGCAGTTTCCTGCGTCAGGCTTGCGCCGACCAGCTGCAGCAAGCCCTCGATCTGCTGTCCGACCCCGGCCGCGACCGTGACGAAGCCGTGCACGAGGCCCGCAAATGCGTACGCCGGGTCCGCGCCTGGTTGCGGCTGGGCGATCCCTGGCGGCGGCGCACGCTGGCCGAGGTCGATGCCCGCCTGCGTACGCTGCGACGGGCACTGGGCCCGCTGCGTGACGGCGCCTCGCGCATCGAGGCGCTGGACCGGCTGCGCAAGAGCCGGAGCATCGGCAGCATGCGCAGCGCCCTGACCCAGGCGCGCTCGCGGCTGACCGAAGTACTGGAACGACGCTGGACCCGAAGGCCGCCGCAGGGACGTGCCTGGCAGCGCATGCTGCAGAGCCTGCGGGAGCTGCGCGATGACTGTGCGTCCTGGCCGCTGGATGGCCTCGACGAGGCCGAAATCGGCCGAGCCCTGAAGCGCGCCTTTCGCCGCGCCTGCCGTGGCCGACGCCAGAACGCCGGCAGGCATGCCGCCGCGTCGCGTCATCACTGGCGCGGCAGAGTCCGGATCCTGCTGTTGCAATGCCAGTTGCTGGAGCAACGTCAGCTGGCGCCACCGAGCAGCGCCCTGAAGCGGCTGGCCCAGAGCCTGGGTGATGAAAACGATCTGGCGCTGGTGTCGCGAGTGCTGGGGCAACTGGGACTGCGCGATCGCACCCGACTGGCCCTGCGCGCCCAGGTGCAGTCGCGGCGGCGCGCACTGGCGAAACGCAACGATGCCCGTGCGGTGAAATTGTTGCGGCCGGGTCTGGCTCCCCGTGCGCGAGTCCCGGACTAGCGCCAATCTGGGGGCTGGCCAGATCACGTCAACCCGCCTTTACATCGACCGGGCTAGACTATCGCCATCGTTTTCGGATCCTGCATACCCATGACCTTGTCCACCACCACTCGACAGCGCATCGAAGACTTGCTGGGCCAGCACCGCGTGGTGCTGTTCATGAAAGGCAACCGGCAATCGCCGCGCTGCGGTTTTTCGGCCACCGCGGTCGGCATCCTCGACTCACTGGTCGATGACTATGTCAGTGTCGATGTGCTGGCCGACGAAGAAATCCGCCAGGGCATCAAGGATTACGGCAACTGGCCGACCATTCCGCAGCTGTATGTGGATCGAGAGCTGATCGGTGGCTCCGACATCATCGGCGGCATGTACAACTCGGGCGAGCTGCACGAACTGCTGGGCCTGGCCAAGCCGGATCGCAAGGCGCCGCAGATCCAGATCAGCGCAGCAGCCGCCGAAGCCATCCGCAACGGCATGGCTGAGGATCCGGGCAGCTCGCTGCATTTGCAGATCGATGGCCGCTGGCAGGCTCAATTCATGCTGAAGCCCGCGCAGGGACACGAGATTCGCGCCGAATCGGGCGGTATCGAGGTGCTGATGGATCTGGCGACGGCGCAGAAGGCTCAGGGCATGAGTGTCGATTGGGTTGACGACGTCCGCGGCAGCGGACTCACGATCAGCCTGCCGCAGGCGCCCGTGGGCGTACGCCCGCTCAGCGTCGAAGATCTGTCGGCCCGGATCAAGCAGGGCACGATCACGGTGCTGGACGTGCGACCGGAGCGCGACCGTCAGCTGGCACCCTTTGCTTCGGCACGGGTGCTGGACGCCGCTGCCATGGCCGAACTCGGCGCGCTGGCCAAGGACACACCGCTGGCCTTCCTGTGCCATCACGGCGTGTCCTCGCGACAGGCCGCCGAACATTTTCGCGGCTTGGGATTCACCCAGGTCTACAACGTTGAAGGCGGTATCGATGCCTGGTCGCAGCGGATAGACACTACAATTCCGCGCTACTGAGCGCGGTGTTGTCCTAATTTGACAAGCTGAAATCTTGCATTGACCGGCGACTCGGTGCACCCTTCAATGCGAAGTGACGCGAACAAGCGATGCTAAGTCATCGAAAGAACGGGAGGTTCGGCGATGCGAGCAAGGTTGATGGGGGTCGTCGGAGCGCTGGTCACGCTGGCGTCATGCGGTGGCGGCAAAGACCCAATGGCAGATTTGTGCGCCCAGGAAGCCCAGGGACGTATGTCCAGCCAGATCTTCAGGCTGGACGAAGCCAAACTGGCAGCAAGCAAGACTGAGGGTTCCGGCGGCAACTTCGAATACAAGGGTCAAGTCATCCTCAAGCCCGGCACCAGCGGCGAGGAGATGCAGACCTTCGACTGTACGGTTGCACCGGCGGCAGGCGACGCCCCTGCCCGAGTCATCCAGTTTCGATTCAATTACCAGGGCTCGAGCTCGGTCAACGGTTGAGCGAACCTGATTCAGGCTCCGCCGGAGCGGCGTGCGCCGCCATCATTGCCCTTCGCTGATGGTCAGAAGGGCAATGGGCAGTCATCAAATCTGAACTGACTATTCGTCGAAGCGCAGATGCTTCACGCTCTTGCCATCACGGCGAATCAATTTCAGCGCTTCGACACCGATCTCGATGTGGGTATTGACGAAGTTCGCCGTGATCTGGCGATCCGAGGCCTCCGTCTTGACGCCCTCGGGCACCATCGGCTGATCGCTCACCAGTAGCAGTGCGCCGGTGGGTATGCCGTTGGCAAATCCAGCCGCAAAGATCGTTGCCGTTTCCATGTCGATGGCCATGCACCGGGTCTTGCGCAGATATTCCTTGAAGTCACCATCGTGCTCCCACACGCGACGATTGGTGGTGTAGACGGTGCCGGTCCAGTAGTCGTGATTGAGGTCACGGATCATGGTCGAGACTGCACGCTGCAGGCGAAAGGCGGGAAGCGCCGGCACTTCGGGCAACAGATAGTCGTTGGAGGTACCTTCACCGCGAATCGCCGCGATCGGCAGGATCAGATCACCCAGCTGATTCTTCTTCTTGAGTCCTCCGCACTTGCCCAGAAACAGCACGGCTCGGGGCTTGGCGGCACTCAGCAGATCCATCATCGTCGCCGCATTGGCGCTGCCCATGCCGAAATTGATCATGGTGATGCCGTCGACGGTGGCATTGGGCATGGCCCGGTCGCGACCACGAACTTCGACACCGCCGGCCGCAGCAAACACGTCGACGTAGTGCTGGAAGTTGGTCAGCAGAATGTGGTCACCGATATCGGCAACCTCAGTTCCGGTATAGCGTGGCAACCAGTTGTTGACGATCTCGGCCTTGCTGCGCATGCGCTCCACCAATCCAATCCGGGTAACCGCTTATTCTGCGCGCAAAGCCCTTGCCGATCACCCCCGATCTGCAATCGGCCGCTCAGGGCTGCTGCAGGGCGGCTGCCGTGGTCGCGGCATCACCGCGGACAACTTCGATACGCCGCGCCTGCAGTTCGATGTCGGCGAGTCGAATGTAGTCGTCGCTGATCGAGCCCTCGACACGCACCTTCAGGCCGCGATACATGCGCGCTCGCTGGGCGCTGGTGCCATAGACCAGGATGCGGTCGCCATCCACATCCAGCCAGAAGGTCCGCGGCGATTCGAGCCCGCTGACCGTGCCCTGCAGCGTGATCTGCGACCCCGGCGCATAGTCCGCAGCGCTGGCCGACGCGGTGCCAAGCCCAATCGCAGCGATAAAGACGATACGTGCCAACATGATCCTGCTCCTGTCTGAGGTACAACTCGTTTCTGTACTGTTGAAACGCAGACTGCCCAAGCCACAGGACGAGCAGTGCGAAGCAATCGACGAAAACTGCCCCGATTTGGGGTGAGACATTCAGAAACTGAGAACGGGTTGGCGCTTTGTTGGCCCGCAAGGCAGCGGGGAAGGCTGCAGAACTGTTTGCATTGGGTAGGTTGGGCTAAGGCCGCAGGCCGTGCCCAACGATCTGGTGCGCCCTTGTTGGGCACGGCCTGCGGCCTTTGCCCAACCTACAAAGCTTGCTGCCGCTTTTTGGGGCCTCGTGCGGAGCCAAGCCCCATGCCGCGCAAGAGCATCGGAGCAAGCTCCGCTCTACGAAAGCAGCGGAGCAAGCGCCGCGCTACGGTGTCGGGCGCGGGCGCTTGCGGTTCCAGCAGCTCAGGTACAGCTCGGTGGTGGCCAGATCCTGCATCGGGTAGCTGAGCAGCTCGGGCGTGTACTCGATCAGATCCTCGGTGCGGATGGCCACCCGCCAGGGTTCGAACTCCAGTGCCCGCAGCTCGCGCTCGAAACCGGCCACGGTGATCGGATTGAGCTCGGTGAACCATTGCCAGTACTCGGCATTGCTGGCCACGTGTCCGGCCCTGTCCATGCGCCGCGGCGGCGTATTGAGGATGAACTCTCGCAGCTCCTCGCGCGGCTTCTTCAGATGGAAGAAGGGCTCGTCGGAAAACTCGCCCAGATGACTGCCCGGATTCGAATAGAACAGCCCTGGATGGATGAACAGCAGACCATCGGGCCGCAGCACGCGCTTGATCTCGCGCAGCGCCTGCAGGTAGCCACCGGCAATGTGCTCGACCGAGCCCCAGCTGATGACCACATCGAAACTGTCGTCCTCGAAAGGCAGGTGATTGGCGTCGGCGCCGAAAAACTCGAGTCCTTCCGGCCAGGGATCCAGCGGAATGTGCTCGGCGGCGGCCAGCTCCGCCAGTCGCTCATAGCCACCGAAGGGATCGATCCCGACCAGGCGTTCAGGCTGATAGCGCAGGAACATGCCCAGATCGGTGATGCCGTCGCCGCAGCCGACATCCAGTATGCGTCCGCGCAGCAGTTCGGAATCCTTGAGCAGATAGCTGCCGGCGGTGGGCGCTGCATGATCGAAGTGACGGAAGAACCAGTCGCCATGGCCGCGACGCCACGACAGTTTCGACGGGTCGGGGTCGCCGTCCAGCGTGTACCGGGCATGCTCGAGACCGGCGCCCCGGGCGGCGTTGGCGAAGGTACGTGCGTAGGAGTTCGAGCGCCGCGCGTGCGGACCGTCACGGAACAGCACGGTGGCCATGAGTCGCCCGCTGGCCAGCGGCAGGCTGCCCTCGGGCGCGGTCAGGCGCCAGCGGTATTCGCCACGCGGCAGCCAGCTGGCGCTGGCGCCATCCTGGTGGGCAGCACGGAACCAGACCCGCTGACCTTCGCCGTCATAGATCTCCAGTGCCAGATCCAGTTCGAACAGGATGCGCGCATCGACCCGGCAACGGACTTCGATGACCAGCGGCTGCCCGGCCTCGGGCGCTTCGGGGGCCAGCGTCAAACTCGTGATTTCGATCGGATTCATGCGTGGATGCTCGCACAGAGTCGGTCTTGGACGCGCAAGCCTGCTCAGGGTTCCCGGCCAGTCCGCACTTTCCGGCCGTCGGCCGCCCGAAGCAAAGCCGCAGCCAGACTGGCGAATTCTCGCTCTGGCGGATGGCAGCTGATTTGTCCGAGCAAGGGCGCCGACAGGCGTTCGGCAATCGCCTGGACGCTGGCCTCGGCCTGCTCCATGTTCACGCTCAGGTGATTGGCGATCCAGCCCTGCAGATGCAGGCCAGTCGCAGTGATGGCCTGGGCGCTGAGCAGCGCATGATTGATACAGCCCAGGCGCACGCCCACTACCAGCAACACCGGCAGATCCAGTGCCCGCACCAGATCGGCCAGCATCCAGCGCGGGGACAGCGGCACCGCAAAGCCGCCCACGCCCTCGACCAGCACATCCTGATGCTTGCCCGCGGCGGCCTGATAGCTGCGACAGATCGGTTCCAGCTCGATCTCGACACCGGCCAGTTCGGCGGCGCGATGCGGGGCGATCGCCGGATCGAAGCCGTAGACATTGATTTCGCTCGCCGTCAGCGCGCCATCGGCGGCAGCCAGCAGCGCCTCGATGTCCTCGTTGTGGCGGCCGTCGGGTCGGATGTCGAAGCCACTGGCCACCGGCTTGAGGGCCACGGCATCACGCCCGAGTGCGCGCAGCGCACGGATCAGGCCGGCGCTGATGACGGTCTTGCCGACGCCGGTATCGGTGCCCACGACGAACAGATTCATGCCGAGGAGCATAGCCGACGCGCTATCGTGCGCCGATCACCGACCGCCGGAGTCAACCATGCGCCTGGAAACCGTTGCCGTGCACGCGGCTGCAGAAGTCGATCGCGAAACCGGCGCAGTGGCGCCACCGATCCATCTGTCGACCACTTTCGAACATCCGGCCGACGCCGGCGCCCCCAGCGCCTATGTCTACGCCCGCTATGCCAACCCTACCCAGGATCGGCTGGAAGCAGCGCTGGCAGCGCTGGATGGCGGTACCAGTGCGCTGGCCTTTGCCTCAGGCATGGCCGCCGCAACCGCGCTGCTGCAGAACCTGGCGCCGGGCAGCCACGTGCTGATGGCCGACAACACCTATTTCGCGGTACGAAAGCTGGCGCAGACCTGGTTTGCGCGCTGGGATCTGCAGCTGACCCTGGTCGACATGACCGATGCCGACCAGGTGCGCGCGGCGCTGCGTCCCAATACCCGTTGCCTGTGGGCGGAGACACCCTCCAATCCGCTGCTGAAGCTGAGCTCGGTCGCGACACTGGCCGAGATTGCGCACCAGGTCGGCGCGGTGCTGGTAGTCGATGCCACCTTCGCCACGCCGCTGCTGTTGCAACCGCTGGCCCTGGGCGCAGACGTGGTCATGCACTCGACCACCAAGTATCTGGCCGGGCACAGCGATGTCACCGGCGGTGCTTTGATCTTCGCCCGCGAAGACGAGCTGGCCGTCGCCGTGCGCGAGTCGCGCAAGCTGCTGGGCGCCGTGGCCAATCCCTTTGCGTCCTGGCTGGTGCTGCGCGGTCTGCGCACGCTGGCGCCGCGTCTGGACTGGCATCAGCGCAATGCCACGGCGGTCGCGCAGTTCCTGCAGGCTCATGGTGGGGTCAGCGCCGTGCATTACCCGGGCCTGGACAGCCATCCGCAGCGCGCCATTGCCTTGCGCGAAATGCGCGGCCCGGGTGGCATGCTCAGTTTCGAAGTGGCCGGTACCCGGGCTCGGGCGATCGAGGTCGCCGGTCGTTTGCGGCTGTTCATCAACGCCACCAGCCTCGGCGGCTACGAGAGCCTGGTGGAACATCGACAGTCGGTCGAAGGTCCGACCAGCCCGACGCCGGAGACCCTGCTGCGGCTGTCGGTCGGACTGGAGCACGCCGAGGATCTGATCGCCGATCTGGAGCAGGCGCTGGGATAGGCCCCCGAGCCTATCGCCGCCGACAGTGGGAGCGGCTTCAGCCGCGATCACCAGGCCCGGTCCTGGCGCATCACTGATCGCGGGCAGAGCCCGCTCCCACAGGCTGACGGTGGTGGCTGGCCAACAAGATCTTCAACGAAGAGAACGCCAAGCGCCGCGGAGAACGCAGAGAACAGCCTCTCTCGATCAACTCTGCTGCTCTCCGCGTTCTGCGTGCTCTGCGTTGAAGCTCCTGGTTGCGCGGCGCGACGGGCCAACCTGCGCTGGTCGCGCCGCTGGCACCGTGCCGCTACGGCGGCGGCTGCCGCTCGACGCCGGCGGCGGCGAGCTCGTCCAGATAGCGCTGCCAGTAATCGCCCTGATGGCTGCCAAGCTCGTGCAGCAAGGTCCAGGAATAGATGCCGGTATTGTGGCCATCGTCGAATTCCAGCACCACGGCGTAGTGGCCCACCGGATGGATGGCCTTGATGTTGACCCCCTCCTTGCCCACCTGCAGCACCCGCTGTCCGGGCCCGTGACCCTGCACTTCTGCCGAGGGGCTGTAGACCCGCAGCAGCTCGCAGGGCAGCCGGAACACTTCGCCGCTGTCGAAGCTGATCTCGAGCACGCGCGAGGTCTGATGCAGGCGGATATCGGTCGGGGTCGGCATGGCAGGGTCGTGACGGTTTCGGATCGCCAGTATGCCGGTAGCGCTGCGCCGGATGCTGGGCCTCTCGGCGGTAATGATGCCGCCGGTTTCCTTCAGGGGAGGCGGGCTGCTAGCTTGTCGGGCCCAGCAAGCGCTCGCCCTATCCCGTGTTTTTGCGCCGCCGAGTTCCCCAGGAAGCCGAATTCAAGCGTCTGATCGAGCGCTGGAGCGGCTTTGTGCGCAAGACCCTGATGGGACTGGACCATCGTCGCAACGAAGCTGATCTCGAGGAGATCGAGCAGGAAATCCGGCTGCGGCTGTGGCAGACATTGAGCCGTGAGAGGAATTGGGACAAGCCTGCGTCCTTTATTCGCAGTGTGGTGTTGAGCGTCGCGATCGACGCGGCCCGTCGCCGGCAGGTCAGAGGCGGCAGTGCCGAACACGTGGGACTGGAGCATGTCGAGCCCTGGTCCACCGGAGAGTCGATCGATGCCAGCGGGGCACTCGAGGATCGCACGCAGTTGCTGGCGGTGCTCGAGGAACTGCAGCAGGTCGACGCTGAACGTGCCGAGGCATTGGGGCTTTATCTGCAGGGATTCACGACCGCAGAGATCGGCTCGCTGATGGGCTGGACTGAAGCCAAGGCACGCAACATCGTGTATCGCAGCCTGGAATCGCTACGCGCCCAGGCCAGGGACAATGAGGTGAAGGACCGTGACCCAGAATTTCGAGCTACAGACCCGGACACTGACTGAACTGGCCGCAGGTCGGTTGGATGTCGATGCCCGTCGCGATCTGGCACGCCGCGCGCTGCGCGATCCGCAGCTGGCCGCCGAGCTGAAGCTGGCCCTGCGTCTGGCCGATGACAGCGCCGAGCTGGCGCGCGACTGGATCAGCGCGGCAGCGCCGGCAGCAGCCCCCGTGCACCATTGGTGGCGGCCGCTGGCAGGCGCCGTGGCCAGCCTGGCCGTGGTTGCGGCGGTGCTCGGCGTACACCGGATGAACGAAACCCGCCAACCCACTGATGTCGTCGCCGTGCAGGAACACAGCGCGCTGCCAGACCGGATCGGAGCCGCCGGCTCCTTCGAAGCCACCGAATTGTTCGGCGGCAGCTTCGAAAGGGACTGATCCACCGTATCGACACCGGGCTCTCGATTGCTGCCTCACTGCGCCCGATGGCAGCGATCGAGGGCTCGGTGGTGTCGCGTGACGAATCCGCGATGCCATCGCCTCAATCCTGAAAGCGTTTCAAGAACGCACTCGCCGACCTTCCGAGCAGCGATTGATTGCAATGCAGGTCAGGCTCGCCGCAAAGCAGCCTACGTGAATGCCAAGCCCTCACGTAGACCCTTCGGGTCAACGTGACCTACTTCCTTGGCCGCCACGCACCCTCGTGCCCTCAGCTCTCCGGCAACAACAGCGCCATTCCCGCAAACACCAGCAACATCGCCAGATGGCCGGGCCACAGATGGCCGAGGTACTCGCGCCCGGCGCGGCGCGCCAGGAACATCTTGGTCCCCATATTGCTGGCGAAGCCCAGTACCAGGGCCCAGCGGGCGGCACCGACACCGATCTGGTCGGTGGCCACCAGCTGCCCCATCGACAGCGTCACCGCATGCACATCGGCGAGGCCAGCGCTGGCGGCCGCCAGCCAGATGGCGTGCGGCCCCAGCCAGGCCTTGAGCGCGGCAGAGGCGAGCAGCACGGTCGCCAGCAGGCCGGCAAACATCAGGGCATCCACGGGATTGAAGGGGCGGCCGCTGGTTTCGCTGGGATCCGAGGTGCTGGTGCGCGCCCGCCGCGCCAGCATTACCGTCGCCACCAGCGCCGTCAGCGTGCCCGCGAGCAGCATCGGCCAGACTGCTCGCAGCAAGGTCAGTGAGCTGCTGGCCAGCAGGACCGCCATCAACACCGTCGTCGCCACGCTGCTGGCCATGCCGGCGGCAGCAGCGGCCACGGCGCGGGTGGGATCCGATTGCGCGCGCTGGCCCATGGCCGCGATGGTGGCGGAGCTGGAGACGAAGCCACCGACGAAACCGGCGACCGGCAGTCCGATGCGCGGCCCGAACACCCGCAACGCAACATGCCCGGCCGCGCCTATGGCCATGATCATCACCACGATGGCCCAGAGCTTGCGCACTTCGATCACGCCCCAGGGATCGATCGCGGTAGTCGGCAGCAGCGGCAACACGATCAGCGCCGACGCCAGCAGCAGCAGGCCGTCATGGATCTCCTGCGGCGTCAGCAGGCTCTGCGCAAAACGGTGCAACTTGGACTTGCCTGCCAGCAGGATGGCCACCAGTACGCCGAGGGCGGCGGCCAGACCGGCCTCGGTCTGCGCCAGCACGCCCAGCAGATAGGTCAGCACCAGGGCAATTTCGGTGGTGAGGCCAGGGTCATCCTTGTTGGATCGCAGAAAGGCGATCAGCGCTGCGGCGGCGACGAAGAGTCCGGCCAGCACCATGGCCGGCACGCCCAGATGACTGGCCAGAGAACCCATCAGCGCGACCAGCGTGAAGCTGCGCATGCCGGCAGCGCCCCGCCCGGGACCGCTGCCCTTGTTGCGCTCGCGCTCGATGCCGATCAGCAAGCCGAGCCCCAGGGCCACGGTCAGGCCCAGCAGCACATTGGCATCAGGCATGTCGTTCATGGCGTGGTTCCGGCACTCTCAGCAAATATATCGCAAGTCATTGATTCTACGGTCATATAAAGGGGGCAGGGGGCAAGGGGCAGGGGACCCACCGCGCCGCACGATCTGACTTTGCAGCGAGGTTGGGCCGCTCGCCCCGCTGCTTGTTGCGTGAACTAGCGCCCCGCCGGGAGAAATCGGGGCTCCCCTCGACGCGAATCTGGCGCCTGCAAAGGCCCCGCCACGCAGCTATGGTAAGACAGCTGGGCAGTCAGGAGCGCGCAGGCGATGAAGATTCTGGTTCTCGGGGCACTGGGATTCCTTGGTCGCCATATCGTGTCGGCGCTGCGCGAGCATGGGCACGAGGTGGTCGCGGTGGTACGCCCTGGCCGGGCTGGCGAAGTCGCGACCGGCATGGCAAGCATCGAAGCCGATCTGATGCGCGACCACGACCCGGCGCTGTGGTTGCCGCGCCTCGCTGGCGTCGACGCGGTCGTCAACGCCGCCGGGGTGCTCAAGGCCAGCGACGCCGACTTTGATCGGATCCATTGCCAGATGCCGTTGGCCGTGGCCCGGGCGGCGGCCGAGCTGGGCTTGCGGCATTTCCTGCAAATCTCATCGCTGGGCGACCCGCGCGATGCCGAGTTTGTCGCCAGCAAGCATCGCGCCGATCAGGCTCTGCTGGACTGCGGACTGCCGGTGACGGTGCTGCGGCCCTCGCTGGTCTATGCCTTCAGTGGCAGCTATGGCGGATCCTCGCTGTTGCGGGCGCTGGCGGCGGCACCCGGCGTCATGCCCCTGCCCGGGCGGGGCCAGCAGTTGATTCAACCGCTGCATGTGCGCGATCTGGCCGAGATCGTGGCTGCCGCAGTGGCCACCGAGGCCGACGACCAGCGCATTCAGATCTGGCCCGCGGTCGGCCCCGAAATCATGACCCTGGCCGAGTATCTGCGCGGTCTGCGGCAATGGTTGCGCCTGCCCAGGGCGTGGACGCTGCCGCTGCCCATGGGTCTGCTGCGACTGGCCGGCGCACTCGGCGACCACATCGGCGATGGGCCGCTGGGCTCGGCCATGGTGCGCATGCTGGCCCGCGGCAACAGCGCGAGTCTCGCCGATGCCGAGGCGCTCGGCGCCCGCTTCGGTCACGCGCCGCAGCGCTTCGCTGTCTGGGCGGCGCGCCAGCCCGCCGAAGTCCAGGACCGCTGGCAGGCGCGGCTGTATCCGCTGGCGCCGGTACTGCGCTGGGGTCTGGGTCTGCTGTGCCTGCTGTCGGCGATCGCCGGATTCGCGCAGTCGCCGGCGCAGATCAGCGTGCTCGCTGCCCCGCTGCACTGGCCGGAGTGGCTGGGCTGGATCGGCGGCTACGGTGGCAGTCTGCTCGATGCCGTGCTCGGCGCCCTGCTGATCGGCAACTGGCATGCGCGCGCCGCCGGTCGCGCCCTGCTGCTGCTGGTCCTCGGCTACACCGCAGTGCTGGGCTGGATGCTGCCGGGCCTGTGGCTGGATCCCTGGGGTGCGCTGGCGAAGAACCTGGTCGTGATCCCCGCGACCGTGGTCTGGCTGGTGCTGGCCGACCGCCGATGAGCAGCTATCTGCTGCTGAAATGGCTGCACATCCTGTCCTCGACGATCTTGTTCGGCACCGGTTTGGGCATCGCCTTCTTCCAGTGGATGACCTGGCGCAGCGGCGATCTCGCCGCCATTGCCCGGGTCACGCGACTGACCGTACTGGCCGATTTCGTGTTCACGACACCGGCGGTGATCGCGCAACTGCTGACCGGCTTCGCACTGCTGCAGCTGCTGTCGCTGCCCTGGTCCACCCCCTGGGTCGCCGCGGCGCTGGCGCTCTACGGGCTCACCGGGGCCTGCTGGATACCGGTGGTGTTCATTCAGATCCGACTGGCCCGGATGGCCGCGGCGGCCCACGCCCGGCAACAGGCCCTGCCGCCTGAATTTGCCCGTCAGATGTGGATCTGGTTCATCCTCGGCTGGCCAGCCTTCCTGTCGGTGCTGGGCATTTTCTGGTTGATGGTGCGTAAGCCAGCCTGACTCCAAACCACACAGTCCCCCTGCTGTCTGATTTCCCTTCAGCCCGGGTCCGCTATGCTTCGCGACCGGTTTGCAGACTCAGAGTGCACACATCATGCGTATTCCTGGCTGGGGCCTTGTTGCCCTGTTGCTTTGTTTCTCCAGCGTCCATGCCGAGGAGCAGGCGCCAACTGCCGATCCGGAAGCAGCCGCTGCGGCACCCTCCTGGGCCCCCGGTCCGATCATGGAGGAGAGTACGGAACCACCGCCGGGTCGGGTCGCATCGCGCGATGTCGGCGTGGCGCTGACGCTGCCCGAATCCTGGCGTGGCGAGGATGTCAGCTGGCGCGCACTCAGTCCGGAAGAGACCCGGGCGCTGAGCGAGTTGGCCCAGGCGGCGCTCGTGGTCGAATACCAGGGCAAGCGCGGCGCCGCCGAGCCCTTGCTGACCATTTATCGGGTGGCGCTGACGCCCTGGCGCGATGCGGCTGCCAAGGACGCTGCAGGTCCCGGCCGGCTGACCCTGACCTCGCCGGAAACCGGCTATGTCGTGGTGCGCTCGGATCAGAGCAAGGCCAGCGGACGCTTTGCCGAACTGCGGGCTGATCTTGAAGATGCGGTAGGCACGCTGGCGCTGTACGACGCCCACCGCGAAACCCGCTATCTGATCCCGCGGGTGCAGTCGGATTTCGCCGGAACACTGGAAGATGGCTCGAAGGTGTCGCTGAAGCTCAATCCCAACGGCCAGATGACTCTGACCTTTGGCAAGCAGCCGCGCACGCTTGAAGGGCTGTGGTTCCAGCGCGGCGTTCAGGTGGTGGCGCGACTGACGATTCCGAAGGTGCAGACCAGCCCCCGATTCGAGGCCGATCCCGAATTGCTGTTCCATTTTGATGGCAAGGGACTGATCGCCATCAAGTGGGATCAGAACGCGCTCGGACCACTGGGCGTGCGCCTGGAGCAGACGCCTTGAGTCTGGGCGAGAGCCAGCGCCGCCAGTTCTGGCTGCTGCTGGCTTTCGCCCTGCTGTTGCTGGCCTCGGGGATGGGATTGCGTGATCCCTGGCCGGCCGATGAGCCGCGCTTTGCGCTGGTGGCCAAGCAGATGGTCGACAGCGGCGAGTGGCTGTTTCCGCATCGCGGCAACGAGCTGTATTCGGACAAACCGCCGATGTTCATGTGGATGCAGGCCAGCGCCTACGCGCTGACCGGCTCCTGGCGCATCGCCTTTCTGCTGCCCTCCCTGCTCGCAGGACTGCTGTCGCTGGGACTGGTCTACGATCTGTCGCGACGCCTGCACGGCCGGCGGGTGGCCCAACTGGCCGCTCTGGGACTGCTGTTCACGCTGCAATTCACCTTTCAGGTTCGAGCCGCGCAGATCGATGCGACGTTGCTCGGCATCATGACCCTGGCCTGCTATGGCCTGCTGCGGCATCTGCTGCTGGGTCCGAACTGGCGCTGGCTGTGGATCGGCTGTTTTGCCGCCGGCATCGGCACCATCACCAAGGGCGTGGCCTTTCTGGCGCTGCTGCTGATACCCCTGGCGCTGCTCGGGCGGCGCCTGGGCTGGCAGGGCCTGCCGCCGCGACAGGCAATGCCGGCCGGGAAGATCGCGCTGGCCGTTCTCGCCTTCTTGCTGGCCGTCTCGCTGTGGCTGGTACCGATGCTGTGGACGGTCTGGCAACTCGACGATCCGGCCTATACCGACTACGCCCGCGATATCCTGCTGGGGCAGACGGCGTCGCGCTATCTGACACCTACCCATCATCTGCATCCGCCCTGGTACTACCTGCAGATGATCGCCAGCATGTGGCTGCCGATCTCCTTCGCCCTGATCTGGGCCATACCGCACTGGTGGCGCGGCTGGCGCCGCGGCCAGCGACCGGCGCGGGTCTGGCTGCCACTGAGCTATGCGGTGGTGATCGTGTTCTTCTTTTCGCTGTCCGGCGGCAAGCGAGACGTCTACATCATGCCGGCGCTGCCGATGCTGGTACTGGCGCTGGCGCCGCTGTTGCCTGGCATCCTGCGCAAGCCCGGCGCCCAGCGGCTGCTGTTCGCGATGGCGGCGCTGCTGGCGGTGGGCCTGACGGTGGGATCGCTCTATGCCATCTACGGCGAGCCGGCCTTCGCCGAACGTCTGCGCAGCCTGCGCGGACTCGACCCCTGGCCGATCACGCTGAGCATGGGCCTGTGCGCGCTGGCCTGCCTGATCGCGTTCCGACCGCGGCGCGGCGCCCTCGCACTGGCCGCTTCGCTGACCGCGATCTGGCTGATCTACAGCTACTGGGCGTATCCGGTCATCAACGATTCGCGCTCGGCCCGCGGTGTCATGATCCAGGCCGGCACGCTGATCGGCCCGGATGCCGAGCTCGGCCTGCTCAGCTGGAAAGAGCAGAATCTGCTGATGGCCGACCGGCCGGCCACGGTGTTCGGCTTTCTGGCACCGCGGGCCGAGCAGGAACTCAAGGCCGTGGCCTGGCTGCGCGCAGCCCCCGAAAACCGCTGGATCATGGCTCAGAAGCTCTCGCTCAAGGCCTGTTTCGAGGTCGACAAGGCCACCGTGGTCGGCGAATCCAATCGCCGCCGCTGGTATCTGGTCAACGCCGACGCCCTGCGCCCGCAATGTGAACCACATCCGCCCGAGGCCTGGATCCGACACAAGGTAGCCTGGCATTGAGGGGACGGGAAAAGGGAAAAGGGGAAAGGGGAAAGGGAAAAAGGAAAAAGGTGAGAGCGCGGGAAGGCGGAATCTGCGGCGGGTAGGTTGCCGTGAAAGTCGTTCAGACGAGTGCTGTCGCTCCCTCCCCGATGTTCGGGGAGGGCTGGGGAGGGGTTAGGCAAGAAACCCTATGCAACGGTCATGGCAGCGGCGACTATCATGATTGCGAGTGACTCGCTGCCATGACCGTTGGGCACGCTGCGCTAAGCCCAACCTACACCTTGACCGCGATTCATGGCCCAGGTGAGATCGCCAGACCGATGTCACGTAGACCGCTGCGCGGCCAACGTGACCTACTTCCACAACAACCTGCCTGCCGCAGTCCTCGCCGCCTGGTGCTCTTCCCTTTTCCCTTTTCCTTTTCCCTTCTTCCTCCCCCCTGCCCATGCACCTCGACATCATCGGCCGCGGCCCGCCACTGGTACTGATTCATGGCTGGGCCATGCACGGCGGCGTGTTTGCGCCGCTGCTGGCCGAACTCTCGGAGCGCTTCGAGTGCCACGTGCTGGATCTGCCCGGGCACGGTCTCAGTGAGGAGCGCGACGGACTGGCGCTGGATGCCACGGTCGATCGCTTGCTGAACGTGCTGCCGCCGGCGCTGTGGCTGGGCTGGTCGCTGGGAGGTTTGTTCGCGCTCGAAGCGGCATTGCGGGCCCCCGATCGGGTGCGCGGCTTGATCGCTCTGGCCGCCTCGCCGCGCTTTGTCGTGGCGAACGACTGGCCGGATGCGGTCGCACCCAGCGTGTTCGCCCAGTTCGCGGCCGATCTGGCGCAGGACTACGGCGCCACCATCGATCGCTTCCTGGCGCTGGAAGTCCATGGCGATGCCGGCGCACGCCAGGAGATCCGCTGGCTGCGTCAGCGTCTGGGCGAGCGTCCGCCCTCGGATCCACGCATTCTGGTCGACGGTCTGGCGCTGCTAGCCGACACCGATCTGCGCGCCGAATTGCCAGGATTGGCGGTGCCCAGCTTGTGGATCGGAGGCCAGCGCGACCGGCTGGTGCCCTGGCAAGCCATGCAGATCGCGACCGGTCTCGTAGCAGATGGGCAGTTCGTGCGCATGGATCGAGCCAGTCATGCGCCGTTTCTGAGTCATGCTGACGAGGTCGCTGCGGCCATTGTCCGCTGGGCCAGGCAAATCCCCGGCACGGCTGTCGATCGCTTCCGTTGAGGCGGCCGGGGGCGTCCGTATTCAGCGAGAACGGCGTGGCGAGCGTGAAGCGCTGGCTCGATCAGCCACGCAATGGCTCATTCAGGCCTGATGGCGCCATGCCCGTCATTCCGGCAAGGAGTAATCGAACTCATAGAGGTGCGTGCCGTCGACGATCTCGAGGGTGAAAGTTCCAGCCAGACCGGTCAGTTCACCGGTACCCGACCCCGGGACCACGCTGATCGACAGCTGCCGGGCACCCTCGTTCATGAGGCCACTGTGCTGGAACACGAAACTGCCCTTGCGACCGTGCAGGCTGCCGCTGACGCGCTCTATCGCCACGTACCCGGCAGAACCCTTGGTCGGCGTCAGCGCCGTCAGCATCTGACCGACACCAACCGCTTCCAGATCGCCGGCAAAAGCCTTGTTCAGCGCCATGCGTCCCAGCGCCACGCCATCGGCGGCTTCCGGTTCGCCCTGCGGTGCCATCTCGACGGTGAAGGAACCCTTGGCAACAGCGGTCATGCGATCAATTCCCTGCGAAAAAGTGGCGGTCGGATGCAAGCTCATGAAACCCAGCGCGATCGCCAGGAAAGCCGAAGGTCGAATCGTCATTGATGTGGAACCATGGTGCATGGACTGACATCCTGACCGGATCGCCGGCCGCAGACAAGAGGGCGTGGACCGCGCCTGGCGGCGATCACGCCAGCCCTTCGAGCCCACCTGAACGCTGCATGGATCGGGCTTGAATCAGCTCCGCGAGGATGCTGACCGCTATCTCGTGCGGGGTCTGGGCGCCGATTTCCAGTCCGACCGGCGCCTTCAGCTGTGCCAGTTGCTGCGCCTGCCCGGGGCTGAGTTCCGCCAGGACAGCGCCTATGCGCTTGCGGCTGCCCATCATGCCGAGGAATGCGAGATCGGCGCCGGCAAGCTCGCGCAGAGTGGCGACATCGCTGGCGAAATCGCGGTTGAGCAGCACTGCATGGAAGGCCCGGCGGGTGGCGATGGCTTCAGCCAGGCAAGCGAAGTCACCACCGCGCACGGTGGCTCCCGGATACAGGGCCGGGTCGGCGTACTCAGGCCGCGGATCAAACAGCCACAGCTCGAAGTCCAGATGCCGGGCGAGTTCATAAAGGGCCATGCCGCAGTGGCCGCCACCAACGATCAACAGGCGGGGATCAGGTTCGATGCGCAGCGCCCCCCGAGAGTCACCGACATCGTCGGCACTCAATGGCACCTCAAGTCCGGCGGTCAGATCGTCAGCAATAGCGCGAGCCCGCGCCAGATCCGCGGCACCCTCCCAGCGCCGCAGCGCGATCTGCATCTGTCCGCCGCAGATGCCTGCAGAGTCAACGCCACCGCTGAGGTCAATGGTCAGCAGCGCGGCGCGCTCGGCATCGATCAGCAAGCTGCGCGCCGCGGTCAGCACGCGCGCTTCCGCCAGCCCGCCACCAATGCTGAATTCACTGTCGGCAGCGCCGATCAGCATGCGCGCGCCGGCTTTGCGCGGGGTGGCGCCGCGCGTGTGCAGCACGCTGGCCAGCACCTGTGGCGCGGCCCGCAGGCGCGCCGCCAGGCGCCCGAACAGACGCTCGCTCAAGCTGCCTGCACCCGGGTGATGGCGGCAAAGATGGCTTCCGGCGTCGCCGGCGAATCCAGCGTGACCACGCCACCGCGACCGAAAGCCGCGACGGCATCCCGCAGCGCTTCGCGCACGCTGAGCGCCAGCATCAGCGGTGGCTCACCCACGCCCTTGCTGCCAAAGATCACATCGGTGCTGGGCTCGGCCGGGCGCCGGTATAGGTTCAGGTGCCAATCCAGCGGCATGTCGGCCACGGTCGGAATCTTGTAGGTGCTGGGTGCATCGGTGAGCAGGCGCCCGGCTGTGCTCCAGCACAGTTCCTCGCAGCTGAGCCAGCCTAATCCCTGCACGAATCCGCCTTCGATCTGGCCGCGATCGATGCCCTCGTTGAGCGTCTCGCCGACGTCATGCAGCAGGTCCACCCGGCGCAACTGCGGCACGCCGGTGTGACCGCAGACCTCAACCTCGCTGACCGCGGCGCCGTAGGAAAAATAATAGAAGGGATGGCCCTGCCCGGCCTGCGGATCCCAGTGGATCAGCGGCGTGCGGTAGTAGCCCGTGGCCGACAGGCTGATGCGGGCGCTGTAGGCCGCCTGCACCAGTTCATCGAAGCTCAGTCGACCGGCCTCGGGTCGATCGTGCACAAAGACCTGATCCTGCTCGAAGCGCAGTTCGGCCGGCTCACATTGCAATCGGCCCGCCGCCAGTTCGGCCAGGCGCGCCTGCACCGTCAGACAGGCATTGCGGACGGCCTGACCGTTGAGGTCCGATCCGGAACTGGCCGCGGTGGCCGAGGTATTCGGCACCTTGTCGGTACTGGTGGTCATGATCCGGATACGCTCCACCGAGACCCCGAGCGTGCGCGCGGCGACCCCGAGCATCTTGGTGTGCAGGCCCTGGCCCATCTCGGTGCCGCCGTGATTGAGCTGGATGCTGCCGTCCTGGTAGATCAGCAGCAGCGCCCCGGCCTGGTTGTACTCGGTCTTGTTGAAGGAGATGCCGAACTTGACCGGCGTGATCGCCAGACCGCGCTTGCGCGTGGCGTGGCTGCGATTGAACTCGGCGAGCTCGGCACGGCGACGCTCGAACTCGCTGCTGCGCTTGAGTTCGGCCCACAGCTGCGGCAGATGGTTGTCCACCACCGGCTGGCCATAGTGGGTGGTGTTGCGCTCCGGCTGCGCGTCGGCGCGATAGAAATTGCGCTCGCGCACCAGCTCGGGCGGCAGCCGCAGATGGCGGGCGACGCGGTCGAGGATCTCCTCGCCGACCAGCATGCCCTGGGGCCCGCCAAAGCCGCGGAAGGCCGTGTTCGAGGGCAGATGGGTCGCCGCGATGCGCCCGACCACCCGCACATGCGGCAGGTAATAGGCATTGTCGACATGGACCATGGCCCGCATCAGCACCGGCGGCGACAGATCGCAGCTCCAGCCGCCATCGGCGACCAGTTCCACATCCAGTGCCTGCAGCAGGCCATCGGCGTCAAAACCGACTTCGAAGCGGCCGAGGAAGGGATGGCGCTTGCCGGTCAGCTGCATGTCCAGCATGCGCGGCAGCTGGATGGCCACCGCCCGCCCGGTGCGCTGCGCCGCCAGCGCCGCGACCGCGGCAAAGGCATTGGCCTGGGTTTCCTTGCCACCAAAACCGCCACCCATGCGCAGACAACGGCAGACCACGCGATTGGACGGCAGGCCCAGCACATGGGCGACGATGGCCTGGGTTTCCGAGGGGTGCTGGGTCGAGGACACGATCTGCACCAGGCCCTCGCCATCGATGCTGACCCAGCTGGCATGGGTTTCCAGATAGAAATGATCCTGCCCACCGCAGCGCACCTCGCCCTGCAGCCGATGGGCGGACGCCGCCAGGGCTGTCTCGACATCGCCGCGGACGATACGGCTCGGCGGCAGGTGGAAACGCTGCTCGGCGATGGCCTGATCGATGCTCAGACAGGCCGGCAATTCGCGGTATTCGACCCTCACCGCATGCGCCGCACGCTGGGCGATGGCGGAGTCGCTGGCTACCACCCAGGCCACCGCCTGGCCGTGGTAGCTGACCCGATCGGCCGGGATCAGCGGCTCATCGTGCTTGATCGGCCCGGTGTTGTTGACGCCGGGGATATCGGCCGCGGTCAGCACCGCGTGCACACCCGGCAGCGCCAGCGCGGCACCGGCGTCGATGCCGAGTATCTCCGCATGCGCATGCGGCGCCTGCACCGGCCACAAGCGCAGCAGCCCCACCGGCATCGATTGCTCATCGGTATAGACCGCCCGCCCGGTCACATGCCCCACCGCGCTCTCGTGTTTCATGGGTGGGTGCTCGGGCGAGTGTGGGGAAAAGACTCGGACGCGAAGGACGCGAAGGAAAAGCAGAAAGGGCGCGAAGGGAAATGGACGAGTTGGCTCAAGGTGTCGTTGAGGAAGGGTCGTTCAGCTCCGAGCTGGCGGGTTTCAAAGTCAATCAAGACAGCGGCCGGCGCGCCGAAGCCAACTTGTCGTTGATCGGAACGGGAATGTCGACATGCAGTCGTCCGCAGCGCGAAACGTGCATCGCCCCTGACTGATGAATCCTTCGCTCTTCTTCGCGTCCTTTCTGCTTTTCCTTCGCGTCCTTTGCGTCCCACGCTCTTCCCCCCAGACGCGCCCCAGTTCAGATTCATCGCACCTGCTCCTCGACGAACTTGGCAAACAGGCTGCTAACCAGGGCGCGGCGGTAGTCGGCGCTGCCGCGGTGGTCGCTGAGCGGGGTGTATTCCTGGCGCAGCAACTCGCAGGCCGCGCTGACGGCGTCCGGGTCGAGCACGCGGCCCTGCAGGTACTGCTCGACGGCGACGGCGCGGCGCGGGATGGCAGCAACGCCGCCGTAGGCCAGTCGGGCATGACTGACGCGGCGCTGATCGTCCAGAGCCAGCACATACACGGCGGCGACGATGCTGATGTCGTCGGTCTGGCGCTTGGCGACCTTGTAGGCGGCCTGGATGGCCGAGCTGCGCGGCACGCGCACGGCGACGATCAGCTCATCGGGCCTGAGCGCGGTCTTGCGGTAATCGAGGAAATAGCCATCGATCGGCAACTCGCGGGCGCCGGCGGCGCTCTGGATTTCGACCACCGCATCGTGCGCCAGCAGCCAGGGCAGGAGATCGCCGATGGGCGACGCGCTGCCGAGATTGCCGCCCAGCGTCGCCCGGTTCTTGACCTGGCGCGCGGCGAACCAGGGCAGCATCTGGTCCAGTGCCGGGAACACGCCCGCCAGTTCGCTTTCCAGTCGCGACAGCGGCACCGCGGCGCCGATGCGCACACTGTGCTCGCTGATCTGCAAGGCGTGCAATTCAACGACGCGATCCAGCGCAATCATTTGCCCCGGCAGCGGCAAGCCACGACTCAGAGCCACGCCAAGATCGGTGGCGCCGGCGATCCACAGAGCGCCCGGGTGATCGGCCTTCAGCGCCAATGCCTGCGCCAGCGTGTTCGGCGCATGCCAGCCGCCGGGCGCCGCCGGCTCGTCGCCAGCCTCGGGCGCGCGCTGCAGGCTGTCGCTGAAACGGTCGGGCTCGCGCGTCAGCGCCGCCAGGCTGGCGGCGGCCCGGCGTATGGACTGGTAGCCAGTGCAGCGGCAGAGATTGCCTTCGATGACGTGATCGCTGAATTCGCCGTCGTAATAGCCGGCGAAGAGGCTCATGACGAATCCCGGCGTGCAGTAGCCGCATTGCGAGCCAGCCGTATCGACCATGGCCTGCTGTACCGGATGCAGCTGATCGCCAGCGGCCAGCGCTTCCACGGTCAGCACTTCGCGTCCGGCCATCACGCCCATCGGCAACAGGCAGGCGTTGACGGCGCGATAGCGTCCACGCCCCTGCGCGTCGCGCTCCAGCAGAGCCACGGTGCAGGCGCCGCAGTCGCCATCGCCGCAACCTTCCTTGGTGCCGGTCAGGTGCTGATGTCGGCGCAGCCAACGCAGCAGGGATTCGGCCGGATCAACCTCGCTGAGATCGATGGCGCGCTGGTTCAGTCTTAGCATCGGAGCAGTCATGGTCGGGACGATCAGCGCCCGCCGTGATGCTGTCAAGCCATCACCGATGCGGTATTCGATGGCCATGCGCACCCCGATTGCGCTAACTTGACGGGGTCACAGCGATGATCGGGCGAGGGCACGGCATGGCCAGCAAGAGAACCGCCAGCAAGACAGCGGCAAAGACCCAGTCCAAGCCAGCGCCGGCGCGCGCCAGTCCAGCGGCCGCCGCTCCCACTGCAGCAGCCGCCAAGCCCGAAATTCGCCGGAGTACAGCCATGAATGACAGCGCCAACAACGTCGACCAGATCCGCGACATCCTGTTCGGCGGCCAGATGCGCGATTACGAACGCCGCTTTCTGGATCTGTCGCAGCGCCTGGAGAGCGAGAGCCAGCGCCTGCACAATGATCTGGACAAGCGTCTGGCGCAGCTGGAGAAGCGCGTCGACGACCAGTTCGAGAAGCTCGGCAAATTGCTGCGCCAGGAGGTCAACGACCGCACCCAGAGCCTGGATGATCTGGAAACGCGCATGCAGCAGGGCCAACGCACCTTGCGAGGCGAACTGCAGGGTGGTTTGCAGGCGCTGGAGGCGGATCTGTCCGCCAAGGATGAACGCCAGCGCGAATCGCTGGCAGAACTGCGGCAGTTGCTGGCCACCCGAGTCAGCGAGATCAATTCGGCGCTGTCGCGCTCGGATCAGGAGCTGCGCTCCGACAAGGTCGGCCGCAGTGATCTGGCAGCGCTGCTGACGGAAGTGGCCCTGCGCCTCAACGGCGAGTTCGAACTGCCGACCGCGCGCGGCTGAGTCTGAGCTCAGCCCGAATCCGGCATGAGCGAGCTCGAGCGCCTGCGGCAGTTGTTGCTGGCCCCCGAACAGGGTGAGCTGCAACAGCAGCGGGCTGCCATCGATGCACTGCAGAAAGCCCAGACCGATCTGCCTGATCGGCTGCCGGAAATGCTCGACCAGGTCGAGAGCGGCGCCCGCCGTGACGCCCTGCACCGGGTGCTGGCGCCGGTGGTGGCAGCTTCGCTGGCTGACGCCGTGCGCCGCGACCGCCGCAGCATCGTCGATGCGCTGTTTCCGATCATCGGCCCGTCCATCCGCAAGGCCATCGCCGAAGCGCTGCGCGCTTTTGCCGCCGATCTGAATCGGGCACTGGACCACAGCCTGACACCGCGCGGCCTGCGCTGGCGGCTGGAATCCTGGCGCACCGGCGTGCCCTTTTCCCAGGTGGTGATGAAGCACACCCTGCGCTATCGCATCGATCATCTGTTTCTGATCGAGCGCGAATCGGGCCTGCTGCTGCACCGCTACACCGCGCCGGAGCTGCCGGATCTGGATGCCGATGCCATCGCCGGCATGCTCACCGCCATCGGTGATTTCGTGCGCGATTCGGTGCAGTCCGATCAGGACACCGAGTCCGGTCTGGCCTCGGCGACCATCGGTGAGCACCTGCTGCAGGTTTACGAGGGGCCGCGCGCGGTGCTGGCCTGCTTCATCCAGGGCGTGCCGCCCAGCGAACTGTCGGCGCATCTGCGCACGGCGCTGGAAGACCTGCATCGCGACCAGGATGCGGCCGGCGAGGCCTTCGACTGGGAGCTGGCAGCGTCTCAGCTGCTCGGCATCGACGCCATGTCGCAGCTGAGCCGCTCGGATCCGCAAGTCGCGCGTCCGCCGCGCTGGCCGATGATTCTGCTGCTGCTGCTCCTGCTCGGACTGCTGGGCGCATTCGGCTACCAGCGCTGGCAGCGTGCAGACACCGGTCAGCGCCTGCGCGCTGCGGTGACGGCGATGCCCGGCTGGCAGTTGCTGGCCCTGGATTTCGACGGCGTCTGGAAGCTCAAGCTGCTGCGCGATCCCGATTCCGAGCCGAGCGCAGAGTTGGCGTACATGGTCGACCTTCCGGGTGATCAGATCGAGATCGAGGAACAGGCCTTCCTGGCGCTGGACGAGCCGCTGGTGGCCGCCCGCGCGCGGCGCCTGCTGCAACCCGCCGACGGCACCGAGCTGCGCTTCCAGCAGGGTCGATTGCAGGTCAGCGGCAGTGCCGAGCGCAGCTGGGTGCGGCGACTGCAGCAGTTGGGCCCGTGGTTGCCGGGCGTGGCCAGCATCGACATCCAGGGCCTCACCACCACGCCCGACGCCGCCGATCTGGCGCGCCTGAAAGCGCTGCAGGCCGATATCGCAACGCGCCCGATTCCGTTCCGGCGCGGACGCAGTCAGCTCGAACCCTTGGCGTTACCCGCCGCGCAAGCACTGGCAGGGGTACTGCGGGAGCTGATGGATCTGGCACGCAGCAATGAAATACGCGCCATAATCCGGCTGCGGGGCTGGAGTGATGACGGCGGCAGTGACAAGCTCAACGCCGACTTGCGCGCAGCCCGCGCGCAGGCCTTGCAGGAGGTGCTGGTGAGCCAGGGGATACCACCCGAAGTACTGGTGCTTGAAAGCGATGACCAGGGTCTGGGCACGCCTGCGGCCACCGCCGAGGTGCAACTGGATCCGGCCCCATGAGCGAAGTCGCCCGCAAGATCTGCATGCTGGGAGATTTCGCGGTCGGCAAGACCAGCCTGGTCGGGCGCTATGTGCGCAGCACCTTCTCCGAGAAATATCTGACCACCGTCGGGGTCAAGGTCGACAGCAAGCGCGTCGAGATCGAGGGTAGTGGCGCGGTCAAGCTGGTGCTCTGGGATCTGGCCGGAAAATCCGAGCTCGACAGTCTCAATCGCAGCTACATCCGTGGCGCCCACGGGCTGATGCTCGTCGCTGACGGCACCCGCGAGGCCAGTCTGCGCGCGGCCCTGTATCTGCTAATGCAGTCGCAGAAGCAGTTGCCGGGCGTACCGGTGGTACTGATGGTCAACAAGCTCGATCTGATCGACCGCTGGGAAGTCTCGGCCAGCGACATCTCCCGACTGCAGCAGAGCCTGCCCACCTTCAGAACCAGTGCCCTCGATGGCGAGGGCGTGGAGGCGGCCTTCTCCGAACTCGGCCGACTGCTGCTGGGAGGCGAAGCGTGAAACGCTATCCACCGAAGGTCGCCGATGCGCTGACCCGTCATCTCATCGACCGGGCGCAGCCGCTGGTGATCAGTATCGACAACAGCGGTCAGGTCCGTGAGGTGCAAGGCAATGCCGCCCACTACGGCCTGGCCACCGACCAGCTGGCCCCGATACTGGAGCTGGTATCCAACATGAAAGTCGGCGCCGACGAGTCGCAGCCACTGCTGTGGCCGCTGGTGGCCATCGACAGCGGCCACCATGTGGCGCTGCACTGGATTCCGGACCAGCCCTTCAGTCATGTGGTCATGACCGACTCGGATCTGTGCAATGCCGAGCTCACCGAGCGCCAGCAGCAGGCCAACGAGTCGGCCCTGGCCAGCATCGAGAAATCGCGCACCATCCGTGAGCTGAAGTCGGTGCGCAAACAGCTGGAGTCGCGCGAGCGCTCGCTGCTCGAGACTCAACAGTTCCAGCAGCGCCTGATCGACACCCTGGCGCACGATCTGCGCACGCCGCTGACCTCGATCAGCGGCTACGCGGCACTGCTGGAACCCCATCTGAAGAACAACACACCGCTGCATCGGGCACTGGGCGCGATCCAGCGCAACGCGGTCTATCTCAAGTCCCTGGCCGAGAATCTGCTGGAGCTGGCCCGCCAGGGACACCCGGATGCGCAGGTCGAGCGGCACGCTTTCGCGCTCGAGGATCTGGCCGCCGACATCGAGCTGATCATCCGGCCGATGGCGGATGGCAAGGGCCTGGAGCTGAAGGTCAGCGCCCAGTCCAGCGGCACCCGCATGCCCTTCTTCGATCAGATCAAGCTGCACCAGATTCTGGTCAACCTGCTGTCCAATGCCGTCCGCTACACCCAGGCTGGCGAGGTCCGCGCCGAACTCAGCTGGGACGGCGAGGCGATCGATCTGGTGATCACCGACACCGGCATCGGCATTGCCCCCGAGTATCAGCAAAGCGTGTTCGAACCGCTCAATCGCGGTGCCCAGCAAGGTCGCGAAGGCGCCGGTCTGGGTCTGTCGATCGTGCGCCAGCTGGTCGAGTCGATGGACGGTGAGCTGAAGCTCAGCTCGGCACCGGGCGCCGGCACCCGCATCCATGTGCACCTACCCGAGCAGACCCAGGAACCCACGCCGATCGTGTTGCCGCCCAGCGGCGACGAACCGGCGCTGAATCTGAGCAACCGCAGGGTGCTGATCGTCGACGATGACCCGGACATCTGCGAACTGCTGCAGTGGTCGCTGCGTGAACTCGGCTACGACACCGAAACCCTGCAAGATGCCGCCCGCCTGCACGCCCGCACCGTCGCCTTTGACCCGGCGCTGATCATCATCGACGTCGATCTCGGCACGCGCTCCGGCTTGCTGCTGACCCAGGAGCTGCGTCTCAAGGAATACAGCGGCGCCATCATCGTGTTCTCCGGCGCCAGCGACGCCCGCACCCGCGGTGCCGCCGAGAAAGCCGGCGCCAACGGCTTCCTCGCCAAACCCCTGGACATGCGCCGCTTCCTGCGCTGGATGCAGCAATCGCTGGATGCGGTACCGGTTTGAGATTGGTTGTCGGTTGTTGGTTGTTGGTTGTCGGTTGGAGCCGGATCACGCGGAGACGCGGAGGCCACGGAGAGAGGCACAAACCCTCTGTGGGAGCGGACTCTGTCCGCGACGGCAGCCGTCAGGGGAAGTCGGTGTCGGTTGCTGGTTGCTGGTTGCTGGTTGCTGGTTGCTGGTTGTCGGTTGTTGGAAGCAGCGGGTCCTAGGCACGCGATGCGCCGTAGGTCACGTTGGCCGCGCAGCGGGCTACGTGACGCGAGTTGCCGCAATCGCGGACAAAGTCCGCTCCCACAGGATGCAGAAGCGGCCAGTGCTGGTTGCCGGTTGTTGGAAACAGCGGGTTCGACGCACGCGATGCGCCGTAGGTCACGTTGGCCGCGCAGCGGGCTACGTGACGCGGGTTGCCGCGATCGCGGACGGAGTCCGCTCCCACAGGATGCAGAAGCGGCCATTGCTGGTTGCTGGTTGTTGGAAACAGCGGGTCCGAGGCACGCGATGAGCCGTAGGTCACGTTGGCCGCGCAGCGGGCTACGTGACGCGGGTTGCCGCGATCGCGGACGGAGTCCGCTCCCACAGGATGCAGAAGCGGCCAGTGCTGGTTGTCGGTTGTTGGAAACAGCGGGTTCGACGCACGCGATGCGCCGTAGGTCACGTTGGCCGCGCAGCGGGCTACGTGACGCGGGTTGCCGCGATCGCGGACGGAGTCCGCTCCCACAGGATGCAGAAGCGGCCAGTGCTGGTTGCTGGTTGCTGGTTGTTGGAAACAGCGGGTCCGAGGCACACCATGCGCGGTAGGTCCAGACTTGTCTGGACGCTCTTCCCCGCATCAATCCAGAAGCGTCCAGACAAGTCTGGACCCACAAGAGCCGAGTCCCGACAACCAGCAACCAGCAACCAGTGTTGCCGCAATCGCGGACAGAGTCCGCTCCCACAGAATGCAAGACCGGCTCGCGCTCTTCTCCGCGCCCTCCGCGCCTCCGCGTGAGCCTGCTTTCTCCGACAACCGACAACCGACAACCGACAACCAACAACCGACAACCAGCAACCAGCAACCCGCCTCAAAGGTTCTGGTAATTCGGCCCGCTGCCGCCCTCCGGCGTCACCCAGTTGATGATCTGGTAGGGATCCTTGATGTCGCAGGTCTTGCAGTGCACGCAGTTGGAGGCGTTGATCTGCAGGCGCTTGCCGCCTTCCTCCTCGACCATCTCGTAAACCCCGGCCGGGCAGAATCGGGTGCAGGGATTCTGGTATTCGCGGGCGCATTGGTCGATGCAGATCGAGGTGTCGGCCACCTTGAGGTGTACCGGCTGATCTTCCTCGTGGGCAGTGCTGGCGTAGTACACGCCCTGCAGTCGATCGCGGGGCGGAAGTGTGCGCTCGACCCAGTGGCGATTCGGGCTTTCGTAGCTGTCGACCGTGCGCAGCTGGGCGTAGTCGGCCTTGTTCTTCAGTGTCCACGGGCTGGCGCCGGCGGTGAGGGTCTCGAAGCCGGCATTGGCGAGGCCAGCCCACAAGCCCTTCTTGAAACCAGGCTTGATGTTGCGCACCTTGCGCAGCTCGTTCATCACGGCCGATCCACGCAGCTTGGCGTCCCAGCCCTCGGCGCGCCCGGTTTCGGCATAGTGCTCGGCCGCCAGCATGCCCGAGCGGATGGCCTGATGCGTGCCCTTGATCTTCGGCACATTGAGCAGGCCGGCGGTGTCACCGATCAGCATGGCACCGGGCATTTCCACCTTGGGCAATGATTGATAGCCTCCGGTGGCGATGGCGCGGGCCCCGGCCGACATGATCGAGCCGCCTTCCAGCAGGGGCTTGATGTAGGGATGGTTCTTCCATTGCTGGAAAGCCTCATAGGGCTGGAACAGCGGATCCTTGTAGTCCAGTCCGCAAACCACGCCCAGCGCAATGCGATCCTGATCCATGTGATAGAGGAAGCTGCCGCCGTAGGTGGCGTTGTCCATCGGCCAGCCGATGGTGTGCAGGATCAGACCGGCTTCGGCAGTGCCGGGCTTGACCTGCCAGAGTTCCTTGATGCCGATCGAATAGGTCTGCGGATCGCTGTTCGCGTCCAGCTCGAAGCGCTTGACCAGCTGTTTGGTCAGATGTCCACGGGCGCCCTCGGCGAGGATGGTGACACCGGCATGGATATCGATGCCCTGGGTGTACTCGGCCTTGTGCTCACCGTCCTTGGCGACACCCATGTCGCCGATGCGCACGCCGATGACCTTGCCGGCCTCATCGATCAGATTCTCGGCCGCGGCAAAGCCGGGGAAGATTTCCACGCCCAGCGCTTCGGCCTGCGGCGCCATCCAGGCGCACATGGCCGACAGCGAGACGATGAAATTGCCGGCATTGTGCATCTGTGGCGGCGTCGGCATCGACCACGCCCGGGTACGCGTCAGCATCCGGAACTCGTCGCGCTTGGCCGGCACGCAGATCGGTGGCGGTGCATCGCGCCAGCCCGGCAGCAGTTCATCCAGCGGCTGCGGCTCGATCACCGCGCCGGACAGAATCTGGGCACCGACCACCGAGGCCTTCTCGATCACGCACACCGAGAGTTCGGCCTTCAGCTGCTTGAGCCGAATCGCGCAGGCCAGCCCGGCAGGCCCGGCACCGACGATGACCACGTCGTACTGCATCACATCGCGTTCGCTCATGGCGCTGGGCTCCTTCGTTTCAATACGCCCGAGTATAGGCAGCCTGCGCGCTCGCGGTGCGCGGCGCTCCGGTCGACGGCGAAAACCAGGCTCTAGATCTGGAGTGAGCCAAGAAGCGGGACGCGAAGGACGCGAAGGAGAAGCAGAAAGGACACAAAGTAGATAACTGTGGGATGCGACCGGGCGTGGGTTCTGGACGGGTATCCGTGGCCGGATGAATTCGCCCCGGTCAGCGTGGGCTTGCCCGCCATTGTCGTTCCCGGACTGCAAGCGCTCGCGGACACGCCCTCCCTCGCAGAAACAGGACCAATCTGTCCTTCTTCGCGTCCTTTCTGCTTTCCTTCGCGTCCTTTGCGTCCTGCTGTTGTCAGCAAGCTGCTTCAACGCTGCACGAACAGCGTCCAGACAAGTCTGGACCTGCAAAGGCTGGGCGAATTCAGCCTCGGCGAGGCCCCGCGCCTCAACCGCCGGTCTCCCGCAGCGCAATGGCCTCGATGCTGGCCGCCGCCAGGTCCCGCTTGGCCGTTTCCATGGCGCGGGCGTCGGTGTAAGGGCCCACCCGCACCCGGTGCCAGGTGCGATCGTTGATCTTGACCGGGGTCACCTGCGCCTGCACACCGAGCAGCGCCAGGCGCGCTTTCAGGGCCTCGGCATCGCCGGAATTGCCGAAGCTGCCCACCTGCAGGAACATCCGCACGGCCGGCCCGGGCGCGGCCGGCTCCGGTGGCTTCTGGGACTGCGCGGTCAGCTCGGCATCGGGGATGACCACCTCGATCTCGGGCAGCACCGAATAGAAGTCGTAGCGTGGTTTCTTGGTCTCGGCCTCGCGCGCGCGGCTGTCGCCGGCCGCCAGTTCCACCAGCGGCTTGTCGCCATCGGTCTTGGATTCAGCCGCCGGATTCGGACGCGGCCCGGCGGCGGGCATGCCGTCCCTGAGAATGAAGAACATCGACAGGCCGACGCCGAGCGCGAACCCGGTGAGCAGCCATACCCAGAACGGCAGAGGCGCGCTGCCGCCGCCGCGTACTGCTTGTTTGCCCTTGGCCATGATGTTTCCGCGTCCTGTCCTTGATGCACTGTCAGCATAACCGGCGCCAGCTCGGGGCTGGTGGCTTCCGGCTGACCCCTGCCTACGGCTCCTGCCGCTCCATGCGCTCTGGCGCTGACACGCCCAGCAGTCTAAGACCGTTGGCCAGCACCTGCTTGACCGCCAGCAGCAGATTCAGACGGGCATTACGCAGATCATCGTCCTCCACCAGGATCTTGACCTGGGCACCGTCGTAATAACCGTGCAGTGCGGCGGCCAGTTCGCGCAGATAGTTGGCGACCAGATGCGGCGAGCGCTGTTCGCCGGCACGCTCGACGGTTTCGGGATAACGCAGCATCAGGTTCAGCAGATCCAGCTCGTGTTCGTTGCTGAGCAACTGGCGGGCGGCGTCGCCGGCCGACCGGTTGTGGGTCTGGCGCTGTTCGGACAGCTTCTGAAAGACGCTGGCGATGCGGGCATGGGCGTACTGCACGTAGTACACCGGATTGTCCTTGCTCTGCGACTTGGCCAGCTCCAGATCGAAATCCAGGTGCTGTTCGTGGCTGCGCATGACGTAGAAGAAGCGCGCGGCATCGGTGCCGACCTCGGTACGCAGGTCCTTGAGGGTCACGAAGTTGCCTTCGCGCTTGCCCATGGACACTTCCTTGCCGTCCTTGTAGAGCTTGGCAAACTGCACCAGCACGATCTCGACATTGGCCGGGTTGAGGCCAAGGCCACTGGCCGCCGCCTTCAGGCGCGCGATATAACCATGATGATCGGCGCCGAGCACGTACACGGCCTTGGTGAAGCCGCGCTCGAACTTGTTCAGCAGATAGGCGATATCCGAGGCGAAATAGGTGCTCTGGCCATTCTCGCGGACTACCACGCGGTCCTTTTCGTCACCGAAGGTGGTCGCACGGAACCACTTGGCGCCGTCCTTCTCGTACATATGACCCAGACGCGTCAGCCGGTCGATGGCGCGGTCGACAGCGCCCGAATCAGCCAGGCTGCGCTCCGAGAACCAGTTGTCATAGCGCACATTGAAAGCCAGCAGCTCGTCGCGGATGGCGCCGAGCAGGCTGTCCAGCGCCAGCTTGTAGATCAGGTCGAAGTCATCGCCCCCGAGCAGCTCACGGGCACGGCCGATGAGCGCATCCACGTGCGCTTCCTTGTCGCCGCCCTGGCTTTCATCGGGCGGCAGATTGGCGGTGACCTCGAAGGGACTGCGGCGGAAGCGATCGCCGTGCGCATGCTTGAGCGTACGCGCCACATCGACGACGTAATCGCCCTTGTAGCCGTTGTCCGGGAAACGCACCGGATTGCCGGTCAGATCCAGATAGCGCAGCCAGACGCTGGTGGCGAGGATGTCCATCTGCCGGCCGTAGTCGTTGACGTAGTACTCGCGCTGCACCTTGATGCCACAGGCCTCGAGGATGTTGGTCAGGCTGGCGCCGAAGGCGGCGCCACGGCCGTGACCGACGTGCAGCGGCCCGGTGGGGTTGGCGCTGACGTACTCGACCGTGAGGTGCTCGTTCTCGTCGCGCTCGGTGCTGCCGTATTCGTCGCCGCGTTCCAGCACCCGGCGCAGGGTTCCCAGCAGACAACTCCGGCTCAGCGTGAAATTGATGAAACCGGGGCCGGCGATGGCCACGTTTTCCACATGCCTGGACTCGGGCAGGTGATCAACGATGGCCTGCGCCAGATCGCGCGGCTTCATGCCCAGGGCCTTGCACAGCACCAGCGCGGCATTGGTGGCGAAATCGCCATGGTCCTTCTGGCGGGTACGCTCGATGGCGAACTCGGGGGTCTCAGGCAATTCCACCTGCTGCTTGCGACGCACGTCGAGCAGCGCCTGCATCACGAGTTCCTGCAAATGCTCTTTCACTGGGGGTCACTGGACGGAAAAAGGTGGCAAAGAATAGCAGCCTTGCCTGAAGCTGGGCTTCAACGGGGATTGGGGGCACGGGGCATGGGGCTGCGCGGCCGGGCACATGGGTAGGGACTCGGGACCCACGGCGCTGGCTTTGTCCACCCGTAGGAGCGCCCTTGCGGCGCGACCGCTGCTGTGGACTTGCACCTTGCCGGTCGCGACGCGAGGTCGCTCCTACAGGCCAGCTTGTGGTTCATGGCCCGTGCGCAGTGTCGGGTAGACACAGGTGGCTCGCAATGACGCCGGCTTTGCCGCGTGCCCCTCATCCCGTGCCCCCTGCCCCTTGCCCCGTGCCCCCTGCCCCCTCTCCACCCTTTCCACCCCATTTCAACCTTGACTTGCATCAAGACAGCCTGAGCAAAGTTGGCGTTTGATAGTCATTCGCATTTACGAACGGCTCGCGAAGGCCTAAGATCAGCGCATGCTCAGGAATCCGACCGCCCATGCTGACCACCGCCAGTGAAGCTCTGCCCGATGCCGCCAGCGCTGCCATGACCTCGCCGCCGCTGGAAGTGCCGACGCTGGCGGGACTCAGGCCCGGCCAGCGCGCCCGCGTGCTGCGCGTGGCCATGCCCAGGGCCGGTCATGGGCACGATCGCAATCTGGTGCTGCGCCTGCTGGAAATCGGCTTTGTCCCGGATGAAACCGTGCGCGTGGTGGCGACGGGTCCGGGGGGCCGGGAGCCCATCGCCGTGCGCGTGGGCGGCACCATGTTCGCCCTGCGCCGCCATGAGGCCGAGCACATCTACATCACGGCTGTGGAATCGGCACAATGAGCACGGCGGCAGCTGCCATTGACGGCGAGTTTCGCCGGGTCGCGCTGCTGGGCAATCCCAACTGCGGCAAGACTGCCCTGTTCAATCTGCTGACCGGCAGTCGCCAGAAGGTGGCGAACTATGCCGGCGTCACGGTCGAGCGCAAGGAAGGCATCGCCCGCTCGGCCAGCGGTCAAGCCTATCGGGTGCTGGATCTGCCTGGTGCCTATTCGCTCAATGCCGACAGCGCCGACGAAGCCGTCACCCGTGACATCGTGCTCGGTCAGCGCGCCGGTGAAGCCCGCCCCGAAGTGCTGGTGTGCGTGACCGACGCCACCAATCTGCGCCTCAATCTGCGTCTGGTCCTGGAGGTCAGGCGGCTGGGGATTCCGATGGTGCTGGCGCTGAACATGAGCGATCTGGCCGAGCGCCGCGGCATCCGCATCGACACCGACAAGCTCTCGGCCGCGCTCGGCATTGCGGTGGTCAGCACCGTGGGCGTGCATCGCGGCGGCGCCGATGCGCTGCTGGCCGAACTCGATCGCATGGGCATGCCGGCGCTGGCGCCGGATCCCCAGTCCTGGCAGACACCGACGCTGGAGGAGATCACCGAGACCCATCGACAGGTGCGGGCCATCCTCGCCGATGCCGTGCAACTGCCGACCGTGGACACGCGTTGGGACGAGCGCATCGATCGCGTCATCATGCACCCGGTGCTGGGCCTGATGATTCTGGCGGCGGTGCTGTTCCTGATGTTCCAGGCCGTGTTCAGCTGGGCCGCGGCACCGATGGACCTGATCGAGGGCAGCATGGGCTGGCTGGGCGAGACCCTGGGGCGCCACATGTCCGAGGGCCCCTTGCGCAGCCTGCTGGTCGACGGCCTGATCGGCGGTGTGGGCAGCGTGCTGATCTTCCTGCCGCAGATCGTGATCCTGTTCGCCTTCATCCTGGCGCTGGAAGATTCCGGCTATCTGCCGCGCGCGGCCTTTCTGCTCGATCGCTTCATGGGCAAGGTCGGACTGTCCGGACGCTCCTTCATTCCCTTGTTGTCGAGCTTTGCCTGCGCCATTCCGGGAATCATGGCCACTCGGGTCATCAGCAACTGGCGCGACCGCCTCAGCACCATCCTGATTGCCCCGCTGATGACCTGCTCGGCGCGCCTGCCGGTATACGCGCTGCTGATCGGCGCCTTCGTGCCGGAACGCCAGATCGGCGGCCTGATCAACCTGCAGGGGCTGGTGCTGTTCGCGCTGTATCTGGCCGGCATCCTCGGCGCGGTGGTGGTGGCCTTCGTACTCAAGCGCACCGTCGGCCGCGGCATGCACCATCCGCTGATGATGGAATTGCCGACCTGGCGCGTGCCCAATCTGCGCAATCTGCTGATCGGTCTGCTCGAACGCGTGCGCATCTTCCTGCGCCGCGTCGGCGGCATCATTCTGGCGATGATGATCGTGATCTGGGCGCTGTCCAGCTTTCCGGCGCCACCCGCCGATTTCACTGGTGCCGCCATCGACTACAGCTACGCCGGGCGCCTCGGGCATCTGATCCAGCCGCTGTTTGCGCCGATCGGCTTTGGCTGGGAGATCTGCATCGCCCTGATCCCGGGCATGGCTGCGCGCGAAGTGGCGGTCGGCGCGCTCGGCACGGTGTATTCGCTGCAGGGTGGTGATGAAGAAATCGCCAGCCAGCTCGGTACCCTGATCGGGGCGCAGTGGTCACTGGCGACCGCACTGTCGCTGCTGGCCTGGTACGTGTTTGCACCGCAATGCCTGGCCACTCTGGCAGTCGTCAAGCGCGAGACCCAGAGCTGGCGCTATCCGCTGCTGATGGCGGTCTATCTGTTCGCGATGGCCTATCTGGCCTCGCTGGTGACCTACCAGACTGCCGTGTGGCTGGGGCTGGGCTGATGATCGAGAACCTGCTCGTAGCCCTGATCGTCACCGCCGCCGCGGTCTTCAGCGTCTGGCATCTGACCCCGGCCGCCCTGCGCCAGAGCGCCGTGGCCGCCCTGGCAAGCCGCTGCCGCCGCGGCCGGATGCAGGCTCTGATGCCCGGCCTGCAGCGCGCCGCCGCCGCACCCACCGGCGCCTGCGCCGGCTGCGGCGCCCGCGGCCAGTGCCCGGTGGGACGCAAGCTCGGCCAGCCCTGAGCTTTCGGCAGGGCACGTCGGTCGAACCATCCGCGGGCAGCGGACAAAGATACCAACGCGGAGAACGCAGAGGGGCGCAGAGAACGCTGAGAAGAGCTGATATCCAGGGCTCTAGTCTGCGTCCTCCGCGTCGAAACGCGCTTCCTTCAGCGAAGCCTAAGCAGACCGCGGAGGCCGTGTGGCGCGGTCACATCGGCCATGAAGCGTGGCCAGGATGTCATCTGGGTTCACGGTAATCCGCGTGATTCGGTCAGGAAAACGGCCCACGTCGCGGGTGACGGACCCAGATCCCAACGCAGAGAACGCAGAGGGGCGCAGAGAACGCTGAGAAGAGCTGATATCCAGGGCTCTACTCTGCGTCCTCCGCGTTTCTCTGCGTTCTCCGCGTTGAAACGCTCTTCATTCAACGAAGCCGAAGCGGGCCGCAGCCCGCCCAGCCGGGTTGCCTCAGGCCGCCAGTTCCAGCGACTGCACCGGGAAATCGATCTCGGTACCGGCGATGTGGTTGACGTAGTTGGTGTAGATGTTCAGCGCCACATTGGCGATCACTTCCAGCAGCTCGCCATCGCTGAAGCCGGCGGCGCGGAAGGCAGCAATGTCGGCGGCACTGGGATGACCCTGGGTGGCGACGATGCGCTGGGCCAGTGTCACCAGCGCAGCGTCGGCCGGATCTGCCGCCCGACCACGACGGGCATCGGCGATATCGCTGCTCGACAGCCCCAGGCCCTGACCGATGGCCGTGTGCGCCGACAGGCAGTAGCCGCAGCTGTTGGCCTGAGCCACGGCGATGGCGATGGCTTCGCGGCGTTTGCCTGACAGCTTGCCGCCAGCCAGGGCGCCGGAAAACTGCAGATAGCCACCGAGGGCGGTTGGCGAGTGCGCCAGCGTCAACACCATATTGGGCACCAGGCCCAGTTTGGCGCGCACGGCTTCCAGCGTCCTGGTGGTGGCGGTATCGGCGGTCTGCGGGTTGATCGGTGCAATCGTGCTCATGGTCTTTCTCCTGTGGGGTTCGGGTGGCTCGGCGATGGCCGGCACAGGACAGAAGATAGGCAGGTGGACAGCACTCAGGGTTATCATTAGTACGATATGATTAATCATAAGTACCGCAACGCTCTTGTGGAGGGACGCGCGCCTGCGCGGCCGCTGTTGATCTTCAGGCAAAGCGGCGCCGCAGCGCGGCGCCCTCCTCAATGGCGATACGGATCAATCAGACAGCGCTTCATGGAGAGCGCAGCGAAGCAATCCAGATGATCTGGGCGAGGTCCTGGATTGCTTCGTCGCTACGCTCCTCGCAATGACGCCGCGCGAGCCCATGCCCCCAGCCCTGATCCTCATGAGCCAGACCACCATGACACCCAGCACCCCACCCGATCGCCTGGATGCCCTGTTGCGGCGCTTCAGCCTGCGCACCAGCCTGTTCCACGCCGGCCCACTCTGCGGCATCAACGATATCGAGGCCAACGCCGGAGTCGGGCATCTGCATGTGATCCGCTCGGGCGCAGTGGAGGTGTTGCACAGTAGCTTGCCCAGGCAGACCATCACCGAGCCCACGCTGCTGTTCTATCCGAGGGCCGTGGCCCATCGCTTCGTCAGCGATGCAGAACAAGGGGCTGACATGGTCTGCGCCAGTACCCACTTTGGTGGCGGCGACGACAATCCGCTGGTACGCGCGCTGCCGCCGCTGCTGTGCCTGCCGCTGCGCGAGCACCCGTCGATGTCGGCAACGCTGGACTTGCTGGTGGATGAAGCGTTCGGAGGTCGCTGCGGCGGGCGCATCGCTGTCGATCGCCTATTCGAGGTGTTGTTGATCCAGCTGCTGCGCGAACTGATGCAACAGGGACGGGTGCAGGACGGAATGCTCGCCGGATTGGCGCATCCACAGCTGCGCCACGCGTTGATCGCGATGCACGAGTCGCCGCAGCTGGCCCATGGACTGGAGTCACTGGCGGCGCACGCGCACATGTCACGTACCCGCTTCGCACAGACTTTCCGCGAACTGGTCGGGCAGACGCCCCTTGATTATCTGGCTGGCTGGCGCATGGCCGTGGCCCAGGATCTGCTACAGCGCGAACACAGTCTGGCGCAGATCGCAGAACAAGTCGGTTATGGCAGCGCCATCGCCTTCAACCGTGCGTTCAAGGCGCGCATGGGCATGGCGCCCGGGGCATGGCGCAGGCAGCTACTGGGCGATATTGCGCAGAGCCCTGGTAGCGGCTGACTGTGGCAGCGGGCTTTGCCCGCGAGCTCTGGTCGCGTGATAGGAAAGATCGCGGGCAGAGCCCGCTCCCACAGGCCGAGCCCACGAGGCTCAAGCGCCGGGCCCGCAGTCCATGCAATGCGGAACCGGCGGTGGGCCCATGCGCAGCTGGCGCTGCAGATGGCGCAAGGCAGTGCGCACACCTTCCTCGACCACCGGGTGGTAGAAGGGTGCGTCCAGCATCTGCTGAACCGTCATCTTGGCGTGCACTGCCCAGGCCAGCAGGTGGGCCAGATGTTCGCCATCCGGAGCGATCATTTCGGCACCGAGGAATAGGTCGCTGTGATGCTCGCCATAGACCCGCAGCAGGCCGCGATTGCGGCGCATGACCCGGCTGCGACCCTGATCGGAGAAATCCAGCTCGGCGATTTCGAAGCTGCGTCCTGATGCCAGCAACTCGGCATGACTGGCGCCGGCCACGGCGATCTGCGGGTCGGTGAAGGCCACGGCCAGCCCGGTACGACGGGAATGTTCGCGCACATCGGGAAAGCGCCCGGCGTTGTCGCCGGCGATGCGCCCCTCATCTGCCGCTTCGTGCAGCAGCATGCGGCGCGCCGAGGCGTCGCCAGCGATGAAGACATGACTGTCGCCGATCTGGCCCGTGCTGGGGTCACTGATCGGCACCCCGCGCGGATCCAGCGGCAAGCCGGTGGCTCCCAGATTGAGATGGGCCAGATCGGGTGCCCGACCCAGGGCGGCCAACAGATAGTCATAGCGCTCGCTGTGGGTGGCGCCCTGATGCTGGAAGTCGATGCGGACGCCGTCCTCCGCGCGCGTGACGCGATCGATGACGGCACCGGTGGTCAGCGGAAAATCCTCGGCCAGCACCCGGCGTGCGGCGGCAATCACCTCGGGATCGCTCAGGCCGCCAAAACGCCCGCCACGATCAAACACCCGCACGCGTACCCCCAGGCGGTGCAGGGCCTGACCGAGTTCCAGCGCGATCACGCCAGCGCCGACCACGGCCACCGATGCCGGCAGCGCCTGCCAGGCAAAGACGTCGTCATTGGTGATCAGTCGGTCGCCCAGCGCCAGCCGCCAATCCTCAGGAATGATCGAAACCGAACCGCTGGCGATGACGATGCGGCGCGCATGGATGCGTTCGCCATCGTCGAATTCCAACGTGTGGGCGTCAAGGAAACGCACCCGGCCCAGGCGCCGATGCGCTTGCGGCCAGGCGTCGACCGCTTCGGTGACGAAGCCGACGAAGCGGTCGCGTTCGGCGCGCACCCGCTGCATCACGGCCGCACCATCGACCCGCACCGAGCCGCCGTGCACGCCGAAGCCCGGCGCCGCCGTGACGTGGTGGGCGGCATCCGCGGCCGCGATCAGCAGCTTGCTCGGCATGCAACCGACCCGCGCGCAGGTGGTGCCGTATTCGGCGGCCTCGATCAGCAACACCGAATCGGTGTGCGCCACGGCGCTGCGGTAGGCCGTCATGCCGGCCGAGCCAGTGCCGATGATGGCGACGTCGATTTCGCGGGTGGTCATGGGCTACTCCAAGGCACTTTGCAATCGCAGAGACTCCGCCAGCAAAAGCGGGGCAAGGGGCAGGGGGCAGGGGGATCGACCGCGCCGCACGATCTGGCCATGCGGCAAGCTTGGGCCCCTGTCCCCTGCCCCGTGCCCCGTGCCGCCGATTCTGGATGCGCGAACAAGCGCACTACCGGGCGCGTCCGGCACTTCTACCAGACCCGCACCGCGGCCATCAGCTTTCAGCTGCGATCGGCAGATGACCGACCTTGACCCAGATCAGCGCGCCCTCGCGGCTGAAGGGCGCGTGCCGGCTGCCGTGCGGGCTGCGCATCCAGCTGCCGGCGGGATAGCGACCGTACTCGTCCTCGAACACGCCTTCCAGCACCAGGATCTCCTCGCCACCAAAATGCGTGTGCGGCTGAAACACCGTGCCCGGAGCCCAGCGCACCAGCGCCGTGCTTTCGCTGTCGTGGCCGCCCAGCGGCAAGACCTGCAAACCCGGTACCAGACCCTGGCGCCAGGCGGCGCTAGCGGTATCCACAACGACGCGAGTCTGGTCGCTTGGATCCATCTGCCGAAGCTTGACGAACAGCAGACAACCTTCATCGGTGCGCGGTGAGTGCGACGATCCCGGCGGATTGCGTACATAGGTGCCCGCCGGATAACGACCGAACTCGTCGGCAAACACGCCTTCGAGCACCAGAAATTCCTCGCCGAGCTCGTGGCGATGCTCGGGGAAACGCGAGCCTGGCGCATAGCGCACCATCGACGTGGCCCTCGCCACCTCGTCGCCGATACGTTCGATCATGCGCCGGGTCACGCCCGGGCTGGGCGAATCCACCTCCGGCAGTTGTCGGGTATCCACGACCTCGCGACGGCTGAAATCGCTGCGCAGCAGCGTGGGAGAGTCGGACATGGCGAAGTTGCCCCGATTGCAATGGGAGGAGCATGCCAGCCTGGATGTCAGTGCGGCGCGGTCATGTCCACCGCAAGGGATGAAACAAAAAGGGGTGGCCGATGGCCACCCCTTGGTCTGTCGCTGGCATTTCGGTGGAATCCCGGCTGCGCCAGGGTTCCACCCTACCTGCCTCAGCTGTTGCGGCGCACCGCCACAAAGCCGATCAGGCCCAGCATCAGGCCCAGCAGGATCAGGCCATAGGCGTTCATCGTCGGAATCGCTTCCACCGCGAAGCCCACCTGGACACTGACGTTGCCGACATTGTTGGCCGTGACCGGATCGGAGGTGTCCGACACGGTGCTGGCATTGACGGCCGTGGCGCCCTGGTTGTTGCTGTAAGCCACCACCTGCAGGGTGCGCGAGGCATTCGGTGCCGTGGCGCCTGCCCAGGTACAGGTCACCGATCCGCTGGTGCCCACCTGCGGTGTGGTGCAGGTGGCACCGATCGCAGTGTGCGCGCTGTAGCGGAAGTCCGGCGTCAGGGTCATCGTGATCGACAGATTCTGCGCGTCGGACGGACCGAGGTTCAGGCTGACCGCGGTGAAGGTCACCGGCTCATTGATCAGCACTTCCAGCGACGAGGCGCTGAGGCTGAGCTCCAGGTTGGCATCGGCAACCACCTGCGTGCTGGTGCTGGCGCTGTTGTTGGCCGCGTTGTTGTCGATGGACGCCGTGGCCACAGTGGCGGTGGCGCTGATGCTGCTGCCATCCGGAGCCGAGGCTGCGACCGCCATGGTGATCGTCGCAGTGCGCGAACCAGCCGGTGCGATGCTGCCAGTCACCGTGCAAACCACCGGCGCACCGGAGCAGCTGCCACCGCCCGATACCGTTCCCGAAACGAAACTGGTGTTCGCCGGCACCGGAAGCGTGATGGTGACACCCGTGGCATCGGACGGGCCGCCGTTGGTGACGGTGGCCGTGTAGGTCAGATTGGTACCCGCCGTCACCGGGTCCGGAGTGTCGGTCAGCGTGATCGACAGGTCCGACTCGGCGACCACGGTGAACTGCGCCGTGCTGGAGTTGTTCATCGGATTGGTATCCGGCGAACCGGTGCTGACGCTGGCGTTGTTGCTGACCAGGGTGCCGCTGGCCACGTTGGCATCGACGCTGATGACCAGCGTGAAGATCGAGCTGCCCACCGCCACGCTCGGATTGCTGCAGCTGACGGTGCCTGTGGCGCCGACGGCCGGCGTGGTGCAGGTCCAGCCAGCAACGCTGCTCAGCGAGACGAAGCGCGTACCGGTCGGCAGGGTGTCGGTCCAGACCGAGTTCAAGGCTGCCTGCGGGCCGAAGTTCTCGACTTCGATGGTGTAGTCGATTTGGGTACCGGCAACCACCGGATCACCGTTGACCACCTTGTCGATGGCGATGTCGATGGGCACGAAGCCGTTCGGGGCCAGGTAGACCACCAGCGGATCGTGATCCGACAGGCGCCTAGCCGTCATCGGGTCATTGCGGTCGACTTCCGGGAAGCCGGCGTTGATGCGCGCATGCTCGATGCGCGGCGCGGCCGTGGCCGACAGCACGGCCGCGTTGACCAGGGCGTGATCCAGCGACTGGGCCACGCCATCGAAGACAAAGGAATAGCGTTCATCGGCGGCAACGGTGTCGAACAAATTGTCCAGATCCGGATTGACCAGATCGGCGCCGTCTCCGGCCACCGCGGTCTGATTGTCCGGGGTCGGCGTGCCGGCGATGGTGTTCATCGAGTCGCCCAGACCATCGTTGAACTCGAAGGCATTGAAATCGCCGACCAGAACGATCTGCTCGTTCGGATTCGCCGCCTGGCGGTTCTGCACCAGCACCGCCAGATCCTCGGCCTGGGCCTGACGCTTGGCGCGGATGCGCTCGCCATCGGTGGCCCAACCGTTGGGACCAACCGCGGTGTCGGTGGCGCCACTGAGCGAACGCAGGTGATTGACGATCACCGTCAGCGGGTAGGTCTGACCGGTGGCGTTGTTGACCACGGCATCCAGACGCAGCGGCGGACGATCATTGAGCAGCACAGTGCTGGTGTCAGGATTGACGAACAGCGTACCTGCCAGCTCCTGGACCACGGCATTCACCGTCACTCGCGGCAGCGGGCCATTGACCGGCGCGGTCTTGACCAGGAAACCGACATCGATGCCGCCCACATCATTGCCTTCGATCAGGTAGGCCACGTACATCGGATTCGGCTGGGCCGCGGCCACCGCGTCGCTGTTGATCTTGGTCGCCAGCGCCTGCAGCGTGCTCAGATTCTCGACTTCGACCACGCCGACGATATCCGGGGTCTGCAACTCATTACGGATGCCCAGCGAAGCCTTGTTCAGTCGGTTGGCGTAGGCCGCTGGCGTAAGGACCGGCTCGCTGATCGCCGGATCGTTCACGTCGTCGAAGAAGCGCTGCAGATTGTACGAAGCCACCGTGACTTCGGTCGGCAGCGGCGCGCTGACCGCCACGCTGGTCGCGGGGCCAGAGGCGGTCGGTGTGCTGCCCAGGTCCGGCAGCAGGGTGTAGCGGCGGAAACCATAGTCCAGCGGCCCGACCAGATTGCTCACGGTCTGGCCGACGGCCACGGTCAGCTGCGGCTGGCCGGTCAGGCCGTCGCTGTCGACGCGGATCAATTCCGGATTGCCATCCCAGCGCGGAATCGGCGGAATGGTGCCGGCCGGGGTCGGATCCGGCGGCTGGATACCCGGCTCGCGCAGTGAGCGCGGCAGGCCGGTGACCACACCGTGGAACACGCCATTGTTGCTGCCGGTGGCATTGGTCTCATTGACATTGCCGGCAGTGGCGGCGTTGACCGTCAGCGAGGCCACCGAGACGCGCATGCCTTCCAGGCGCTCCAGCTGGTCGAAGGGACCGGCCGGGTCGGGGAAGGTGGTGGTCAGGGGAATCGCAGCCGGCAGCGGATTGCCGGCGGAGATCTGGATCACGGTCGGTGAGCTGAGCTCGGTCAGCGGCGGCTGGAAAGGATCCTGACTGGGCACGAACTCGACCACGGTGGCGGCGACCTGCACCAGGTTGCCGATGGCGGCGGCTGCCGGCGGCGCTGAGCTCGTGAACACGAAGATGCCTTCGGAGGTCGCCGGATCAGCGTCGATCGTCGCGTCCGGTTCCTGCATGAAGAAGCCATTGCTCTTGCGGCCGGTGACGATGCCGCGGGTGGTCACCGTGCTACCCACGATCGGCGAGGCAGCGCCTGTACCCTGGATATCGTGAATCGGCGTCAGCGCGACATCATCGTTGAGGATGGTGCCCAGACCCTGGCCATCGACAACCGTGGCACCAACGACGTTGCTGACGTTGACGAAGAAGGTCTCATCCGGCTCGACCGTGGTATCGCCATTGACGGTGACGTCGAAGGTGTAGGTCGAGTTGCCGGCGGCGATGGTCTGAGCCGCAAGCGAACGCGCCACGTAGTCGCTGTTGGCGACCGTCGCAGTGTTGTCGGCCGTGGCGATGTCGAAGCTGACGCCACCGGCGCCGGCCGGTGCACTCAGGCTGACGGTGAAGCTGAAGGTCGTTGTCGCGCCGTCGGTCTCGATCTGACTGACGTCGTCGATGTTGAGGTTGATGCCACCGCCGCCAAGACAGGTCGCCGTGTGCGACCCGAGGTTGGTGAAGGTGTCCTGCGCAAATCCGTTCCATTCGATTGCCGGATCGAAGGCATCGTTTTCAATCGTGTCGCCAGCGCAGACGGCGGGAAAGCGCACGAGCGTGTTGTTCGCTGTAGTGACTGGCGGAGTCGTGCCCCACGCAGTGCCTGGATCAAATCCCACCTGCCCGATCACATCGACGATCGGACCGGCAGCACCACCCTTGCGCAAGACGATGGCATCGTCGCCGTTGTACCAACTGCCACCGGCGCTCTGGTCAGCAACGCTGGTCACGGCGGCTACCGCCGAGGAATTGGCAAGCACGAAGACGTCGTTGGATGCCACCGTACCGGTGAGGGCAATGGTTGCACCGACCGTCGACGAGCCGTTGAAGTAGTACTCCACCTGATACTGACCGGCAGTCAGATCGATGCTGGCGGCGGTTCCGTTGTAGAACTCCAGGGCCTTGTTGTTGGACGAACCCTCGATGTACTCGGAGATGAACAGATCGGTGGCTCCCAACGAACAGTTGGCCGTGTGTGCACCCAGTCCGCCGAAGGTATCCACGGCAAAGCCGGACCATTCAGGGGCCGGATCGAAAGCATCCGCGGGGTTGGTGTCGCCAGCGCAAACGTTGGAATTGCGGACGATGGTGTTGTCCTGGGTCGATACCAGCCCGGCGCCCCACTCGGTGCCCGGATCGAATCCCACCTGGCCGATCACGTCGACGATGGGACCCGCCGCACCGCCCTTGCGCAGAATGATGGCGTCATCGCCGTTGTACCAGCCACCGCCGGCGGTCTGGTCGGCAACGCTGGTCACGGCGGCTACGGCCGAGGAATTGGCAAGCACGTAGACATCGTCCGAGGCCACGGTCCCAGTCAGGGTGATGGTCAAGCCGACCGTCGACGAACCGTTGAAGTAGTACTCCACCTGATACTGACCGGCGGCCAGATCGATGCTGGCGCCCGTGCCGTTGTAGAACTCCAGAGCCTTGTTGTTGGACGAACCCTCAACGTACTCGGAGATGATCAGATCGGTGGCTTGCGCCGATGCGGCATTGGAAAAGCCAGCCAGCAGCAACCCACACAGCAGAATTCGAAACATGCTTGACCCCGGAAATCAGAAATCGGCGCGCGTGACGCACCCGAACAGCGGAAGATAGCGCGAGTTTGTGTCGATTCGATGGAAAAAGAGGCGGAAAATCACCCTTCTCGACGAACGCAGAGTCTGGCTTGGGGCGCATGGGGATCATTTCGCCCGCCACCCCGCAGGCCTCAGTGGCACGAACTGGGGTCATCACAAGCCAGCTGTTTCGGCCCGACACGGCACGTGGTCCCTGAATCCTGTCGTGGGCTCCGGACGGCTTTCAAGGAGGGACGCGCGCCTGCGCGGGCCGCTTCTGATCTCCAGTCATGGCAAGGCGGCGCCGCAGCGCGGCGCTCCACAGCAGCGGGCCGAACTGCCCTAAGGCAATGACTTGCAGGCGGTTCACCGAGTTGCTCTGGCACTGCGTTCCCGGCCTGGACGCGTCAATCTCTCGCAATCCTGGCTGCCGGCGTGGCTGCGGTCAGAGGCAGCCCTGTCGCGGACAGAGTCCGCTCCCACAGGGTGTCGGGCAAGTGCCGGGGCGGGCTCGTCAGCTACTGCGGCGGCGAGTCGCGCTGCTCTTGCTCGTCGGCTTGGCAGCGGTCTTTCTGGGAGTAGCGGCCTTCCTGGCTGCCTTGGCTGCCGCAGGCGCGGCCTTGGCCCGCGGCTTGGCAGCAGCAGGCTTCGCGGCCACCTTCTTCGCTGGCGCCTTCTTCGCTGGCGCCTTGGCCTTGGGCTTGACCGCAGCCTTGCGCGCCTTGGGCGCCGGCTTGGCGAGGTCTTCCACGGCCACCGTTTCCGTTGCCCCCGGCACCATTCGCCGCAGATCGCTCATGGTCGGCAGTGTAGGCAACAGATGGGTGACCCGGCCGACCCAGGCGCGGGTGGATTCCTGCACCTGATCGATGGCGGTGCGGGCGGCGCTGGTGGCCCATTCGACCAGCGTGCTCTCGTCGATATTGGTGACCTGACGCATCAGCTTTGGCCACTCTTCCAGATCGGCATCGCGGAAGCGGGCCACGGCCTGGGCACGCATGCCGATGGCATAGGTGAGGGCGATGTTCTTGGTGGCCACGGTGGCAATACGCGTCACCGGCAGGGCGCGCTTGAGCACGAAGCCGCCAATCAGCGCGCCGGCATAGCGCTTCAGCAGCTTGGCGACAATGCTGGAGGCATGGGTGGCGCCGACATTGGTGGCGGCAATGGCGAGGATGGCGAAACGCTCACCGGCATCGCCAAGATCGACGTTGTAGACCTCGAAAGTCTCCAGCACCAGTTCCGATTGCAGCGCGGTCACCGTGCCGACGTCGATGACAGGCCCCAGCACCGCGCCCGCCAGCTTGCCAGCGCCTGGCACCAGTTCGACCACCGCCGAGAGCGCGCCGATGGCCCCGGCCTGCAGACATTTGCTCTGCACCAGCAGCCGATGCAGTTCCTCGGGCGGCGCATCCGGCAAGCGCTTGCGCAGCGCCGCGACTCGATCCTTGGCCGCCTGACGATCGGTCTTGCGCAGTGCCTTCCACAAAGCTTGGGCAGCGTCGGGCAGCATCGGTGTCTCCTGATTGAGCACTGCCTCATCCTATCGCGTTCCCGTGGGCTTGGGGGCACCGGACTCGGGACTCGGGACTCGGGACTCGGGACTCGGGACTCGGGACTCGGGACTCGGGCAGAGGCTACGGGCTTGAGGGCTTTTGTAGCCCGAAGTGCGCGTAGCGCTCTCCGGGAGATGACGCCAAAGAGCCCCGGTGAGCCGCTGCGCGGCACACCAGGCTACGCGCAGCAGGCGAGTTCATGGCCCGTGCGCAGTGTCCGACAGACACAGGTGGCTCGCCGTGACGCCGGCTTTCCCCGTGCCCCCCTGCCCCGTGTCTCGTGCCCCGTCGCGCCCCCTTCCCGTCTCCGATTGGCACGATCGCGCCGATCCAAACGCTTCCTGGCGCGTTATCGTTCGGGCCTTCGTTGATTGCGCCGTCCGTGGGAGGACCCATGCGCCCTATGCTCGTACTCGCTCTGGCCGTCGCCGTCTCGGCGCCGCTGGCTGCCAAGACCAGCCGCACCGATGCCGACAGCCGCTGGCAGGCCTGGGAGCAGCATCAACAATTGCAGCAGCAGAGTCTGTTCAAGGGCCTGAAATGGCGCTCAATCGGACCCACCGTCCAGGGCGGACGCATCGTCGACATCGAGGTGCATCCGGCGCATCCCTATACCTTCTATGTGGCCTACGCCTCGGGTGGTGTGTGGAAGACCGTCAACAACGGCGTCACCTTCACCCCGCTGACGGATCAGCTCGCGAGCATGATCAGCGGTGACATTGCCATTGATCCGCAGGCGCCTGACACGCTCTGGATCGGCAGCGGCGAAGCCAATTCCTCGCGCTCCTCTTATTCGGGGCTGGGCATGTTCGTCAGCCGCGATGGCGGCGCCAGTTTTGAGCACGCCGGACTGACCGGGGCCGATCGCATTGCCCGGGTGCTGGTGGATCCGGCCCGCAGCGAGCGCGTCTACGTCGCTGTGCAGGGGCCGCTGTATACGCCCGGCGGCATGCGCGGCATCTATCGTACCGATGACGCCGGCAAATCCTGGAAGCAAGTGTTGGCTGGTGACGGCGAATGGACCGGCGCCATTGATCTGGTCAGCGACCCGGCCACGCCCGACACCCTGTATGCGGCCATGTGGGAGCGCTCGCGGCGTCCGTGGAATTTCGTCGAAGCCGGCCCCGGCTCGGGCGTCTACAAGAGCACCGACGGCGGTGACAGCTGGACCCGGCTGAGCGGCTTTCCCAAAGGTGCCGATGTCGGCCGCATCGGCCTCAGCATTTCGGCGGCCAATCCGCAGCGCATCTACGCCAGCATCGACAACCAGGAGCCGCTGCCGGCCGATCAGGTCCTGCTCGGCGACCGGCCGCTGTCGAGCAAGCGTTTGCGCACCATGAGCAAGGACGAGTTTCTGCGCCAGGATCCCGATGAAATCGAGATGTTCATCCGCGGCAATGATTTCGATCCCACGATCGACGCCCAGACCCTGATCGCCAGGATCAAGTCCGACGAACTGAGCATGGATCAACTACGGGCCAAGCTGCGTGACGGCAATGCGGCACTGTTCGATACCGACATCAAGGGGCTGGAGGTGTGGCGTTCGGACGATGCCGGTGCCAGCTGGGCCAAGGTCAACCGCGAGCCCATCCGCGATTTCACCTATACCTACGGCTACTATTTCGGCGCCATCAAGGCCGCGCCCGACAACGCCGATCGGGTGTTCGTGCTGGGTCTGCCGACGGCGGTCAGCGAGGACGGCGGCGTCACCTGGAGCGGTCGCATCAATGCTCCCCAGGTACACGTCGACCACCACGTCTTTACCATCGACCCGGAACATCCCGAGCGCATCCTCAACGGCAATGACGGCGGCGTCGATGTCAGCTACGACGGTGGCGCCAGCTGGCTCAAGCTGGATCATCAGGCCGTGGGCCAGAGCTATTCGGTGGCCGTCGACATGGACGAGCCCTACAACGTCTACACCGGCTTGCAGGACAACGGCAGCTGGAAGGGTTCCAGCAGCATCGACCTCGACGCGCCCGGCAGTTTCTGGGAACAGAGCGGGGATGGCTGGCGTTTCATCAACGGTGGCGACGGCATGCAGGTGCAGATCGATCCGCGCGATTCCAGCGTGCACTACAGCGGCTTTCAGTTCGGCTGGTATCGCCGCAGCGGCAAGGACGGTGGTGAAGTGCGACCGCGCCCGGCGCTCACCGAGAGCGCGCTGCGCTACAACTGGAACACCCCGATCCTGCTGTCCGAACACAATCCCGACATCCTCTATTTCGGCGCCAACAAGCTGTTCCGCTCGCTCGATCAGGGCCGCCACTGGCGCGCGATTTCCAGCGATCTCAGCCGCAGCAAGGAGCGTGGCGACGTACCCTTTGCCACCATCACCACGGTCAGCGAGTCACCGCGTGAATTCGGGCTGATCGTGGCCGGCACCGATGACGGACTGGTCTGGGTCACCGAGGATGGCGGCGTTGAATGGCGCGAGGCCACGCGCGGGCTGGCCAAGGACCGCTGGGTCAGCCGCGTGGTGCTGTCGGCACACGACCGCAACCGCGTCTACGCCAGCCTCAACGGCTACCGCGATGACGACATGGCCGCCTACGTCTATGTCTCCGACAACCTCGGCAAGGACTGGCGCAGCATCAGCGCCAATCTGCCGACCGAGCCGGTCAACGTGATCAAGGAAGATCCGGTCAACGCCGATGTGCTCTACGTGGGTAGCGACCGTGGTGTCTACGTATCCATCGATCGCGGCCGCAATTGGCAATCCCTGCAGAGCAATCTGCCGAATGTGCCGGTGCACGATCTGGTGGTGCATCCGCGTGACCGGGAACTGGTGGCCGGCACCCATGGCCGCAGTGTCTGGATTGTCGATGTGCTGCCGCTGCAGGACCTGAGCAGCGAGGTGCGGTCCAAGGCGGCGCATCTGTTCCACGTGGCCGACGTCGATTATTCGCGCGGTTGGCGCTCGGAGGCCAGCGAGTGGTTCGACCACAACGAGCAGAAACCGAAGTCCGTGATCCAGTACTGGGCCGCGCAAGCCGGCAGCGGCACGCTCAAGGTACTCGACGCCGACAGGAATCTGGTCCGCGAGATGGCGGTCACGGCCGAGCGCGGCATCAACCGCCTCGAATACGATCTGTTGGCCGATGCCGAACTCGGCATCGCCGCCGAAGTCGCCCGGGTCAACAAGGCCAACAAGGATGCCGACGAGAACGCCAGCCTGGAGGGCGTGCTGGCAAAGACACCGCTGGCCGAATCACGGCGTCTGGGACACCCGCTGTACCTGACACCGGGCGAATACACCCTGGCCCTGGATCTGGACGGCGCCAGCGCCGAAACCAAGCTGACGGTCAAGCCCCCCAAGGCCTTCGAGCCGCGCAGCAAACCCAAGTTCAAGCTGCGCGGGAAGTAACCCCGAATGTAGGAGCGACCTTGGGTCGCGACCAGAGCCGGCAGAAAACCGTTGCAAGAAGCAGGACGCAAAGGACGCGAAGGAAAAGCAGAAAGATCGCGAAGAAGAGCGATTCGTGGGTAGAGCGGCGCACCATCGACGCAGCAACGCCGGTTGCGAGCTTGCGGTTCATTGCGCCGAGCTGGCTGCACGTGAGGCGCTACTGTCTGAAATGCAGGCAGTGCCATTCCTGATCGCTTTCCTTTCTGCTTTTCCTTCGCGTCCTTCGCGTCCTGCTCTTTGGTCGTAATTTACGACTGGCCCACCGGCTCCGCGCGCGGCGCGCGGTCGCGACGCAAGGTCGCTCCTACCGGCAACGACGGTGCTGCCTACAGCGTCGGGAATTCGCGGCGGGACCAGGCCACGCGGGCGGCGGGGTCGGGGTCGATGGTTTCGAGTGCTTCGACCTTGCGCAGGCGGTGTACCAGGCCGTTGCCGTTGGCGATCTGGATGGCCAAGCCCGGGCGCGCGTTGAGTTCGAGGATCAGCGGGCCTAGATCCTTGTCCAGCACCAGGTCGACGCCAACATAGCCGAGGCCACTCATCTCGCTGGCGCGGGCGGCGATCAGCAGCAGCTCGTCCCAGCGCGGAATCTCCAGGCCGATGATCGAATGCTCGGTATCGGGATGTTCCTTGACCGGCTCATTGCCCCAGACGCCGCGACGCGTCAGGCCGGTGGGGATGTCGATGCCGACACCGATGGCGCCCTGGTGCAGATTGGCCTTGCCGTCAGACATGCGCGTGGGCAGCCGGATCATGGCCATCACCGGATAACCCTTGAACACGATCACGCGCACATCGGGCACACCCTTGTAGCTGACGTGATCGAAGATCGGATCGAACTGCACGCAGTATTCGATCAGCACCGCATCCGGCTGGCCACCCAGGCTGAACAGGCCGGACAAGGTATTCGACAGATGATGTTCGAAGTCGTCCTGGTCCATGAGCTGGCCGTTGCTGCGCCGGTACTTGGCACCGCGACGTCCGGTGACCACGAGAATGCCGTCGCCACCTGAACCATGCGCCGGCTTGGCGACAAAGCTCTCGCGGTCCTTGAGCGTGGCGTGCAGATCTTCGATCTCGTGTTCTTCGCGCACCACCGCATACAGCTCGGGTACTGGCAAGCCGTGCTCGATGGCAAGCTTCTTGGTCAGCACCTTGTCGTCCACACGCGGGTAGAAGCGGCGGGCGTTGTAGCGCAGCACGAAATCGGCGTTGCGCTGATTGATGCCGGCCAGGCCGATTTCGCGCAGCCGCCTGGCAATGCGGAAGGGATTCATCATGGCTTGGCGTCCGTATCAGCCGGAGGCCCCTTCTTCAGCGCCTCTTCGCGCTCGGCGGCCAAAGCCCGAAAGCGGAACAACTCCATCAAGCGATAGCCGGAATAACGGCCCAGCAGCAGGGTGATGCCGAGCAGCACCAGCAGCAGTTCCGGAAACACGAAGACCAGGTGTTCCAGCGGCGCCCAGGTCATGACGGTATAGGCCAGCGAGGCGATCATCAGCGTGCCTATGCCCTCCTTGATGGCCGTGCCCGGTCCGCGCTCGTCCCAGGCGATCGACATGCGCTCGATGGTCATGGTCATGATCACCATCGGGAACAGCGCTATCGACAGACCGACCGGAATATCCAGCTGGTGGGCGATCACGCTGATCATGCTCATCAGCAGAATCACCAGGATCAGCACACTGGTCAGTCTGGGCACCAGCAGCAGCCGTAATCGTTCCAGATAGAAGCGCGCCAGCAAACCCAGCGACACCACCAGCGAGAACAGGATGACGCCGGAGATGATCTGGGTTTCGCGGAAAGCCAGCGCGATCAGCACCGGCATGAAGGTACCGAAGGTCTTGATGCCGATCAGGTTGCGCATGATCAGCATGACAAAGGCGCCGATCGGCACCGTCAGCAGAATCTTGAACACGCCCTGCATTTCCACGGGCAGGCCGAGCAGGGAGTATTTGACCAGCCCTTCGCTGCGGACCTCGGTGCGACGTTTGGCGATGGCCACGGCATCGGCGAGGTTGCGCTGCACGGCAAATTCGACCTTGGGCCGCGTATCGCTTTGCACGACCAGCAGATCGCGGGCGCTGCGCGTCCACAGGAAGAAGTTCTCCGGCAGCCCCTCTTCGCCGGTGGTGACACTGATGCTGATCCAGTCGCTGCCGTTGTGCACCTGCAGGAAGGGCTGCAATTGCTCGAAAGCCGTGGGTTCTCCGAGCGGCAATCCGTGCAGCACGCGCGCCGGAATGCTGCGGATGGCCAGCGCCCGGGCGATGAATTGGGCGCGGTCTTCCATGGTGTACAGGCCGTCGAGCAGCACCCGGGCCTCGTCGCGCGGTTCTTCGGCCGAAAACTCGCGCACGAACTCACGGGCAAAGGTGGCGACATCGGCCGATCGCATCTTGACGTCTTCGAAGATGGTATCGATGGCCGCGGTCTGGGCCTCGCTCAGATCTGGCGGCGTACGCAGTCTGGGCTCGCCGGTTTCGACGAAGGGCGTGCTGTCACGCACCACATTGACCCGGTAATAGAGCACCTGGCGGCCGGAGGCGCGGCGCACCACCCACTCCACCTGGCGGCCTTCCTTGGTCTTGGTGACCTGCTCGCTGTAACCCCGCGAGATCAGCCGTTCATCAATGACGGTGAAGCCGGGGATAGCCGCCGGACCGCGTGAAGGCAGTTGCAGCCGCACTTTGTTGGGCCCGCCATTACCCTGGAATTCCAGGCGCGCCTCGACCGACCAGACTTCCACTTCCTCGCGCGGACTCAGCGGAAACTGCAACACCTGCCATTTGTACCAGGCCCAACTCAGGCCGATGGCTGCAATAACGAACGCCAGAAAATAGAGCTGGGTCTTCTTCATATAGGACGGACTTCAAGAGAGGGTGCCCGGGCCCCCGGCCCGGTTTCGCGCTCAGTATAGAAGTCCGCCATGGGCGTTGCTTGGAATGTTGCGGGAGGTGCCGGGGAGCGGTGCGCGAGGGCGCGAGGGCGCGGGGCACGGGGCACGGGAAAGGCTGCGGGCCTGAGGGCTGCTGTAGGTTCAGACTTGTCTGGACGCTTCTGGCAGGCCTGGGCAACAGCGTCCAGACAAGTCTGAACCTACCAAAGCCGGGTCAGGGCCAGCTCCCGGCCGTAGGTTGAGGGAGCCGTGCAGCGGCTCGGCGGCACTGGACGGTGATGGGCAAACTCGAGGCTGGGCAGAGGACGCAGAGGAGAACAATGACTATGAATCTTGCTTCTCTCCGCGCCCTCTCTGCTTTTCCTCTGCGTTCTCTTCGACCCGCTTTTCTGGCCTGGTCGTGCAAGCGATGTGCGATTTTCCGGCCAAAAGGTCGCGCCGCGAGGGCGCTCCCACAGGGCCGTGTGGCAATTCGTAAGCGCGACCAGGTGTCGCGACCGCTATCCCGAACCTAGAACGAATAGCGCGCCAGGAACTGCAGCCGGGTCAGCGAGCCATCGACGCCACTTTCCAGCTCGCGATCGGCGAAGCGCAGCTCGGCGCCGATGTCGAGCTTGGGCAACGGCGAGTACAGCAGGTTGGCCGAAATCGAGCTGACGCGCTCGGTGACGCCGGTTCCGGTGTTGGCGCGCTTGTTGTCGTACTTCGAAGCGGCGTAATAGATGTTGCCGCGCAGTTTCGGGCTGAAGGCGTGGTGGAAGCCGACAAAGCCACCAATGCCGTCGAGCGCATCCAGATCGCCGTTGGCGTCGAGCATCGCATCGCTGGCGATGCCCAGACCCAGGTAGCGACCGATGCCGCCACCGCCATTGATGGCGAAGCGCAGATCGTTGCTGGCATCGAAGTTGTAGCGACCAGACAGTGAGCCGGCGACCGAAACCTGAGTGTCGTCGAATCCATTGGCTCCGGCGGTCTGATAGCTGAGCTGGCGCACCAGTACCGCGCCGCTGACATGGCCCCAGGCCGCCTTGTAGGTGTAACGACCGGTGAAGTCCGGTACGCTGGCGTCATCACTGGAGATGCGGGCGCCGCCACCAAAGGGGGTGATGGTGGTTTCAGGATTCTCCAGCGAGAAGCTCCAGGGGCCGTTGGTGTAACGCACCTGCGGCTGGCGTACGAAGACGGTGCCGTCGGTAGGGCCGATGAAATCGACAGCCTCTGTCAGCGCCGCCACGTCCATGAAATTGGACCAGGTCTGACCCACCAGCCATTGATTCCAGCCGACGAAGGCGTGGCGAATGGTGGCGCCATAGGTATTGGTGGCGACTTCATTGCCGAGCGCGCCGCCGAAGAAGTCGAGTTCCACCCGCGCCGTGACCTTGTCACCAGCATCTGAGACGTTGTCGATACCGAACCACAGTCGCGAGAACTTGATGGTCGAATCGTAGTCGGCCGAGCCCTCGTCGGGCGCACCCACGGGGATTGCACCCGGCAGATAGAGGTCGCGACCGGCACTGCTGTCGGCGAGTTCGCCGTCCTCGGTCTTGGTGTACATCATTTCGGTGCGCACGAAACCGCCGACCGTGAACTTGGTACCGGCAACCGCCCCCGGCGTGATCGTGGTCGACTGGATCGGCGGCGGCGAGCCAGCCGCGGGTGCCGGTGCCGGTGCAGTTGCTGCCTTCTGTTCGGCCACCATGGCCTTGAGCTCGGCCAGCTGTGCTTCCAGCATCTGGATGCGTGTCTCCAGCTCGGCTTCCTTGCCAGTCTGGGCCAGGCCCAGCGCAGGCGCGCCCAGCGCCAGCGTCAGTGCCAGGATGCGCGCCAGCAGGCGACGCTTCAGGTGTCCTGCGTTCATGATGTCCTCCCCTCCGATCTGAGTATTGGCAGGCGTCGCCGTTATCCTGATGCACGGTGGCCGGCGCACGCCGCGACTTGCGGCAGGTGCATGGTGCGAGCGTCGGCCGGCGCCGGCTATTCACCATTGGTCGAAGAGCGGGGGCAGGGGAAAAGGCTACGGGCCTCGTGCTGTTGTAGGTCACGTTGCTCGCGTAGCGAGCTACGTGACGCAAATCTTGTCTGGATCGACAAGAGCCAGCGTCATTGCGACCCCGGACTTGATCCGGGAGAAACACTCCATACGCAGAATCACCAGCGACTGGATTGCTTCGTCACTACGTTCCTCGCAATGACGCCGGATTTTCCCGTGCCCCCTGCCCCCTGCCCCGTGCCCCCCACCCCGCCACTGATCTCGATCAGCCCGTCCGCGGCCCGTCTGCGCCAGACTCGACGCTCTTCCGGATCAAGCGAGATCGACACGCTGTGCCTGTGCTGCCGCTCTGGCTGACTGCAACTGCCCTGCTCATCGTGCTGGTGGTGCTGGTGGTGGCAGTGCTGGGCCTCGACTGGCGGCGCCTGCGTGACCTGGAGGCGCAGGCCGTGTTCTTCGCCTTGTTGGCCTTGAGCGTGGGCGCCCGGCTGGGGCGCATCGAATTGCAGCCGGGGCTGGATCTGCATCTCTTCGGCGCCAGCATTGCCGCGCTGATGCTGGGCTGGCGCTTTGCTGCCCTGCTACAGACGCTGGCGGTGGGTCTGGTGGCCCTGCTCTGGCAGCGCTACTGGCTGAGCCTGCCGCTGGATCTGCTGCTCACTGGCCTGTTGCCGGTGCTGATCACCACCGCGCTGCTGGATTTCGCCCAGAAACGGCTGCCGGCGCATCTGTTCGTGTATCTGCTGTTCAATGCCTTTCTGGCCGGTGCGCTGTCGATTGCCTGTGCCCATATCGGCAAATTACTCATTCTGCTGGCACTGGGCGGCTTTGACCTCGACACCCTGGGCGAGAACTTCCTGCTGACGGTGCCGGCGCTGATGTTCCCCGAAGGCTTTGCCACTGGAGCCGTGTTGACCCTGGCCGTCGCCTACCGGCCGCGTTGGGTGGCGACCTTTGATGACCCCAGCTATCTGGATTTCGGCTCAAGTCACTGAACGCACGACAGGGAGGCCGAGGGCCCGACCACAGGCTCAGACCGACGCTCGCAACGATTCCGGGTGGCGCTGGTATATGCGCCGACTCAGCAACTGCAGCGCTTGTCGCAGCCACCAGTAGCGCCAGGCACGCCAGACCAGTCGCGTCAACTGGATCAGAAAGGGCAGGGCCATGGCTCCGGCAGCTCCCAGCGGCAACATCAGCAACCCGAATCCCGCTGCCAGTGCATAGACATCCAGGGCGTCTTCGGATTCCAGGCAGAGCGTGCGCGTGCCTACAGTCGAGCCCTTGACGTAGTGAATGTCCATCAGACTCCGCACCAGCATCCAGGCCAGATAGCCCATGGTCAGCAAGGGCAGGTAGCGATTCGCCCAGATTTGTTCGAGGCTGGTCCAGCCCATCGCAACCAGCAGCAAACCCGCTGTCGGCAGGCCGAGCAGCGTGCACGCCGCGGCAATGAGCAGCGTCCGACGCTCGCTCGGCGCCGATATGGGTGCCAGACGCATGCTCTGACCGCGCTCGACCTGCCAGGCCAGCAACAGCAATTCCCAGGTTCGATGCTCGCGTTGATGGCTGTGGTTGACCCAGCGTCGCGCCCGGCGCCAGCGCAGGGCATCCATCAGGACGGTCATGGCCGCGCTGACGGCGACAAATGCCAACAGACCCGAGGGCGACCACTTCAGGGTCGACGCACCGACGGTCAGGAAACCCAGACCGAACAGCACCGACCACAATTGCTCGCGCGTTCGCCTCAGGCTGCGCACCATCGCGTTGTTGAGACTACGTGCCCCTTCGCGATCAAGCGCTGCCAGGTCTTCTGCGGACAGGGGAATCCGCGGGCGCCGCTGGAAGATCGACAATGCAGCTAGCAACATTGCTTCAGACGTCCTGGATGTGCCGATAGGGCACCGGCAACAAGGCTCAGTCGCGCGCCTTGGCGCGCCAGCGCTTGAACAGATCGCCCAGGCTGTGCTCGCTCAGATCACGGAACTCACCGGCGTCGAAATAGCGTCCGTAGCAGACCGGACAGCTCTCGAACCAGATGTGCGGCTGCTGCGGATCCACCATGCGCAACATCTGGCTGTTCGGACACACCGGGCAATGAATCCGGTCGATCGCGTTGTGCCTGCGGCCCAGTTCCTCACTGCCGATGTCGATCATGTCGGCATCAGGCTTGAGCTCCTCGTGCTCCATCAGGTCGAACCACAGACCCTTGCACGCCGTGCAGCGATCGACCACGCCGTGGGCAGTGGCGACCTTTTCCATATCGGCCTGGCACTTGGGACATTGCATGGGAAATCTCGCTCGGATGCTGGATGGCATGTCGGTGACGCTACGGCAGCGCGCGCCGACGGGCAAGCGGAGCGCAGCCGTGCGCCGACGGACAGCGACGTCAAGCCTGCCCGGACCTGCCCGACCGGGCTGTCCGTAGACCGTCCGGTTTGCGTCCGCCCATCCAGACAATAGAAATGAAATCAGTACATTCAAAGACTTAATGCATGGCATGGGTCATGCATACACATCACCGTCACCCTGGCCACGGCGCAACCATGATTCGAGACACCTCCGCCACCGATCGTCCGCTGCGCGCTTCCGGCAATCCGCTGCACCGACGCGGCCTGTTGCTCGGTGCAGGGGTGCTGGTGCTGCTGGTGGTCGGCGGTTTTGCCCTGGGCCCCACACTGACCGCCGAACACACGCTCTCGCGCCAGCGCGTACGCATCGGCGAGGTCAGTCAGGGCACGCTGGTGCGCGATCTCACCTCCCAGGGTCGGGTGGTCGCCGCCCGCAGCCCTTCGCTGTACACCTCGGCGCCGGGCATTGTCCGCTTTGTCGTGGAGCCCGGTGCGATGGTGCAGAAGGATCAGCTGCTGGCGACCGTCGACAGCCCGGAGCTGGAGAGTGAGCTCAAGCGCGAACAGTCGACGCTGGCGCGGGTGTCGGCCGAACGCGAGCGCCAGGACATCAACAACCGCCGCACGGTACTGGAGAAGCAGCGCGCCATCGATGCCGCCGGCATCGCCCAGAAGGCCGCCGCGCGCGAGCTCGAGCGCACCCAACTGGCATTCGCCAAGGGCGTGCTGCCCGAGGTTGACCTGAAGCGGGCCCAGGATGTGCTGGAAGGCGCCAAGATCACCTTGTCCAGCGCCGAGGCCGATCTGCGCCTGGAGCGCGACTCGCTGGTGCTGGACCTGAAGACCTACGACGAGCAACTGGCCAGTCAGCGGCTGCTGGTGGAGGAGCTGCAGCGTCAGGTGGCGGCCCTGGAAGTGCGCGCGCCCTTCGACGGCGTGGTCGGCAACTGGCTGGTCACCGATCGCGCCAATGTCGCCGCCAATCAGGCGCTGATGATGGTGGTCGACCTGACCGAACTGGAAGTCGAAGCGGCCGTGTCCGAGGTCTATGCCGATTCGCTGGCACCTGGGCTGAGCGCCGAAATTTCCATCGGCGCCGAGCGCCGCCAGGGCGAGGTCCGGCTGGTGTCGCCGGAAGTCCAGAACGCCCAGGTGCTGGCCCGCATCCGCCTCACCGACGCCAGCGCCGGATCACTGCGCCAGAACCAGCGCGTCCAGGTGCGGGTGCTGCTGGAGGAGAAACCCGACGTCACCCTGATCGAGCGCGGCCCGGCCTTCGAACGCGATCCGGCCTTTGCCTGGGTCATCGACGGCGATGTCGCCCGGCGCCAGTCGATACAGCTGGGATCGAGCTCGGTCACGGCCTTCGAGGTCATCGATGGCCTGCGGCCTGGGCAGCAGGTAATCCTGGCCGGCATCGACGATCTGCCGGGCGTGGATGAAGTGTTGTTGACGCGATGAGGTGCGGTGATGCCCAAGGCGAATCCAGGAACAAATGCGGGGCTAGGGACTGGGGGCTGGGGCGGATTGCTGCGGGCGCGCCAGCAGACTGATCCAGAACCAGAAGGTGCACCCTTTCGCCAACTTGATGTCAACCATGCTCAACAAGAACGCGCCCCAGCCCCTAGCCCCCAACCCCGCTCTTGTGCTCAGACCGCTAAGCAGCCAATGCGAGCTACGTCCAGACACCCTCCAATGACAGGAACCCCACCCATGCTCCACATGCAAAACCTCCGCAAAGTGTTCCGCACCTCGCTGGTCGAGACCCACGCGCTGCGTGATCTCACCCTGACCGTGAATGCCGGCGAATTCGTCGCCGTGACCGGGCCGTCGGGCTCGGGCAAGACCACCTTTCTGAACATCGCCGGCCTGCTCGAAGAGCACACCGACGGCGTCTACAAACTCGACGACATCGACGTCAAGAATCTCAACGACGATGCCCGCTCGCGCCTGCGCAACGAGAAGATCGGCTTCATCTTCCAGAGCTTCAATCTGATTGCTGATCTGGATCTGTACGACAACGTCGACGTGCCGCTGCGCTACCGCGGCTTCCCCAAGGCAGAACGCAAGCGCCGGATCGAAACCTCGCTGTCGCGGGTGGGTCTCGGCTCACGCCTGCACCACTACCCGGCGGAACTGTCCGGCGGCCAGCAGCAGCGCGTGGCCATTGCCCGGGCCCTGGCCGGGGAACCGAAACTGCTGCTCGCCGACGAACCCACCGGCAACCTCGACACGGTGATGGCCAGAGGCGTGCTGGAGCTGCTGGAGGAGATCAACAGTCAGGGCACGACCATCATCATGGTCACCCACGATCTGGAGCTGGCCCGCCGCGCCCGCCGCCATGTGCACATCGTCGACGGTCAGGTGGTGGATCTGGCCGAAGCCGATTTCGCCCCGATCCGCGGCGTCGACAAGCCAAGGGCGGTGGCGTGAAGGGCGCGGGAGAGCAACAGCGGGGTTGGGGGATGGGGCGCAGATCTGCAGTACAGGCGCCCGATTCAGGCTCCACGCTCTGCAAGCACTCCCGATCCCGGCGGCCACCGATCGTGCGCCCCAGCCCCCAGATCCCAGCCCCGCTCCTTTCCCATATTTGCGACAAGGCCTGACCACCATGTTCACCTACTACCTGAAACTCGCCACCCTGGCCCTGAAGCGCACGCCGGTGCTGTCGGCGCTGATGGTGCTGGCGATTGCGCTCGGCCTGGCGACGGCCATGACCGCCTTCACGGTGCTTTACCGGCTCTCGGGCAATCCGATTCCGCACAAGAGTGATGTGCTTTATTCGGTGCAGCTGGACAACTGGTCGAAGGATTCGGCTTTCGATGAGGAAAACAATCTGCCGCCCAACCAGCTCACCCACGGTGATGCCGAGCGCCTGATGGCCGATGCCAGGGCCATGCGTCAGACCGCCATGCGCCGTTCCAGTATCAGCGTGGTGCCCAGCGATCCCGAGGTTCGGCCGCGGCTGGCCACGGTGCGCGCCGCCGGCGCCGATTTCTTCGCGATGTTCGATACACCCTTCCTGCACGGCGGCCCCTGGTCCAGGGCCGATGATCAGAAAGAAGCCCGGGTGGCCGTGATCTCGCGCGAACTGGCTGACCGCGTGTTCCGGCGCACGGACGTGGTCGGTGAACGCATTCATCTGGATGACGAGGACTTCTCGATCGTCGGTGTGCTCGATACCTGGAAACTGAATCCGCTGTTCTACGACATCACCACCGACACCCTGAGCAATCCGGAGGACATCTACTTGCCCTTCAGCGTGGCCACGGCCAAGGCAATGGACATCGACGGCAGCATCAACTGCTTCGAACCACCCCCGGGCGCGGGCTTTGCCGGCCTGCGGGCTTCCGATTGCGTGATGACCCAGTACTGGGTGGAACTCCCGGATGCCGCAGCTCGGGAAGAGTATCTCGCCTATCTGACCGCCTATGTCGCCGAACAGCGCAAATCCGGCCGTTTCCAGCGTCCGGACAACAACAAGCTCAGCAATGTCATGGAATGGCTGGCCCAGAATCAGGTCGTGCCCGATGACTCCCGCATCTTTGCCGGTGTCGGTGTGGCCTTTCTGGTGGTCTGCCTGCTCAACGCCGCCGGACTGCTGCTGGCCAAGTTCCTGCGCAAGAGTGGAGAGATCGGGCTTCGCCGTGCGCTCGGCGCCAGGCGCCGGGAGATCTTCGCGCAGCACCTGATCGAATCGGGACTGATCGGAGCCCTGGGTGCGGTCATGGGCCTGGTGCTGACCCTGGGCGGACTGGCCATGGTGCGCGCGCTGATTCCGCGTTTCGACAAGGTCGCGACGCTGGACACCAGCCTGTTCGGACTGTTGCTGCTGGTGGCCATCATCGGCGCCGTGGGCGCCGGCGCCTACCCCGCCTGGCGCGCCTGCCGCATCGCCCCGGCCTCACAGCTGAAGACCAATTGATGGACGAGGGCACGGGGTAGCCGAAAGCTGTCCGACCCCGAAACTCCTGACTCGCGCCCTCTCGCCCTCGTGCCCTCACTACCCAAGGACCCTGTTCATGGAAATCCGACCGATCCTATCCTCCCTCAAACGCAACCCGGTGGCGGCGACACTGATCGCGGCCCAGATCGCGCTGACGCTGGCCATCCTCGCCAACGTACTGTTCATCGTGAGCGAGCGCATCGAGGCCATGGCACTCGCCAGCGGGGTCGACGAGCCCAATGTGTTTCTGTTCCACAACCAGAACATCGGACAGGCGCGCCCGGACGAGCAGGCCACCGATCAGGATCTGGCCACCGTGCGCGCCATCCCCGGCGTGCTGGCGGTGACACCCACCTTCAGCATCCCGATGGGCCGCAGCGGCTGGAATACCAGCGTCGGTCTGAAGGCTGAAGACAAGGCCGACGGCGCTGACCGCTCGGCGGCCATGTACATGGGCGACGAGCAATTCCTCGAAGCCCTGGGCTCCCGGGTCATCGAAGGCCGCATGTTTGAACCGGGGGAAATCACGCCCTTCAAGCAAGGCGACCAGCCGAATCCTTCGGTGGTGCTGGTCAGCAAGGGTCTGGCCGAGAAGCTCTTTCCCGGCGAAAGCGCGATCGGCAAGATGATCAACATCACCGGCGATCGCGGCCAGCCCCAGCAGCGCATCATCGGCGTCACCGATCACCTCGCCACGCCGTGGCCGCGCTCCCGCAACCCCGATCGCGCCATTCTGGCACCGTACAAGCTGGTCGGCTCCAGCGGCTTCATCGTGCGTACCCAGCCGGGCGAGCGCGACCGGGTGATGTCGCAGGTGGAGGAAAAACTGTTTGCGGTGGAGCGCAACCGCATCATTCCCTCCATCCGCGGCTTCGACGAGATCCGCACCGAGGCCTACCGCAATGACCGTGCCATGGCGGTGCTGCTCGCGGTGATCGGCATCGCCCTGCTGGCGGTCACGGCTTTCGGCATCGTCGGTCAGGCCAGCTTCTGGGTGACCCAGCGCACCAGGCAGATCGGTACCCGCCGCGCACTCGGCGCCCGCCAGCGCGACATCGTCCGCTACTTCCAGACCGAGAACGCCCTGATCGCCCTGATCGGCATCGCCGCCGGCTCGGCGCTGGCTTTGGGCATCAACGTGGCCCTGGTGCAGTATCTGGGTTTCGACAAGCTACCCTGGACCTGGTTGCCGGTCGGCGCCGTGGTGGTGCTGATCATCGGCCAGCTGGCCGTCCTCGGCCCCGCCCTGCGCGCCAGCCGGATCGCACCGGCGATCGCGACGAGGTCAGCGTGATTGAAGCGGTCAAAAGTAAAAAGTAAAACGTCAATTCGCGAGCTCCAAGTGTTGACGTTTGACGTTTCACTTCGAACGACCTCGTGCTTCCACCAATTCCAGCAGACTGACCGGACCGCCGCCCATTCCATGACCCATATCCTCATCATCGACGACAACCCCGCCATCGGCACCGCGCTGGAACTGCTGCTGGGTCTGGACGGGCACAGCGTCAGCACGGCGGCCAGTCCGCGCGCCGGGCTGGATGCGCTGGCGCGTGAGTCCATCGATCTGGTGATCCAGGACATGAACTTCTCGGCCGACACCACCTCGGGCGAGGAGGGCGTGGCGCTGTTCCGGCAGATTCGCGAAAAGTATCCGGACTTGCCGGTGATCCTGCTGACGGCCTGGTCGCATCTGGAGCAGGCCGTGGAACTGGTCAAGGCCGGCGCCGCCGACTATCTGAGCAAACCCTGGGATGACCAGCGGCTGCTGACCACGGTGCGCAATCTGCTGGAACTGGCCGAAAGCAGCCGTCAGGCGCGCAAGCTCAGCGTGCGCGAATCCGAAGGCCGGCGCTCGCTTGCGCGCGAGTTCGATCTGCGCGGCATGGTCTATGCCGACCCGGCCACCGAACGCGTGCTGCGCCTGGCCTGTCAGGTCGCCAGCGCCGATGTGCCGATACTGATCACCGGGCCCAACGGCGCCGGCAAGGAACGCATCGCCGAGATCATCCATGCCAACTCGCGGGTCAAGGATGGCCCCTTCGTCGCCGTGAACTGCGGCGCGCTGCCCTCGGATCTGCTCGAGGCCGAACTCTTCGGCGCCGAGGCCGGCGCCTACACCGGCGCCGGCAAGGCCCGCGAAGGGCGTTTCGAGGCGGCCGATGGCGGCACCCTGTTCCTCGACGAGATCGGCAATCTGCCGCCGGCCGGACAGATGAAGCTGCTGCGGGTGATCGAGAGCGGTCGCTTCGAGCGCCTCGGCAGCAATCGCACCCGCGAGGTCAAGGTGCGGGTACTGTCGGCCACCAATGCCGATCTGCCAGCGATGATCCGCAAGGGTGAGTTCCGCGAGGATCTGTACTACCGACTCAACGTCATCGAAGTGAAGCTGCCGGCCCTGGCCGAGCGCCGCGAAGACATCGTGCCGCTGGCGGAACATTTCCTCGGCGATGGCCTGCGCCTGGCCGACAGCGCCCGGCGTGCGCTCGAAGCCCACGCCTGGCCCGGCAATGTGCGCGAACTGAAAAACGCCATCACCCGCGCCAGTCTGCTGTGCCGGGGCGGGGTGGTCACGGTAGAGGATCTGGGCCTGCCCGCGGCCAGCCCTCAGCACCCGCACAGCAGCGACAACACCCTGCGTGAGCCCAGCCGCGACGAGATCGAGGAGGCCCTGTCCCGCGCCGGCGGCGTGGTCGCCGAAGCCGCCCAGAGCCTGGGACTGTCGCGCCAGGCCCTGTACCGGCGGATGGAGAAGTACGGAGTCGATGTGCGCCGGGAGTGAAGCGGTTGTTGGTTGTTGGTTGTGGGTTGTGGGTTGTGCCGGCGAAGCGCGTCTGTAGGTCCAGACTTGTCTGGACGCTTCTGCAACATGGATTCAGGAGCGTCCAGACAAGTCGGGACCTACCAAGCCGAGTCCCGGCGTCATTGCGAGGAACGCAGTGACGAAGCAATCCAGTGCTTTCGACGCTGCGCCTCTGGATTGCTTCCCCCGGATCAAGTCCGGGGTCGCAATGACGCGAGAGCTGATCGCACCAACCGCTTGCGATCCATCCCATTCAGCGCCCTAATCGCTAGTTGCCAATCGCCAGTTGCCGGTTTCGCCAATCGCCAGAAACTGTCGCCCTCCGCCCCACTTCCGGAAACCCATGCCGCCGCAAGACCCAGCCCGCCGCCAGCTTGCCCGCCTCAAGCGCCTGCCGGGTTGGACCGTCTGGGGCGTGCTGCTGGTGCTGCTGTCGTCCTGGGCCACGCGGGAACTGGGTTTGTGGTCCACACTGGCCGCCGCCCTGGCCTTTGGTCTCGGATTTGCGCTGATCGCCATCCGCCGTGAGCGCACGCCGTCGGCCGATCATCTGCGGGCGCTGTCGACGCTGGTGGCGGCCTGGGCCGATGCCGATTTCGCGACCTCGATCCGGGTGCCGGGCGATCCGGATCTGGCCGATCTGACCGTGGCGCTGAATGCCCTCGGGGCGCAGTTGCGCGATGAACGTCAGCGTCTGGTCCAGCGCGAATTGCTGCTCGATACCGTGGTCCAGAACACGCCGACCGCGCTGCTGCTGACCGATCCGCGCGGCCATGTGATCTACGGCAATCTGGCCGCACGCGAGCTCTTCGGCATCCAGGGCAAGCTCGAAGGGCACGCCTTCGAGGATCTGGTGGCGCGCCTGCCCGAGGCGCTGGCCGAGCCGCTGCGCTCGGGACTGGATGGCCTGGTCACCCTCACCGTCGATGGTGACGAAGACGTGTTTCATCTGACCCGCCGATCCTTCGATCTGCATGGCCGCCGCCACCAGCTGACCATGCTAAGGCGCCTGACCCGGGAACTGGCGCGGCAGGAAGTGGCGACCTGGAAGAAGGTCATTCGGGTGATCAGTCACGAGCTCAACAATGCGCTCGGACCGATCGCCTCGATGGCGCATACCGGCCGCGTCTATGCCGAGCGCGGCGACAAGGCCAGCCTGCAGAAGATCTTCGCCACCATCGACGAGCGCGCCCAGCATCTGGGGACCTTCATTGGCGGCTATGCGCGCTTCGCCAAGCTGCCGACCCCACGTCTGCAGGCGGTGCCCTGGGAAGCCCTGCTGGACACCGTGGTGCAGTCGCAGTCGGCGCGGATCGTGCTGCCCCTGCCGGAAGCCAGCGCTTTCGTTGACCGCGCCCAGATCGAACAGGTGTTGATCAATCTGTGCAAGAACGCGGTGGAGGCAGGATCGGCGGCGGAAGACGTCGAAATTGCCGTGCTCGATGCCGGCCAGCAGTTCCTGCTGCAGGTACGCGACCGCGGTGCCGGCATGACCGAGACCGTGCTGGAGCAGGCGCTGCTGCCCTTCTATTCCACCAAGCGCTCCGGCACCGGCCTGGGTCTGGCGCTGGCGCGGGAAATTGCCGAAGCCCACGGCGGCCGCATCCGCCTCAGCAACCGCCCCGAAGGCGGCCTGATCGTGTCGATCTGGCTGCCGAAACCACCGGCGCGGGTGGGCTCGGGTTAGCGACGCGCCTGTGTGTGGGAGTCCCGGACGCACCTGACGGTGCGCTTGTTCCGCATCAAACAACTGGAGGTAGGTCACGTTGACCCGAAGGGTCTACGTGACAGCTGCGCCAGTCACGTAGGCCGCTTCGCGGCGAACATGGCACCTACTTAAAATCAATTACTTGCGATATGTTTGCGAAGAACGGACCGCATCCACCCTCGGCAGCACGCGCGCGCCACGAACAATCCTCAGCGGGCAGCGCTGAGCTCGCCGAGGAGCACCGCGAAGCGCTCGGCCGCAGCCGGTGCATGCGCCAGAAACAAGGACGGCTCTGTCAGTTCCAGCTCCAGCAGCACCGGATCGCCGGCGCCGTTGCGCAGCAGGTCGACGCGGGCGTAGGTCATCGGTCCCGGGAAGGGAATGGCGGCCAGCACCTGCTCGGCCAGCGCCAGTTCGGCGGCGTCGGGCTGGCGCAGGGTGATGCTCTCGGGTGCGAACAGCGAATTGGTGGCCTCGGCATTGGCAGCCAGCAGCGGGCCCTTGCGCAGCGCATGCGAATAGCGTCCGCCAAAGTAGACCAGCGCCGTTTCACCGGCCTCGTCGACCCGCGCCAGATAGGGCTGCACCAGCACATCGCGGCCAGCGTCGAGCAATTTCCGGGCGTGGGCGCGAGCGCCCGCGGGATCGTTCTGGAATCTGCGGGCGTCGCGCGAACCGGCGCCGATAGCCGGCTTGACCACCAGTTCCGGCCACTCGCCAAGTTCGATGGCGTCGCCGGGTCGCAGCAGTGTCGAGGGCACGATGGCCACACCCTGTCTGGCCAGATCCAGCAGATAGCCCTTGTGGGTATTCCAGCGCACCACCTCGGGCGGGTTGAGCAGAACTGTCTGGCTCGCCACCCGGGTGATCCAGTCGCCGAACTCGGCGTAACGGTCGATGTAATCCCAGGTCGAACGCAGCAGCGCATGTCGGTATCGCGACCAGTCCACGTCCGGATCGTCCCAGTCACAGATCTCGAAGTCGATGCCGCGTGCGGCGAGGGCGGTGGCTAGCCGCGGCAGATCCTCATCAAGCGCGCGAGCGGCGCGGGCACTGACCAGAGCGAGCATGGCTTGTCTACTGAAAACGGGGGCGCGAAGCATCAAACGCCGTCGCCGGAACTGCAAGGCTTGGAATCAGCGGCGGTCCGGACGTGCTGGCGAGGCGCCGCTGCATTATGCTTGTGGCTCCAGCGGGCGGGGGCGCGTCATGACGGACTTGATCAGGCTCTACAGCTATTGGCGTTCGAGCGCAGCGTACCGGGTACGCATCGCGCTGAACCTCAAGGGACTGGCCTACGACTATCAGGCGGTGCATTTGCTGGCCGAAGGCGGCGAGCAGCGCAGCGAAAGCTATGCCCAGCTCAATCCGCAGAAACTGATCCCGGTGCTGGTCGACGGCGAACGCATCATCCGCCAGTCGATGGCCATCATTGAATATCTGGCCGATGTCTACCATGGCAATGGTTATGTGCTGATGCCGGCCAACGCGCGGGAACGCGCCCGGGTGCGTGGCATTTCCCAGGTGATCGGCTGTGACATCCACCCCTTGAACAATCTGCGTGTGCTCGACTATCTGCAGAACGAACTCGGGGCTGACCTGGCCCAGAAGCAGGCCTGGATGCGGCACTGGATGAGCGAGGGATTCGTGGCGCTGGAGGAGCTTCTGGGCAACAACCCTTCGACCGGCGAATTCTGCGAGGGCGACGAGCCGACCATGGCCGACTGCTGCCTGATTCCGCAGGTCTACAACGCCACGCGTTACGGTCTGGATCTGGCGCCCTACCCGACCGTCACCCGCATCTACGAGCGTTGCCTGCAGATGTCCGAATTCGATCTGGCGCAGCCGGAGAAGCAGCCCGACGCGCCGCGCTGAGTCGACAGGGGTGAGTGCCGGGCCGGGCGCGACCGATGCACGGACGCATCTGTGCTCGTTCCCGATCGCGCGCTAGCCGAGCGCCGCCATGATCGCCCCCTGGTTGCTGCTGCTCGTGGCCATCACTTATCTGGTGGCGCTGTTCTCGGTGGCTGCCTGGGGCGACCGCCGCGCCCGGCTGACCAGCCAGCCGCCGCTGCGCGCCTGGGTCTACAGCCTGGCGCTCGGGGTCTATTGCACCACCTGGACCCTGTACGGTGCAGTCGGCACGGCGCGCGGCAGCGGCTGGGCCTTTCTGCCGATCTATCTCGGTCCGATCCTGGTCTTTGCCTTTGCCAGCGGACTGCTCGAACGGCTGGTACTGATTGCCCGCCAGCAGAACATCAGCTCGATCTCGCACCTGATCTCCGCGCGCTTCGGTCGCTCACGGCCGCTGGCGGCGCTGGTGACGATCATCGCCCTGTTCGCCGCCGTCCCCTACGTGGCCCTGCAGTTCAAGGCGATCAGCGCCAGCATCCAGGTTCTGGCGCCAGCCAGCGCCGATCATGGCAGCAGTCTGTACACCGATACCGCGCTGTACGTGGCGGTGACGATGGCCCTGTTCGCCATGCTCTTCGGCGCCCGCGAGGCCAGTGCCACGGCGCAGCGCCGCGGCCTGCTGGTGGCGGTGGCGCTGGAGTCGGTGGTCAAGCTGGCCGCGCTGATCGTGGTGGCGCTGCTGGCGCTGGTGCTCGGCAAGGAGGCCTGGCCGGGAGCACTGGCACGCGTGGCTGCCGATCCGGTGTGGTCGCCCGAGCAATTCGGCACGCTGACCTTTCTCACCCAGACCCTGCTCGCCGCCTGCGCCATCTTCTGTCTGCCGCGGCAGTTCCAGGTCGGCGTGGTGGAGTGCACCGACCCCGCCGATCTGAAACTGGCGCGCCGGGTATTCGTCGGTTATCTGATACTGGTTTCGATCTGCGTGCTGCCGGTGGCCTGGCTGGCGCAGGATCTGGTTCCGGCCGGCAACCCCGATCACCTGCTGTTGCGCCTGCCGCTGGAAAACGGCCATCCCGGCATCGCCCTGCTGGCCTTCATTGGTGGTCTGTCGGCGGGTACGGCGATGGTCATCGTCGTCTGCGTGGCGCTGTCGACCATGATCAGCAACGATCTGCTGATGCCGCTGCTGATGCGGATACGGCAACTGCGACTGCAGCAGAACGCCGACCTGTCCGCCTGGGTGCTGGGCTGCAAGCGGGTCTCGATTGCGCTGCTGGCGGCATTGGCTTTCGCCTTCTATCGCATCGACGGCGGCAGCGGCACGTTGGCCAGCTACGGCTTGCTGGCCTTCAGCGCCGTGGCCCAGTTCGCGCCGGCACTGGTGGCCTCGCTGTACTGGCGCAACGCCAGTCAGCACGGCGTGGCCTGGGGTCTGGCTGGCGGTTTCGCAGTCTGGATCTACACCCTGCTGTTGCCGCAGCTGTCGCTGGCCGGCTGGGTCGGCGGTGAATTCCAGCAGCAGGGCCCGTGGGGCTTTGCACCGCTGGCCCCACAGGCGCTGCTGGGGGTGGGCGGGCCCGATCCGCTGACCCACGGCACGCTCTGGTCCCTGCTGGTGAATTCAGCGCTGCTGATTGCGGTGTCGCTGCGACAACGGCCGCATCTGGGCGAACGCCTGCAGGCCACGGCCTATCTGGACCCCTACGCGCTGCGGGCCAGCGCCGTGCAGGAACTGGTGCCGCACGTGCACCTGCGCGATCTGGTCGAGCTGGCGCAGCGCATCCTCGGGCGGGAGTCGGCGACCGCTGCTTTCCAGCGCTTCTTCAGCGCACACCAGCGCGATCCGGATCTTTCGGCCCCGGCCGACCGACGGGCCTTGCAGTTCACCGAGCGCCTGCTCGCCGGCGCCGTCGGTCCCGGCTCGGCGCGGGTGATGCTGACCTCGGTGCTGCGCGGCAGCGGTCTGGAACTGGGCGAGGTGGTCTCGGTACTCGACGAGACCAGTCAGGCCCTGCGCTTCAACCGCGAATTGCTGCAAACCACCTTCGAACACATGAGCCAGGGCATCAGCGTGGTCGATGGGGACATGCGCCTGGTGGCGTGGAATCGCCGCTACAGCGAACTCTTCGACTATCCCGAGGGCCTGCTCCAGGTTGGTCGGCCGGTGGAGGACCTGATCCGCTACAACGCCGAGCGCGGCCAGATCGGTCCGGGTGATGTCGACGCCCAGGTCGAGCGTCGACTGGCCTATATGCGCGCCGGCAGTTCGCACCGGCATGTGCGCGAGCGCGCCGATGGTCACGTCGTGGAAATGCGCGGCGAACCCCTGCCCGGCGGTGGCTTTGTGATGAGCTTCAACGACATCACCGAGTTCAAGCGCGCCGAGGACGCCCTGCGCGAAGCCAACGAGCATCTGGAAGATCGGGTCGAACAGCGCACCTTCGAGCTGCGGGCGGCGCTGAAGGCGCAGCAGGAAGCACGCCGTCTGGCCCAGGCGGCGCAGGAAACCCGCACCCGCTTCATTGCCGCCGCCAGCCATGATCTGCTGCAACCGCTGTCGGCGGCGCGCCTGTTCCTGTCCACGCTTCGCCATGAACCTGGCCTCGGCGCTGATGCCGGCAGGCTGGTGGGACGGGTCGATTCCTCGCTCTCGGCCGCCGAGGAGATGCTCGATGGTCTGATCGATCTGGCCCGGCTGGATGCCGGCGTACTGGAGCCGGAGATGCAGCCCTTCGCACTCGGCGAGCTGTTCGAATCCATGCAGCAGCAGTTTGCCTCGCTGGCGCTGAGCCGCGGCCTGCGACTGCGCTTTGTGCCGACACGGCTGGTGATCCGCAGTGACCGCAAACTGCTGCGGCGCATCCTGCAGAACTTCATCTCCAATGCGCTGCGCTACACCCGCAAGGGTGGTGCAGTGGTGGGCGCGCGCCGTCAGGGTGAGCAGGTGCGCATCGAGGTCTGGGACAGCGGCCCGGGCATACCCGATGCGGTCCGTTCGCGTGTGTTCAGCGATTTCGAGCGCGGCCCGGAGGGTTCGCCCTGGGGCGAGCGTGGCCTGGGTCTGGGGTTGGCTGGCTGCATGCGCCTGGCCAGACTGATGGGCGCGCAGCTGGACCTGCGCTCGCGGGCCGAGCGCGGCAGCATGTTCTTCGTCAGCGCCCGCCGCGCCAGTCTGGCCGGACCCGGAACGGACGCTGGCGCTACCCAGGCGGACACGGCCGCCCGCCACGGCTTGCGGGTGTTGATCATCGACAATGAACCTGAGGTGCTGGAAGCCACCTCAGGCCTGCTCAGACGCTGGGGCCATCAGGTGCAGACCGCCGCATCGGGCCCGCCGGCACTGGAGTTGCTGCTGTCTTCCGGTTTCGACCTGGCGCTGGTGGACCACCAGCTCGACGGCGGCGAAAACGGCATCGACCTGGTGCTCGACTGGCGTCGTCGCGCTTGCGCCCCCGGCGCCATCGTCATGGTCAGCGCCGATCGCAACGAGGCCTTCCTCAAGGCCGCCGCCGCGGCGCAATTGCCGGTGCTGCACAAGCCGGTCAAAGCCGCCGCCCTGCGGGCGATGATCGCTGCGGTGTGTCAGGCTGCCGACTCGTAGCCCGGTGGGGGCGCGGCGCGGCCCGGGGAAGAGCGTCGGACGCGAAGGACGCGAAGGAAAAGCAGAAAGGTCGCGAAGAAGGACGGGGATTCGATCATGGTCCTCGATTGAACCGCTGTTCTTCGCGTTCTCGCTGTTCCTCCTTCGCGTCCTTCGCGTCCCGCCTTTTCCCCGTTCAGCGAGGGTCTTCCGGGACGCGGGCGGCATATTCATCACACCCGCGGCATACTCGGCGGCCCCGCGATGTACTGAAGTTGCCATGCGCGCCTTTCTGACCCTGCTGGTATTCACCGTGAGCCACGCCTACGCCGCACCCGATCCGCATTCCTACGCCAACTTCGATGCGGTACAGGTGAGCCACGCGCACCTGGATCTGGCGGTGTCCTTCGAGCGCCGCGAGCTCTCGGGTTTTGTCGATCTGGATCTGCTGCGCAAGGATCCGGCAGCCACGAGTGTGGTCCTGGACACGCGCGATCTGAGCATCGAAGAGGTACTCACTGTCGATGCACACCAGCACTACTCGCCTACCGCCTACCGCCTGTCCAGGGCCGATCCGATCTTCGGCCAGGCGTTGCGTATCGAGCTACCCAAGGGCGTCGAGCGCATTCGCGTGCGCTATCGCACCTCACCCGAAGCCAGCGGCTTGCAGTGGTTGCCGCCGGAACTGACCGCCGGCAAGAAACAGCCCTTCCTGTTCACCCAGTCGCAGGCCATCCACGCCCGCTCCTGGGTGCCGATCCAGGACACGCCAGCGGTGCGCTTCAGTTATTCGGCCCGGATCAGCACACCGCCGGGACTGCTGGCGCGGATGAGCGCCAACAACAATCCGCTCGACGCCGCCAACGGCGACTACCGCTTCATCATGCAGCAGGCGATTCCCAGCTACCTGCTGGCGCTGGCCGTGGGCGAGCTCAAGTTCGCCGCGCTCGGCGAGCGCACCGGTGTGTACGCGGAGCCCAATGTGCTCGAAGCGGCCGCCTACGAGTTCGAAGACACCGAGCGCATGATCGAGATCACCGAGTCGCTGTACGGCCCCTACCGCTGGGGTCGCTACGACCTGCTGGTGCTGCCGGCCTCCTTTCCCTTCGGCGGCATGGAAAATCCGCGACTGACCTTCCTCACGCCCACCGTGATCGCCGGCGACCGCAGTCTGGTGGCGCTGATTGCCCACGAGCTGGCGCATTCCTGGTCGGGCAATCTGGTGACCAACCGCAGCTGGGATGATTTCTGGTTGAACGAGGGCTTCACCACCTACGTCGAGAATCGCATCGTCGAGGCAGCCTTCGGCAGCGAGCGCGCCGACATGGAACGGCAGCTGGCCGAGCGCGATCTGCAGGAGGAGCTGCAGGAACTTCCCGAGGCCGATCAGCACCTGCGCCTGGATCTGCGCGGGCGCGATCCGGATGACGGTCTGACCGAAGTGGCCTACACCAAGGGCATGGTCTTCCTGCGTTTTCTGGAACAGCGCTTCGGGCGCGATGTGTTCGACCCCTTCGTCCGTGCCTGGTTTGACCGGCATGCCTTCGGTACCGTCGGTACCGATGATTTCCTCGCCTTCCTCAAGAGCGAGCTGCTCGATCGCCATCCCGGCAAGGTCAGTGGCGAGGAACTGGCAGCTTTCATTGAAGGCCCGGGACTGCCAGCCTTCGCGCCGCGCACCCACGCCACCCGCTTCGACGCCATCGATGCCGCCCGCAGCAACTGGCTGTCGGGCAAGACCGCGCTGGCGGCCATCGACACCAGCGCCTGGAGCACCCAGGAATGGATGCGCTGGATCGAAGGACTGCCCGAATCGACCACGCCGGCGCAGCTGGCCGAATTCGATCAGGGCTATCAGGTGAGCGTGGTCGGCAACAGCGAAATCGCCTTTGCCTGGTACATCAAGGCCATCGAACACGATTACCGCCCGGCCTTCGCGCCGATGCAGGATTTCCTGCAACGCATCGGTCGCCGCAAATTCGTGCTGCCCCTGTACACCGCGCTGATGCGCAACCCGGGGCAACAGGATTACGCCCGCAAGGTCTACGCCAGCGCCCGCGGCAGCTACCACCCGATCACCCGGGCCAGCGTGGATGAGGTGATGCGGTAGGGCGGCCCCTGTATCTTTGCCCCGTCTCCGGGCCGGACCGAATGCCATGACCACCGTGCACCATCCCGACATCGCCCATGCCGAGCGCCTGATCTTTGCGCTGGACGTGGCCGACCTTGACCAGGCCCGGGCCTGGATCGAGCGCCTGGGCGACAGCGTCAGCCACTACAAGATCGGCCTGGAACTGCTCAGCAGTGGCGGCTATTTCGAATTGCTGGCCGAACTCAAGGGCGCCGGCAAACGCGTGTTCGCCGATCTCAAGCTGCACGATATTCCGGCGACCGTGGCCGCGGCCGTCGCCGGCATGGCCCGCCATCAACCCGATCTGCTGACCCTGCATGCCTATCCGGCCGCGATCAAGGCGGCAGCTGGGCTGGCTGGATCCATGCGCCTGCTCGCCGTCACGGTGCTGACCAGCATCAGCGAAACCGAACTGCAGGCCAGCGGCGTGAGTCAGCCGCTCGCCAGCTGCGTATCGGCGCGCGCCGCCGAAGCCATCGCCGCCGGGGCCGCCGGGCTGGTCTGCTCCGGCCTCGAAGCCGCCCGCCTGCGCCAGGAGCTGGGCTCCGGGCCGCTGATCGTCTGTCCCGGCATCCGCGCCAGCGCCGGCGGCGACGATCAGCAGCGCACCGTCGACGTCGCCACGGCCTTCGCCAACGGCGCCGACTACATCGTGGTCGGTCGCCCCATCCGCAACGCCGAGGACCCGCGTGCCGCCGCGCAGGCGATACAGCGGACCATTGCGCAGGTGTTTGAGTGACAGGTCCGGAGAAGCCCGGACCCACACCAGCCGCGTCATTGCGAGGAACGCAGTGACGAAGCAATCCAGAGGCAGTGGCGCAAATTCCTGGATTGCTTCGCTGCGCTCGCAATGACGCCGATGCGGTCCGACACCTTTCGCGAACCCGTACCGCGCACCCCGCACCCCGCACCCCGAACCCCGCACCCAACCTTAGCGCACTTATCTAAGGTGTTGACTTAGGAATATCACCTAACTTACTATCAGCACACACATTGCTGTGACGATTACAGCCAGCGCAGGAAGCGCTTATAACAACAAGGCCGAAAAGGCCCATAAAGGCGGAGGCCCCCTCCGCCTTTTTCTTTGGTGTTTCGCCAAGGTGCTCTGGGGCCCTTCGGGCACAGCCGCGAGGGACGATCGGCACACGCCGATCACGGCCGAGCGACCGACCGATCAAGCCGTCGCACGCGGGCAAGCGACCATCCTGGCGCAACCGTGGCTGGCTTTGAGCGCACTTGGCGTTTGCGCGTGATCTCGTCTCCGGGCTAGAGTCCCGCCCTGCAGCAGCCTTTGACGCCGCGTTGGTGCGCCGGATCGTGGATCTGGAGTGCATCGACCAGCAGGCACTGCCCACTTTCCGACACTCAGGAGTTTCCCATGTCCTTCCGCCATTCCCTGATCGCCGTCGCGCTTGGCTGCGCCCTGCTTGCCGGTTGCGGCAAGGATGAACCCGCGCCGGGCGCAGCGCCCGCCGAAAAAGCGATGGTCGCCACTCAGGCCACTGCTGCCAATGCGCTGGAAGCGCAGGTCAAGGCTTTCCGCAACAATGATCTGAAGGCGCTGCTGCAGGCTTCCGTGCCGCCGTCCGAGCTTGAGCGCATCCGCGCTGACTGGGACAAGCAGCGTGCCGAGCCGATCACCGATGAAGATCGCGCCGAGTTCGCCGAGAGCTGGGGCAAGATCACCGCACCCGATGGCGTCGACAAGATCATGGCCGAAATCGAGCCGCAGCTGGCCGAGATGAAGCCGCAGCTGGCCGGAATCATCGGCATGGGCCAGGGCATGGCCACGATGAGCATTCAGCAGAGCACCGAACTGACCGATCAGCAGAAGACCCAGGCCACGCAGTTCATGAACGGTCTGTCGGGCTGGCTGGGCAAGACCGATTTCGCCGATCCGGCGCTGATGCGCAAGGCACTGACGGCTCTGGCCGAAGGCCTGCGCGCCACCGGCATCACCAAACTTGATGACATCAAGGCGCTGTCCTTTGACGAGATGCTGGTCAAGGCCGGTCCGGCTGTCGGCGGCGTCAAGAACGCCCTGGCTGCCTACGGCTTCTCGCTGGATGCCATCGCCGACAGCGTCAAGACCGAAGTTGTCAGTGAGACCGGCGACGTCGCCAAGCTCAAGGTCAGCTACGCACTGTTCGATGCGCCGCTGAGCTTCGAGAGCGAGATGAAGAAGGTCGACGGAAAGTGGTACGGCAAGGACATGCTGGAGCAGATCGAAAAGGCCAAGGCTGAAGAAGCTGCCGACGCTGCCGCCGGCGCTGACGAGGGCGACGACGACTCCTCTGGCGAGTAAGCTCAAGCGTCAGCTTAAGCTGACCGTTGACCACAGGCTTGGCGCGGGCACGAGCGGCCCGCGTTAAGCTTGCGTCTGTACCCCGCAATCAGCCAGACCTGCATGAGCGAAGCGAATACCGTCGTCAAGGCGCCATGGTTCCGACGCGCCCTGCTGGCGCTGGTCGACACTGTGCTGCACCCATTTCTGCGGTTGACCCGGATTACCCCGGAGACCGATCAGCCACCTTTTGATCCGGGCAAGCCGGTCTGCTACATCCTCGATCGGCAGGGCCTCTCCAACGTAGCCATCCTCGACCGCGCCTGCCGCGAAGCCGGCTGGCCGCGACCTATCGATCCCCTGCCACTGGCCACGCTGAGCCGTCCGCCGCCGGCGATCTTCGCCATCGAAAAGCGCAGCGGCTGGCTGCTCAACCGGCGCAAGCTGCGTGATCGCACGGTGCGACTGGAGCGCCTGCTCGGCGCGATCCGCCGCGATCCCGATGTGCAGGTGCAGCTGGTGCCGGTATCGATCTTCGTCGGTCGCGCCCCGGATCGCAGCGCCGGCTGGTTCAAGGTACTGTTCAGTGAAAACTGGGTGGTGGTCGGCCGCTTCCGGCGGCTGCTGGCGATCATCTTCAACGGCCGCAACACGCTGCTGCAGTTCAGTCCCCCGGTGACGCTGGATCAGGCCATCGGCGAGAGCGAGGATCTCAAGCGCGCGGCGCACAAGCTGTCGCTGCTGATGCGCGTGCATTTCCGGCGCATTCGTGGCGCGGTGATCGGACCCGACCTTTCGCACCGGCGCACGCTGGTGGGCGATCTGCTGCGCGCCGATGCCGTGCGCGCCGCCATCGCCGCCCAGGCCAACAAGGAAAAGGGCGGCTACAAGGCCGCGGCCAGGAAGGCCAACGCCTATGCCCGCGAGATCGCCGCCGACTATTCGCATCCGGTGGTGCGCTCGCTGAGTTTCATCCTGCAGGGCTTCTGGAACCGCATCTACGACGGCGTGACCCTGCACCACTTCGATGCCTTCCGGCAGCGCGCGCCCGGCTATGAAGTGGTCTACGTGCCCTGTCACCGCAGCCACATCGATTACCTGCTGCTGTCCTATCTGCTGTATCGCAACGGTCTGGTGCCGCCGCATATCGCCGCTGGCGTCAATCTGAACCTGCCGGTGGTCGGGCCGATCCTGCGACGTGGCGGCGCCTTCTTTCTGCGGCGCAGCTTCAAGGCCAATGCGCTGTACTCGGCGGTGTTCAGCGAGTACGTGACCCGGCTGGTGCGCCAGGGTGTGGCCCTGGAATATTTCATCGAAGGCGGTCGCAGCCGCACCGGCCGACTGCTGCCGCCGCGTGCCGGCATGCTGGCGCTGACCGTGCGCGCTTTCCTGCGCGAACGCGCGCGTCCGGTGCTGTTCCAACCGGTCTATATCGGCTACGAGAAGCTGATCGAAGGCAAATCCTACCTCGGCGAGCTGTCCGGACAACCCAAGGCCAAGGAATCCTGGATCGGTCTGTTGCGCTCGCTGTCGGTGCTGCGCCATCGCTACGGTCGTGTGGTGGTCAACTTCGGTGAGCCTATCGAGCTCGACCAGGTGCTGGAGGCCCACGCCCCCGACTGGCGCGAGCAGCAGACCGGCGAGAACGACCGTCCGGCCTGGTTCTCGGCCGCTGTCGACGACCTCTCCCATCGCATCCTTGAAAACATCAACGGCGCGGCCGACCTGAATCCGGTGGCGCTGCTGGCGCTGGTGATCCTGGGCACGCCCAAGCACGCCATCGGCGAAGCTGACCTGATCTCCCACCTGCAGATCTTCCTGGATCTGGCCCGGGACCTGCCCTTCGGCGAGCGCGTCACGGTGACGGCGATGTCGCCTGCGGAGATCGTCGCCTACGGCGAGAGCATGGGCTGGATCGGGCGACTCAAGCATCCGCTCGGCGATGTGCTCAAGGCCGAGGGCGATCAGGGTGTGCTCCTGTCCTACTACCGCAACAACGTCACCCATGTGTTTGCGGCGGTGTCCTGGGTGGCCTGCTGTCTGCTCAACACCCGCCGGCTGTCGAGACAGGGCCTGGGGCGTCTGGGGCGGATGGTCTATCCCTTCATCAAGACCGAGCTGTTTCTGCCCTGGGACGCCGACGGCTTCGTCGAGCGCATCGATGCCGCTGCCGATTTCATGGCCCAGCGTGGCCTGGTCAATGTCGACAGCGAAGGCGGCTGGATCTCGCGCCCGGCCGACGGCGGCGACGCCTTCTTCGGCCTGCGTGTGCTCGCCCACAGCCTGCTGCAGACCTTCCAGCGCTATTACGTGGTCATCGCCGTGCTCGGCAAGAACGGCCCCGGCGTGCTGTCCTCGGGTGAGCTGGAAACCCTGTGTACTGTAACCGCCCAACGCATGGCCCTGCTGCACGAACTGTCCGGTCCCGAGTTCGGCGATCGCGCCCTGTTTAAGAGCTTCATCCAGATGCTCAAGGCCGAAGGCATCGTCAGCGTCGATGACAACGGCAAACTGACCTTCGGGCCAGAACTCAACCAGCTCGGCTCCGACGCCCGCATCATCCTCTCGCGCGAACTGCGCCAGGGCATCGTGGCGATCACGCCGGAAGCCCGGGCACAGTTGTCACCGCCCGAGGCTGAGGTTGCGGCCAGCGAAGCGCCCAGGCTTGAAGGTCCAGGAACAACAATGAGCTGAGTTCTGATTTCCGCGGGCTTTCCGCGAATCGGGCTACGTTTCACACCCGACTTCGGGAGCTGACGTTATCCTCGGGCTCTGTCAATCAGATGCCCCGGGGATACTCATGCTGCGTTTTGCTCTGTTGCTGACCGCCACGCTGATGGCGCCTTGCGCACTGGCGCAGACGCCGCCGCCGGATCTGACGCTGACACAAGTGGTCGCACCCGGCGCCTTGAGTCAACCTCTCGCCGTGCGTCACGCCGGTGATGGCTCGGGCCGAATCTTCATCGTGCAGAAGAATGGCGTCATCCGCGTCTACAAGAATGGCGCGCTGGTGGGCACGCCGATGCTGACCATGTCGGTGGCCACCTCCAGCGAGCAGGGCCTGCTCGGTCTTGCCTTTCACCCGGATTACGACGGTGTGAACGAGCGCCGCTTCTACGTCGCCTATACCCAGACCACAGCCGGAAACCCGCAGGCCATTGCCGAATTCCGCACCACGGCCGGCAACCCCGACGTCGCCGACCTGACCTCCCGCCGGGAAGTGATCCAGGTGCCGGATCTGGCCGGCAACCACAACGGCGGCGATATCGTGTTCGGTCCCGACGGCTATCTGTACTGGTCGATGGGCGATGGCGGCCCACAGGGCGATCCCAATGGCTTTGCCCAATGCCTGTGGAAAAAGCCGGCAGACGGCACGCCGTCGAACTGCTCGGAGGGCGGGGGTACAAACTATCTCCTGCTGGGCAAGATCATCCGCATCGATCCCACTCAGACCACCGCCACCGCCACCAGCGAGATGTGCGCGGCGACCGCGGGGCAGCCGGCCGGCTATCGCATCCCGCCGGACAATCCCTTTGTCGGCAGCAACCAGACCTGCGACGAGATCATGCATTTCGGCATGCGCAATCCCTGGCGCATCAGCTTCGACAAGGTCACCGGCGATCTGTTCATCGCCGATGTCGGACAGAACGCCTGGGAGGAAGTCACCTTTCTGCCGGCCGGGTCTTCGGGGGTGAATCTGGGCTGGAAGTGTTTTGAGGGCACCACGACCTACACCACCGCCGCCCCCTGCAATGTGCCTCTGGTGAACTATCTGCCACCGTTCCAGACCTATCAGCACCTCTCCGGGCGTTGTTCCATCACCGGCGGCTACCGCTATCGCGGCCCGATCGGGGCGCTGCGCGGCACCTACATCAACTCCGATTACTGCACCGGTGAGCTCTACTTCTCGACGCGCGCAGCCAATGGCAACTGGTCACCAGGCCTCACCCAGGTCAATGTCTGGCAGGACACCCCTTACAGCATCGCCGGCTTCGGCGAGGATGAGGCCGGCAACGTCTATGTCACCAACATCGGCGGTGGCGGTGTCTACGTGTTCACCTCGGTCAGCGACAACAGCGCCATTTTCGAACACGGCTTCGAGGGCTGAGCCGACCCGGCCAACGCCGACTCCTGCCTTTCGTAGCCCTTTGTGCCGCGTAGCGGCTCAGCGGGGCTTGTCCGCGTCACCGCCCGGACAGCGCTGCGCGCAGTTCGGGCTACAAGAGCCAATGCCACGCTTCACGTAGCCCGTTGTGCCGCGCAGTTGCTCAGCGGGGCTCTTCGCGTCCCCTCCCGGACAGCGCTGCGCGCAGTGCGGGCTACAAGAGCCGAGAACCCCGCCCTTCGTAGCCCGTTGTGCCGCGCAGCGGCTCAGCGGGGCTCTTGTCGGAAATTTCCTACGGCGAATTCCGGGAAATGCCGGTTCGTGGAATGACCGCCGAATGAAATGCTACCGTCCATGCAGAATGTGCGCCGAATTGATCCTGAGGGTCGCCCCGTCTTTGTCACTCAGGTGACGCGTCATCGGCTGCCGCTGCTGGCAGGGCTTGAACCGCAGGTGCTCGAAGTGACTAAGGAGCTGCGAGACGAAATCGGGATGCGCGTCTACGCCCATGTGATCTTGCCGGACCATCTGCATTTGATCGTTCACGGATCCACGGATTTCGGCGCGTTCATGCAATCGCTCAAGCTGCGGATGGTTCGACGCCACGGGCTCCAGCGTCTGTGGCAACGTCGCTTCTATGATCATGTGATTCGCAATCAGGACGATCTGCGGCGGCATCTGGACTATGTGCATTACAACCCGGTGAAGCATGGTCTGACAGCACGCCCGGAAGATCATCCGTACAGCTCGTTCCGGCGTTATCAGGCGCTGGCGTGGTATCTGCCTGGTTGGGGACATGTGCCGCCGGTGGGCGTTTCGACCATGGAATTGGAGTAGCCTTTCGTAGCCCGTTGTGCCGCCCAGCGGGTCAGCGGGGCTCTACGCGTCACCGCCCGGACAGCGCGGCGCGCAGTGCGGGCTACAAGAGCCGAAAACCCCGCCTTTCGTAGCCCGTTGTGCCGCGCAACGGCTCAGCGGGGCTTTTCGCGTCACCTCCCGGACAGCGCTGCGCGCAGTTCGGGCGACAAGAGCCGCCTTTCGTAGCCCGTTGTGCCGCGCAGCGGCTCAGCGGGGCTCTGCCGCGTCACCGCCCGGACAGCGCTGCGCGCTTTCGGGCTACCAGAGCGCTCAGGCGGGCTTCGGCAACCAGCTGATGTCGACGCGATGGCGTTCGGGTTGGTCAGCGTCGATACGCACGGCGATCTGCTGGCGGTCGCCAATGAACTCGCTCGGATCGAACCACAGGTTTTCGCTCTGGAACAGATGCACCTTGCTGGTCACGGGATGCTGCCACTGGGCGTGGATGACCCAGGGTGAGCGGCCGTTGACCTTGAGGCTGGTGTTCTTGCCCACTTCCACAATGCGCGCCTGCACGGTCATGCCGCTGTGTTCGAGCCAGTCGTACATGCGCTTGCGACGGATGGCAGACACGATCATGCCGATCGCCACTCCACCGAAAATTAGCGTGAAGACACTGAGGATGGTGACGACGAACCATTGCTCCATGAAGCTCCCGATCTGTCCGTCGGCGGGTCGATCGGGGCGAAAAAGCACCTTCACCTTCTCGCCCAGATCGTAGCCACGGCTGGACGAACGCACGCTGCCGACGATCTCGTAGCTGGCGGCAGCGCCGCCTTCGGGCAAGGGCACGCTGTAGCGCACCCGGGGCGCATACATGGTGCCGCCCTTGCTGCCTCGGGAACTGACGAAATCGATCACCTCGCCCTCGGTGACGACGGCGCCTTCACGAAAGTTGAGCGTGTGGCGAATGACAAATAAGTCGGCGACGGCCATTGCCAGGCCAACCAAGCCGAAGATCACGATGAACCAGCGCATGTCGCTCTCCGCCGCGGTGCCGATACATTAGTCTACGAAAGCCATCGACGCTTGGGCCGGTCTAGCTTGCCATGGATGCCAAACGTAGCGAATTCGATCAACTGGTCCGGCGGCTCTCGCCCGATCTGTACCGGTTTGCCTTCTGGCTCTGTCACGACTCGGCGGTGGCCCAGGATCTGGTGCAGGAGACTTTTCTGCGGGCCTGGCGATCACTCGCCGATCTGCGTGACGAGAAGAAGGCCAAGGCCTGGTTGATGACCATCGTGCGCCGTGAGCACGCACGCCTGTTCGAACGCAAGGTGCCCCCGCTGGACGACATCGCCGATGTCGTCGTTGAAGACCAGGACAGCCCAAGCGCACACGAGATGAGTGAGATTCAGGAAATGCGCGATGCCATCGGCCGCATCGACGAGAAATACCGCGAGCCGCTGCTGTTGCAGCTGGTCGGCGGCTTCAGCTGCGACGAGATCGCCGATCAGCTGGGGATCACCGCGTCGGCGGTGATGACCCAGCTGTTCCGTGCCCGCGCCAAGCTCAAGGCTCTGTTGCGCGGCGAGAATCAGGGGACGGTCCATGAACTGCTCTGAGTTCCGCAGGCAACTGTTGATCGATCCGCGTTCGCCCGAGCTGGCTTCCGCGGCCCAGGCCCGCGTCTGCGATGACGCCGCGGCGCGGCTGACCGAGGCGCTGGCCTTCGAGAATCAACTGGAGGCGGCACTGAAGGTGCCGGTGCCGGCTGCTCTGGTGGATCGAATTCTGGCGGCAGTGCCGGAGTCGTCCGCTGACGCTCAGCCACCCGCGCGACAACGTTCGGCGGCACGCTGGTGGCCGTTGGCGCTGGCTGCATCGCTGGCGGTCGTGGCCCTGGTGTCGACCAGCCTGCTGCGGGCGCCCAATCCCACCGAGGCCCTGATTGTGGCCAGCGTGGAGCACCTGTCGCACGAACCCTACGCACTGACACGCACGTCTCGTGTGCCCGAATCGCTGGTGGAGCGCATGTTCACCGAGGCCGGCCTGCGGGTGGATGAAAGCAGCCTGGTGCTGAACTATCTGAATCGCTGCCCGCTGGAGAAGCGCTGGTCGGTACACATGGTCATGCAGGCACCGGAAGGTCCGGTGACGGTCATGTACCTGCCCAACGAACCGCGGGTGGAACGCATGGACACCCGCCGCGAAACCGTGGCGGTGCGGGCCTTGCCCTTCGCCGATGGCGCCCTGGTGCTGCTGGCCGAGAGCAGCCGCGATTTCGATGACATCGAGAATGCCTGGCATGGCGCGGCGGGCGAGGCCCTGGTCGTGGCAGCGGGCAGCCTGTAGTGCCGAAATGACCGGCCGCCGTGGCTGAGGCGGGATCAACGCAAGCTTTGGAATCGCTGTCAGCTGTTGCCTGTGCAGTGAAGGGGGGCGCGCTGCCCGGCACGGTGGACTCACCACAAGGCGAATGGGAGGGGGCTCCTCCCCGAGGACTGGTGGCGGGCACGGCCTGCTCGCACGGGCGCTCGACCCATCATGCCTTCCCCGTGTCCCCTGCTCCGGCCCTCAGGGCTCCGACCAGCGCCGCAGCAGATTGTGGTAGATGGCGGTCAGCGACAGCAGGCGCGGATCATCTGCGGGGAATTCCGCGCCCAGCTTTTGCGCCGTCTGGTCCAGTTCGTACAGCAGCGCGCGGGCGCCGGGATCGCGCACCAGACTCTGCAACCAGAGAATGGCAGCGATGCGCGCGCCGCCGTTGACCGGGCGAACCTGGTGCAGACTGCTGGAGGGATAGAGCACCATCGCGCCGGCCGCGAGTTTGACTTCCTGCGCGCCGAACTCGGTTTCGATGACCAACTCGCCGCCCTCGTATTCTTCGGGTTCGCTGAGGAATATCGTGGCGGAGAGATCACTGCGGAGCAGCGGGCCACGGGGATCGATGCGCATGACGGCGGCGTCGACGTGGGTGCCGTAATGGCCACCATTGCGGTAGCGATTGAAACGCGGCGGATGAAGGGTCTGTGGCAACGCTGCCGAGAGGAACTGCGGGTGTTGGCTCAGGGACCGCAGCATCAGCTGGCCGAGTTCGATGGCCAGTGATCCGCCGGAATCCAGTTGCTCGTTATGCTTGACCGAAGCGGACAGCGTGCCTGCGGTGACGCGACCATCCTGCCATTCGGCCTCCTCCAGGCGCTCGCGGCAGACGCGGAGGCAGGACGCGTCCAGCAGCGTATCGATGATCAGCAACATCGCGGAATCCCGCAGCCTGGAGGGAAATGCAGTCTGGACGGAGCGATGTCGGCAATGCTCGCCGCGCCCGTCAGGGCCATGGTCAGCTCCAGCTCTTCGCGCAGCAGCTTGAGCATGTGGGCTACGCCCAGCGCGCCGGCGACCGCCAGCGCATGCACCTGCAGCCGCCCGACAAGCACGGCGTTGGCCCCCAGTGCCAGTGCCTTGAACACATCACTGCCGGAACGAATGCCGCCGTCCAACAGCAGCGGATAGTGCGCACCAACGCGCGCGCGGATGGCCGGCAGCAGTGCCAGGCTGGCCGGCAGGCCGTCCAACGCTCGGCCGCCGTGATTGGAGACGACGATGCCAGCGACGCCGAGGCGCAGCAGCGCCTCGGCGTCGTCCGGATGGGATACGCCTTTGGCCAGGACCGGTAGCGGACTGGCATCGAGCAGCCAGGCCAGGTCCTGCCAGCGGGGCGCTCTGGCCATCAATCCCTGGAAAATTCGCGAGCCCTCAGGGCCCGGTTGGGGGATCGGCGTGTCTGCCGGCAGGTTCACCGCCCGAACGCCGGACGGCACCTTGAAGCCGAGGCGCAACGCGGCCCGGTTTGGCGATTGCACGGGTGCATCCAGCGTGACCACGATGGCCCGATAACCGGCGCGCACCGCTCTTTCCAGCAGCGCTTCGTTCGCCGCCCGCCGCGGCTGCAGATAGAGCTGCAGCCAGGGTTCCGGACCCTCATCGGCGATGGCTTCCAGGGTGCAGGAAGCCAGAGTACTGACCACCATCGGCGTATCGGTGGCCGCCGCAGCGCGCGCCACGGCCAGTTCGCCATCTGCGTGCAGCATGCGCTGCAGCGCCACTGGCGCCAGCAGGATGGGGTGGCGCAGCGGCCTTCCCAGCAAACGGGTCGCCGTGCTGCCGTGAGCGCAGTCGCTGAGCACACGGTTGTAGAGGCCGATCTGCCGAAAGGCGTCGCGGTTGGCATCCAGCGTCAGTTGCTCGCCACTGCCGCCATCGACATAGGCCAGCAGGGCTGGATCAAGTCGGTACCGGGCATGCCCGATGTAGTCGGAGGCGCAAACGATATCGGCCGGTAGCGGTTCGCCGGAGTGCACGTTCCGATGCGTCTGGTCGTCGGCGCCGCAGTTCCTCAGCTGTTCGGGAGCGTAGCCGTCCATGCTCAGAGCTCCGCGCTCAGGGTCAGCTGGGCGTTGCGGGCGTCGCCGATGTAGGTGAACGCACCGCTGCGGTAGGCCGCGAGATAGTAGTCGCGATCGAAGACGTTGTTGACGTTCAGCCGCAGCTTGAGCGTTTCGCTGAACTCATAGTTGGCAAAGGCGTCCAGTGTGGTGTAACCGGGAACGGTGTAGGAGTACTCGCCCCTGCTGGCGCTGAAGCCTGCCGCGGTGTCTGGCTGGCCGGCGTGCATCTCACTGGAATAGGTGAGCGCTCCGCCCAGGGAGAACTTGGGACTGGCCTGGTAGCGCAGCTGCAGGAAGGCCTGATCGTCGGCGAAATTGCTCAGGGTCTTGCCGATATTGCTGGCGACGAAAGCCTCGAGGACTTCCGCCTCCATGAAGCTCGCCGAGAACTGCGCGCTCCAGCGTTCGTTGAGATTGCCGGAGAGACCGAACTCGATACCGCGCACCCGGTTCTTGCCAGTGTTGAGCGTGCCGAGCTGCGAATAGGCGTCGCCGACACTTTCCATGACGTCGTCCTTGGTGATCTGGAACAGCGCCACCGTCGCCAGCAGCTTTTCGTCCATCAGATTCCACTTGGCTCCGAGCTCCATGTTCTCGACCGTTTCGGGTTTGCTCCGAACCACTTGCTCGGGGCTTCCGCAAAGGCCGCCGTAGCCACAGCTGCCACCGACGTCGGATTCGCCGCCGTTGATGTCGCTGGCCGTGGCATAAGCCAGATAGATGTTGCTCTGGTCGTTGATCGCATAGCTGAGGCTGGCGTTGCCGTTCCAGAGCTGATCCGAGTATTCGAAGAGCGTGACGACGCCGGCGTTGCTGCGCAGCTGGTTGCGGTAATCGAAATCATCCCAGCGCAGGCCGAGATTGAGAGTCCAGCGCTGGCTGAGTTCGACCGTGTCGAGCGCATAGAAGGATGCTGTCTCGATCTGGTAGTCCGAGTCATAGGAGCCTCGGGTGATCTGGCGCTGCAGCAACTGGTTGAGATCAGGCACTACCTCGCCGTTGGGTCCAAGCATGCAGAAACCCGCAGATCCGCTGCCACCGCCGATGCGGCAATTGCTCTGCCCGGCGTTGACCACGCTGAAGGTCCCATTTCTGACCTTGACGTTCGAGTACTCGCTGCCAAACACGAAACGGTGGGCGAGTCCGCCGATCTCGGTATTCCAGTAGCCGTTCAGCTGATCGACGAAGTACTCGACCTCCTGCCAGCCCTGGTGCGTGGACAGCGTAATCGTTGGCGCACCTGGCGCTTCCGGGTCACTGGCGTTGCGATTGCTGCCGCGGGCGCCGGTGAGCACGTACTCGTTCTCGGTGGTGCCATGGCGCATCGCGTTGTCGAGCACGAAACCGTTATCGAAATCGTAGCGGGCACGCACGGTACCGATATGCACGACCGAACGGAGGAAGTCCTCGTCCTGCTGGTAGACCGGCAGGTCGGCCACCGGCCTGCCACCATTGGGCACGATGTAGGTGCCAAGATCGGCGCTGCCGTCGGCATCGAGATAGTAATAGTCGGCAAGGATCGAGAACTGCGGTGTGGGACGGAGGGTGGCCGCCAGGGCAGCGCCATTGCGCTGACGCTCGGCCGGCGCGCGATCGGGCACATCCTGATCGGCGTGCAGCAGATTGACTCTGGCCGCCGCCACCTCGCTCAGCGGCAGATTGCTGTCCAGCGTGAAACGCCGGTAGTTGTCGCTGCCGAGGCCGAGCTCGATCTCGGTGAAATCGTAGTCGCGACCGGCGCGCTTGCTGATGCTGTTGATCGTGCCACCAGAGGAGCCTCGACCCGCGTAGGTGGAGTTGGGCCCCTTGGTGATTTCCACCTGTTCCACCGCAAAGCTCTCCCGGGTGGTCATCCCTGGATCACGCAAGCCATCGATGAATACGTCAGAACGCGCTTCCTGACCGCGAATGACATAGCGATCGCCGAAGGCATTGCCGTTCTCTCCTGTTCCTACGGTGATTCCCGGCTGCGCGGCCACGATTGCGCGCAGATCGGAGCGGCCCGATTCCTTGATCTGGGTCTGTGTGAGCACGATTATGGTGGCTGCGGTTTCGGCCAGCGCTTCCGTTCGACGCTCGTCTCCGGACACGCGAGCCTTGTACGGCGCGTTCCTTTCAGCGTACGGATTGGTATCCAGCGTACGCTCTTCGAAAGTCAGCGTATCCAGCGTCAGTTCCTCGTCGATCTGTTCGGGTTCGGCTGCGGCGGCGACCGTGCCGGCGAGCAGGGCCAGTGACATGCCGGCCGCCAGAGCCAGGGGTTTTTGCCTCGCGGATGGCAGGCCGTCGCGCAGCGACGGCGGACGCAGGATCGATGTCGACATGGGCTCACGAACTCCTTGCTAGCGGGTAATCAATGCGTATTCGATGGGTACCGTCACGGTCAGCTGATCGTTCGCGATACCGTCGGGAATGGGTGGCAGGGGATCGGCACGGCGCAGGACCTCCAGTGCCGCGTTTTCCAGAATGGCGAAGCCGGGGCTGCTGGCGATGGCCGAACTCAGTACCTGCCCCCGCCGATTGATTGAAAAGCGCAGGTGGACGACGCCGCGAGCCCGCGCCTTGCGCGCCGCTGCGGGATAGGTCTTGTGCTCAAGCAGAGCCGCCATCAGGAGGCGCACATAGGCATCGCGCGCACTCCGATCCGGATTGGGGCCGGAGGCTGCGGGTGCAGGCTGACGTTGCGGGTCCACCGGGCTTGCGGTCTCTGGTTCTTTCGCCGTGATCTGCGGATCGGTCACCGTCGCTGGAACCACCGCCAAGGGAATCTCGGTTGCGGGCGCGGCCACCTGTGCCACCACCGACGGAGCCGCTGCGATGCTTGTGGCAGCCACGTTCGGGACCGGCTTGGGCTTTTGCGGGGGCGTCGGCAACGGCGGCGGACTGTCCTGCACACGCATTCCGACCAGCTCCACGAACACCTCGTCGTGCTCCTGGATCAGCTGCGCTGTCCTGGGCTGCGGAATCTCAGGCAGTGGTGTACCGGGAAGACACAAGCAGGCAATTCCGACGACATGCAGCAGCAGAGCGACCGTCAGGGCAAGAACGCGTCGGCCATCAAGCGGCATCGGCGATCGGGCATTACGCGGACGGATGTGTGGCCTGTCCGGCAGCCCTGCTGGAGCTCGAGGATTTCCCGGAGCCGGAACCCGGATGTAGGAAAGGTCGCGCATGGAAGCGAGTACACTCGATTCCTTTCGTAAATGCAAGGTATTCGCATTCGCAAATAGCTACGATGGTTTCAGTTGCGAAAGGGAATAGACGGCCAGGTCGTGCCGGCGGCCTGCAGCGGCGTCAGAGACGTTGTGGCGGCGGGCGGACCGTTCCCTGACCTGGACCTGGCCAACGCGATATCCCGCGATCGGGCTCAGGCATTCCTGGGTGGATATGGGCTCTGACACAGGAGTGAAAGCGCAGATGGACATGCCGAAACGCCGGGCGAAGCGATGGCCGCGCTATCGCCGTAACGAGGCGCGCGGCAATCCCGGTCGAAGTCGCAGAATGGGCGGCGGGTCAGCGCAGCAGGACACCGCGCTAGCGCGTAATCGGCATCACCCCGTACTCGCGGGCGGCCTGGATGTCGATGATCTGGTAATCGGCATTGTCTTCATCGTCGAAAGCATTCCCGGCCTCGTCGATCTGCTCCTGGCCGGCGGACAGCGCGGCCTCGAAATTGGCCAGTGACGTTTCCAGATCCACCGACAATCCCGCGCGCCCCTTCAGATGGACCTTGACGTCCTCCGCCCTGGGCTGGACGTCGCCGAGCATCGTGGTTTCGAGGTAGGCCATCTCGCTGCCCTCGGCGTCCAGCGCGAAACCCAGCAGCATGTGGCCGGGCACCAGCACCAGCACCGGATCGATGTCGATCTTGCGCAGCACCGAGGCCAGCAGCACGCTGCCGTCCACGCAGTTGGCCTGGGTCATGGCCAGCGATTCGTCGATGAAACGCACGTGCTGGCTCAGCACCTTGTCATGGGCGCTGGCGGTGCGGGTGATCGAGGAATAGCGGATGCCGCGCTGCTGCAGCACATGCCAGATGGCATAAACCTGCTTGAGCACCTCGTCGACGTCCTCGCTCTGATAGCCATCGAACTGGTCGACCACGCCGCTGTCCAGCGCCTCCTTGAGAATGGCATCGACCGCCGGATGGTCTTCGTTGACGTAGGCGGCAAACAACCAGTTGAAGTCCAGATCGTCGTCCTCGCCGTCCTCGTCGATGTAGTAGAGCGCGTCGTTGACCGACCGCACCCGCACCCGCTGCACCCGGGTGCCGAGCGACTGCCCGTCGAGACTCAGTTCGAATTCAACGTTGGCCGGCCGCGGCTGGGTGATGGCCGCCAGCGCCGGAAAATCCCAGGCCACGGTCGGCGCCAGATTGAGGCTCTGGTCCAGATCCGGAATGGTGCCCGACAGACGACTCTCCCGCGCCAGCCCGGGCATCCGCACCACCAGTTCGAAACGGGCACCCGCCGGCGCGCCCGACAACTCCACGCCGATCAGGCCCTGCTGATCACCCAGCACCGCCGGATCGGCGTCTTCGGGATCACTGGCCAGCGTGGCGGTGGCAATCTCCAGGCTGGGAAACACCTGGTTGTAGGGTTCCACGAAGGGTTGCCAGGTCGGCGCTGCATGAACCTGCAGCGCGACCAGTCCCAGGCACAGCAAGACCAGCCTGAACATGCGCGCCCCGATCAGAGCACCGGCATGCGCAGCATCTGGCCCGGATAGATCTTGTCGGGATCCTTGAGCAGTGGCTTGTTGGCCTCGAAGATCTGCACGTAGGCGCCGGACTTGCCGTAGTGCTTCTTGGCGATGGCTCCCAGCGTATCGCCGGGCTGCACGGTGTAGAAGCCTGCCGGCGTGCCAGCCTGACCGGCGTCGATGCCGTCATCAACCTTTTCGACACCGGCGATATTGCCCAGCGCCAGCAGCACTTTTTCCTTGTCTTCCTGGGTGCCGGCCTTGCCGATGACCTTGACCGTGGCCGAGGCGGCGTCGTACTCGACCTTGAGATCGGTGCTGGCCAGACCCTTGGCCTTGAGATGGTCGAGCAAGGCGCCCGCCGTGTTGCCGGCCGTGGCCGCACCGAGCACCTTCTCGCCCGCCGATTTCATGAAATCCAGTACACCCATGAGGCCCACTCCGTCGATGATCCAGACTTGAGCATACGCCAGCGTGGCGCGCCCTTGCGGGGCGACGGTCGCCGCGTGATCCTGTTCTGAGGCAGGTCGTGGCCAGAAGTCGGACGCAGAGTACACAAAGGAAGAGCAGAGAGAACACGAAGAAAGCGCTTCAAGTCTGCGGGAAGCTCTGGATCGTTTGTCGCTATCGGCCGGCGTGCCGGTCCGGCAGAACCCGTGTGTGAGTAGCGCGGCTCCGGCGCGCGGCGTATCGGGATGGGCGCGAGGGATGTTCGCGCCGGCGGCCGCGGCTTGGCGTGCCGGGCGCCGCGCGCTGGCCATCGCTGCGCGCAGCCCAGGCTGCCGAGCGCGCGGACCCGGCCTACTTCTGCAACGGGCGAACGCGGGCGACTCTGGAGCGCAATGCGGATATCTCACGCGGAGGCGCGGAGGCGCGGAGACCTCCGCGTCTCCGCGTGATCCTGCGGTTTTGGGCGTCACCTCGGCCGTAGCTTGCGACGGTGCATCTGGATTGCTTCGCTGCGCTCACCATGAACCCATGTCGGAAGTTCTTGATGCGTCATTGCGAGGAACGCAGTGACGAAGCAATCCAGTGCTTCTGCCGCTGTGTGTCTGGATTGCTTCCCCGGATCAAGTCCGGGGTCGCAATGACGCCGGTGCTGCATGGCCTCGGCACTTGGGAGGCCCGTGCGCCTGCGCGGCCGCTCTTGATCTCTGCTCAACCCAAGGCGGCGCCGCAGTGCGGCGCCCTCCAAAGCGGGAAACTAGCGCTCGGCCCGGTAGGCATCCAGATGGCGCTGATGCTCGCTGCGGCCGATGTATTCGGGTACGACCAGTTCCAGCGGGGTGCGGCGGATTCCGAGCTCACCCAGACCATCGTGCTCGCTGACGCTGTCGATGGCCAGTGACTTGTAATTGTCGCTGGAGAAAGGTTTCAAGGCCGCCGGCAGCACATCGAAAAGCAGACCCTGAATGCGTCCGATGAGATTCGGCAAGGGCAGCACCAGGCGCTTCACGCCCAGCACCTGGGCGGTGTAGCGCACCAGTTCGGCCAGGGTGTAGGTGCGCGGACCGACCAGCGGATAGGTCTTGCCCACCGCCTCCGGACGGATCAACGCGGTGGCGAAAGCGGCTGCCACGTCCTTCACGTACACCGGCTGGAAGCGGGCGCTGGCGCGAGCCAGCGGCAGCACCGGCGCGATCTTCAGCAAGGGCGCAAAACGGCAGAACAAGCCATCGCCCGGTCCGAAGATCACTGAGGGCTGGAACAGCGTCCAGGCCAGTCCCGAAGCCTTGACGCGGGCTTCGGCCTCGCCACGCGAGCGCAGATAGTGACTGTCGCCCTCGCCGGCCCGCAGCGAGCTCATCTGCAGCATCCGCGGCACCTGGGCGGCCTTCATCGCGGCGATGACAGTGTCGGTGAGCTGCACGTGAGCGGTGTCGAAATCCTTGCCGCCAAAGCCGTTGTTCTGGAGCACGCCGACCAGATTGATGACGACATCGGCGCCGGCAAATCGCTGCGTCAGCGCCGCCTGATCGTAGACATTGGTAGAGAGCGTGCGCACGCTCGGATAGATCCCGAGCTCGCGCTGCAGTTCGCGATTACGGCTGAGCACATCGATCTGATGACCGGCGGCCTGCAGTTCGTGGACGATGGAGCGGCCGACAAAGCCGGTGCCGCCAAGAATGACGATTTTCAGAGACTTGTTCATGAGGTCCGACCCCGGACTGTGATGCGCCAAGTATGCAGCGTGGAAGCGCGTCTGTATGGAGCTGGGTCAAAGCAGTGGAGCAAGCTCCAATACTGTTTGCCTTGGGTAGGTTGGGCTAAGGCCGCAGGCCGTGCCCAACAAAGTTTCGCCAGATCGTTGCATGGGGTTTCTTGCCTAACCCCTCCCCAGCCCGTCCGGCCCGGCGGCAAGCCGCCGCGCGTTCGCAGGCGCGGCCGGCATGCCGGCCAAGCGCGCCAGGCTCACCCCCGAACATCGGGGAGGGAGCGACAGCACTCGCCTGAACGACTTTCACGGCAACCTACACTGCTCGCCATCACCAATCCAAACAGCTCTGGTAGGGCGGAACCCGCGCAGCGGAACCCGCGCAGCGGATTCCGCCATTCAAGCTCGGCGCAAGGTCGGTGGCGGATACGCCTGCGGCGGATCCGCCCTACGATCACATCGCGGCAATCAATCGATCGGCGAACTCGGAGCACTTGACCTCGGTGGCGCCTTCCATCAAGCGGGCGAAATCGTAGGTGACTTCCTTGTTGCCGATGGCCACGTCCATGGCCTTGATCAACGCATCGGCCGCTTCGGTCCAGCCCATGTAGCGCAGCATCATTTCACCGGACAGGATCACCGAGCCCGGATTGACCTTGTCCAGATCGGCGTACTTGGGTGCGGTGCCGTGGGTGGCCTCGAACACGGCGTGGCCGGTCATGTAATTGACGTTGCCACCCGGGGCGATGCCAATGCCACCGACCTGCGCCGCGAGCGCATCGGACAGATAGTCGCCGTTGAGGTTCAGCGTGGCGATCACGTCGAACTCTTCCGGGCGGGTCAGCACCTGCTGCAGGGTGATATCGGCAATGGCGTCCTTGATGATGACCTTGCCAGCGGCAATGGCGTCCTTCTGCTCGGCATTGGCTGCCGCTTCACCCTGCTTGGCCTTGGTCCGTTCCCACTGATCCCAGGTGTAGACCTTGTCGGCGAATTCGCGCTCGGCCAGGGCGTAGCCCCAGTTGCGGAAGGCACCTTCGGTGAACTTCATGATGTTGCCCTTGTGCACCAGGGTCACCGACTTGCGGCCATTGATGATGGCGTACTCGATGGCGGCCCGGATCAGGCGCTCGGAACCGTCCTTGGACACCGGCTTGATGCCGACGCCGGAGCTGTCCGGGAAGCGGATCTTGCCGTATTCCTTGGGGAAGTTTTCCTTCAGCAGACCGAGGAATTTCTTGCAGGCCTCGGTGCCGGCCTCGAACTCGATACCGGCATAGATGTCCTCGCAGTTCTCGCGGAAGATCACCATGTCGACCTTGCCCGGATGCTTGACCGGGCTCGGCACGCCCTTGAACCAGCGCACCGGGCGCAGGCACACGTACAGATCCAGCATCTGCCGCAGCGCCACGTTGAGCGAGCGGATGCCGCCGCCAATGGGCGTGGTCAGCGGACCCTTGATCGACACCAGATAGTCGCGGCAGGCCTGCACGGTCGCTTCCGGCAACCAGGTGCCGAACTCGTCGTTGGATTTCTGGCCGGCATAGACCTCCATCCAGTGGATCTTGCGCTCGCCGCCATAGCACTTGGCCACGGCCGCATCGAAGACGCGCACGCTGGCCGCCCAGATGTCGCGGCCGGTGCCGTCGCCCTCGATGAAGGGAATGATCGGGTTATTGGGTACCGTCAGCTTGCCGGTGTCATCGATCGTGATCTTGGCACCAGCGGCGGGGACTACAGGGGCTCCCATACTCATCGGCGTTCCTCCTTGAAATTGACCTCCGATAATAGCCCCCCGGCGTGAAGCCCGGTTGTTGGTTGTTGGTTGTTGGTTGTCGGCGGGGACGGTGTTGGTGTCGGTGGAGCTAGTGTCGGCTGTTGTGCCGGTAATGCCGGCGTCATTGCGACCCCGGACTTGATCCGGGGGAAGCAATCCAGGCGCGCGCGGCGATACCTGGATTGCTTCGTCGCTGCGCTCCTCGCAATGACGCATCAAGAACTTGCGAAATGGGCTCATGGAGAGCCACGTGTTTCGACCCGAGATTGCGCCCGGGCCAAGAACTGGCGCGCGCTCGTGTAGGCCGGGTCCTTCGCGTCGACAGGCGTAGATCGAGCCCCAATCCGCACACGCGAGGCGCCCGGCGCTTTGCCGTCAACAAGGCCGCGGCCGCCGGTGCGAATATCCTTTCGCACTGACCCAATCCTACGCGCGCCGGAACCGTGCTACCACTCTGGTAGGTCCAGACTTGTCTGGACCTACCAGAGCCTGCGTCATTGCGAGGCGCCCGGCGCCTTGCCGTCCACGGCGCCACGGTCGTGGAGGGCGCCGCGCTGCGGCGCCGCTTTGCCTTTCCTGAAGATCAAGAGCGGCCGCGCAGGCGCGCGGCCCTCCTCGAAGCCACTCTGATCCAGCAAGGTCGTTCATGACCCGTGCGCAGTGTCGGGCTGACTCAGATGGCTCGCAATGGCGCCCCCGTTTCGACCGCTTGCAAGACAGACTGTCCGGAAGTGACTCCCTGCCACCCGCGGCCATCACGACGCTCTCCGCATGAATACGAATGCACGCCCCGCCGTCTGGGCTTGCACACTCTAAGATGCACGGGCGCAGGGGCGAGGGGCTGCTGCGCACGTTTCGGGCCGGCGGCGGCGAACAATGCGTGGCGCCGTTGCCAACCGAGCGGCGTGGCAGTCATTCAATGGGTGCAGCCTGCTGCACCCTGGGAGTGTGCAATGAAGAGCAAACCGCAACTGACGTTCTGGCAGATCTGGAATATGTGTTTTGGCTTTCTGGGTATCCAGTTTGCCTTTGCCCTTCAGAACGGCAATGTCTCGCGCATCTTCCAGACGCTCGGTGCGCAGATCGACGAGATACCGATCCTGTGGATTGCGGCACCGCTGACCGGCTTGCTGGTGCAACCTCTGGTCGGCTACTACTCGGACCGCACCTGGAACCGGCTGGGCAGGCGCCGACCTTATTTCCTGGCCGGCGCCATCCTGACCACCTGCGCGCTGATGGTGATGCCCAATTCGCCGGCGCTGTGGGTGGCCGCGCTGATGCTGTGGCTGCTGGACGCCTCGATCAACATCTCGATGGAGCCCTTCCGCGCCTTCGTCGGCGACAACCTGCCGAAGCAGCAGCGCGCCACCGGCTATTCCATGCAGAGCTTCTTCATCGGCGTCGGTGCGGTCGTTGCTGGTTTGATGCCATGGGCCCTGCAGAAGCTGGGTGTGGCCAATACTGCGGCCGCCGGAGAAATTCCCGACAACGTGCGCTATTCCTTCTATGCCGGCGGCATGGTGCTGCTGTTGGCCATGGGCTGGACCGTCTGGCGCTCGCGCGAGTATCCGCCGGAAGTACTGCGTGCCTTCGATGACGCTGAAGTCTCGCCGGCGCACGCCGATCTGGCCCCCATCCAGGCCCGGCAGGATGGCTGGATCTGGCTGGCGATCGGCATCGTCGCTTTCTGGGCAGTAACCTACTACGGACAGAGCAACGATCTCTATGTCGCTGCCGGCATGGTCAGCGCCTACGGTCTGGCCTTGCTGATTCAGGGTTTGGTACCGCGCGACTTCGTTTTTGCCCACGTCATGGCGGATCTGCACGCGATGCCCGATGCCATGCGCAAGCTGGCGCTGGTGCAGTTCTTCTCCTGGTTCGCCCTGTTTTCGATGTGGATCTACACCACCAGTGCCGTGACCTCGGTGCACTTTGGCTCCAGCGACCCGACCAGC
>JBFWOF010000009.1:0-132490 GCA_050250665.1 Lysobacterales bacterium | reverse complement strand
CTATTGAAGTCCGCAACCCCATTCTAACAGCGATCTTTCGCCACAATGCAGCCGACAATAGAACACATAGAACGCCGAATCCAAAAAACCCTAATTGAATGTTTCCCATTGATGCGTCGAGTCCTGAAAGCTTGAGAGTCGACCACACGATCAATGACGGGAGCATCCGCTCAGCAACATTCGGCCACAAGTTCCGCTTTAAAATTGCTTCGTCTATATTCTGGACGATGTATACGTATGACTGCCCATCCCATCCGGCACCATCATTCGCAGGAATTCGCTCGCCGCTTGGGAATGCGAAGACGACGTAAAAAACCCAGACAAGGATCAATGTGCAACTAATATAGTTTCGACCACCTGACGGGGACGTTGACATGTGCCGGTTTTTCAGTAATTGTTTCGCGGGATCGGCATTTCTTTTGATCGTATTAACGGTCAGACAGCGCCCTGTCTTCGCTCGGGCGTTGCCATACTGTGGTCTCACTGAAATGACCCAGCATTGGGGCATACCCAGAGTAGCTATTGCGGCCCCACGATGACGGGATGCCTTCAATCGGCGTTTCGCGAAACCAATGCCAATCTGTGTTGTCCACCACCAACATCCCACCGGGCTTCAGGAAGGGTATCGCCGCCGCTACGCAGTCTCGGCGATGCGCGCCGTCGACGAGAATCAAATCCAGGCTTTGTGGCTGACATCGCGCGATCGCACCCACATAGGTGTCCAGCGTTGGCGCATGGACTAGTTGGCAGCCTTTGATCCCTCGCTCCGTCAGAGTGTTGTTCATCAGTTCATACCATGCTTCGTCGTCCCCTACCGATGTGACGTGCGCACCCCTGGAGTGCCAGAACAAGGTGGAATGGCCGCTACCGAACTCAAAGACTCTTGCATCGTCTGGCAGATTGGCCTTGATATGCCGGATTGCATCAAAGGTGAGCCAGGGGATTGCCATCCGCAGAGGGCGCCTCCTCAGGTACAGGGACCGCAGCCAGGTAAAGGCGTCACTCGGATGCCGCGAGATCAGCAGGGAGAAGAAGGCCGCCAACGCGCGCAGCACCAGCCAGAACGGCCCGCGCCTTACCGGCATCTTGGAGTCTCGGTTGGGGTCGAATGCGTTCTTGTCGGCGAATAGACTCAAGGCGATTTTCTCAATCTCTGCCGGGGGGAATCGAGATGCTTTTTTCCGGTGCGGACAGTGCGTCGCGAAGGCCGGCAGCGCATTCGGCGTAGCTCCAGTCGTGCATTCGACGTCGGCTGTTCGTGCCCATCTGTTCTCTCGCCGGGGTATCGCTCAGAACAAGTCGTAATGCTTCGGCCAACCCACCAATGTCTCCCGCTACCACCTGCAGCCCATTCTCACCTGGCCTCAGCAAGTCGACGGCACAACCCAGTTCCTCGGATATCACCACCGGCAATCCTGCGCACATCACCTCATTCACGATCAATCCCCAGGGTTCTGATTCGGCGGCCAGAACGAAGACATCACTTGCTGCATAGGCTCTGGGCAGTTCACTCTGATTGAGGAAACCCAGGAACACGGTGTTCTTCAGCCGCAGTGTCTTCGCCAGTTCCTGGAGCTCAGCCTCCATGGGACCGGATCCTATCAAGCAGAGGCTCACAGCCACGCCCGATCGTTGCAGTTGGCCGATTGCCCTCAAGAGCGTGTGGGGGTGTTTGCGCTCGACGAGCTTGGATGCGTACAGCACTACCGGGACATCCGTCGGGAAACCGAGCTTCTTCCTCACCTGCGTGCGTTCATCGGCCGACAGTGTCGATGCGTCGATAAAGCGCTCGTTGTCCACCGTGTAGGGCACGATGTGAATGCGCTCGTCGGGCACGCCCATGGCACGGTAATAGTCGCGGTTGCGGCTGCCGATGGCGAGGAAACCGTCAATGTACCTGAAGCACCAGCGCAAAACGCGGTCGCGTGTGCGCCGTCGCCACTCTGTGCGGTGTAGTTGCAGATGAGTCTCGCCGCGCAGCAGCACCGGCATGCCCATGGATTTCGCTGCCAGGAAGGCGAGTACGCAGGCAAAGTAGCCATAGCCGTGCAGCCAGAGCACATCGTATTTTCCGCTGCGAATCTCGCGCCAGAGCTGCGGAACGATGAGGGAAAAGAAACCGGCCGGTTTCCGTGTGCGCGCTGCCTTTCCCAGAAAGACGTGCCGATATCCGGAGAGCAGATCGATGTCCCAACGCACGGTCTGCGAGAATCCGGCATCGACAGCGCCACGGAGGCTGTAGTCACTGCAGTACAGCGCAGTGAGATCAATCGCCGACTCGTGCTTGGTGATGTAAGCGTACAGCGGTGCGAAATACTGGATGGGATGAGTGTTCACCACCGCAACGCGGACTGGCTTTCCACCATCGGTGTCGCCATTCCTCATTGCTGCCTCAGCCGGTTTGAGTGCGTCCGACAGAAGGCAATCAGCTGATCGATCTCGGCATTGCGATCAGTCGCCGTCAGCATGCCGGCGTGTGCGAGATTGTCCACTGACAGCAGATAGGGCAATTCCTCACTGCGGTCATCCTTGGGCGCGGGGCGTTCCACCTGGAGTTCTTGCCCCAGAATCGCGCTGGCCCTGCTGGCCAGAGTCTGGGCCATCTCCAGTACCGTACGCGATTCGCCCGAGCCCAGGTTGTAGACCCCAGGTCCGGAATCTCCCGGCATTCTGGACAGGCAAAGGCGGACAGCCTCGCATACTGCCCCTATCCCGACGAAATCACGAGCCTGGAGCCCGTCTGTTTTCAGTTGAAGTCGGCCGGTGGTCACAGCCTGCCGGGCCAGATCATTCAGCAACAGGGTCCATCGATTCACAGCGGGATCAACTGGTGCACCGAAGGCGTTCGAAAGCCTGAAAATCGTGGCGTCGAGGTCACCGTGGCGGTGCGCCGCCTGAACGTAGATTTCGGCCGCAGCATGAGTTGACGCATAGGGGTGTTGCGGCTTCAACTCACGATGCTCGTGTATCAGGGTGCCGTCATTCGCCCCGTACACATGGATGGTCGAGAAGTAGATGAAGCGTGGCACCTGTTGACGTGCGGCCGCTTGCAGCCAGGCCAGACATTGGGTGGCGGTGTTTTCGGCGGCACTGACGGGATCGCTTGCAGCGTCGATTTCATTGGCGGCTGCGAGCATCACGACGGCCTCGGCGCCTCGAACCATTCGGTCCAGTTCGACAGGCGAATGCCAGTTTACCGTGTGGACAATGATGTTTCGGCCAGGACCTGGCCAGTTGCTGGCCGCCCGTGAGCCGACGGCGACATCGTATCCGGCTTGGGCGAGCGACTCGGCTATGCGGCCACCCAGATATCCGGTGCCACCAGGAATGACAACGCGACCCTTACCACTCAAGATGCGCAAACCTCGGATCGTGCAGCGGGGCCGTTTCGCCTTCACTGGGCTCGTGGACGATCGACGCGATGTTCAGCATCAGGTTCAGACCCGGAGATAGGCCCTGAAAGCCAAGCCACAGGCCCGGCGGCAAGGTGAGCCGAACGTAATGTGCGGGGCCGAGCTCCAGATCGACGGACTGGTTTCGGGTGCTGGATTCGGTACGATCATCGAATACCTGGAGGCGAATACGCCCAACAGGAACAACCAGGTTGGAAATCATGACCTTATGTCGTTTCCAGGCCTTGACGGCACCTTGGTCTATGGTCGTGAAATACGCTTCTCCGAAGCCTGCATATCCCTCATCAGTGCACTTCATGGCGTGCAGTACGGGACCGCCGGGTGTTGGGATCTGGCGCAAGGGCGCCAGAGCCATGCCCTCCAGCAGGGTCACAGCCAAGCTGCACTCCGGGAGGTTGCCAAAGCAAGATAATCTGCGATCTGCTCCGATGTGAGTTTTCGCATGTCGGTTCCCGAGGCGTGGTAATGGCGCTCATACCACGCGGAAGTCAGTCTTGCGGTCTCTCCGAAGGTGAGCGTCGGGCGCCAGGACAACTGCGCGAGTGCCTTGTCGCAATTCAGTTTGAGCAGGCCGGCCTCGGCGAAACCATCGACTTGGTCGAAAACCGCGTAGTCGGATTCGCCCGCAAAACCCCAGTGCGGCGCAAGCTCGCGAATCAACTCGCGAACCGAGAAATTGTTTTCGGCTGGCGGTCCAAAGTTGTACGCCTCGCCGGAACATCGGCTGCTGGTCATCAAGGCTGCGCCAGCAGTGAGGTAGCCAGACAGTGGCTCCAGTACGTGTTGCCAAGGGCGCGTCGATTGGGGTCGGCGTACGCGGACCGGGGTTCCCTCTGACCAGGCCCGCATGCAGTCCGGGACGATCCGGGCGCTCGCCCAGTCGCCGCCACCGATGACGTTGCCAGCGCGGACCGAGCACAATCTGACTGCTGAATCCGCGGAAGAGAAAAACGACTGGTGCCAGGCGCGGACGGCCATTTCTGCCGCGGCCTTGGAAGCCGAGTATGGGTCCTTGCCTCCCAATGTATCGATTTCGCGGTAGCCGTAGAGCCACTCGACGTTCTCGTAGCATTTATCGCTGGTGATCATGACCGCACTGACGGGATGATCGGCCGAGCGCAAGGCGTCCAGTACATGCGCCGTGCCCATGACATTGGTATCGAAGGTCAGCGCGGGCTCGGCGTAGCTGGTGGCCACGATGGACTGGGCAGCGAGGTGAAACACGACATCTGGCTTGATCTCGGCCATGGTTCGGCTGACAAACACGGAGTCGCGAACATCGCCTTCGCGGTAGTCCACGAATTCTCTGGCACCAATGACATCAAACATTGCCGGCGCAGTCGGCATGCCTATCGCCAGACCCGATACCGCTGCTCCCAGTTCGTGCAACCACAAGCTCAGCCACGTTCCCTTGAATCCGGTGCAGCCTGTCACGAGTACCCGCTTGCCGCGATAGATGTTCAGATTGCTCACTCAGTCCTTCCAGATTTTCCAAGGGGCGCTGCCGTTCGCCCAAAGTTCGTTGAGCTGCATCTTGTCGCGCAGCGTGTCCATGCATTTCCAGAATCCACTATGCCGATAGGCGGCGAGTTTCCCCTCTGCGGCCATGTTTTCCATGGGTTCGCGCTCGAACACGGTGGCATCGCCCTGAATGTAATCGAGCACGGTCGGCTCGCAGACAAAGAACCCGCCATTGATCCAGGATCCATCGCCCTCGGGTTTTTCCTTGAACTCGCAGACGTGGCCGTCCGGCGATTGCACCAAGGCGCCGAATCGACCTTCCGGCTGTACCGCTGTCAGCGTTGCCGTTGCCCCACTCTGCTCGTGAAAGCGGATCACGTCCTTCACATTGACATCGCTGAGGCCATCGCCGTATGTCAGCAGAAACCGCTCGCGACCGATGAACGATCCTGCCCTACGCACGCGACCACCGGTCATCGTTTCTCGACCCGTATCCAGCAAGGTGACCTTCCAGTCTTCGCTGCTGGAGTTGTGTACGTGCATGCGGTTCGCTCCGAGATCGAAAGTGACATCGCTCTGATGCAGGAAGTAATTGGCGAAGTATTCCTTGATGTAGTAACCGCGATAGCCCAGCAACACGACAAACTCGCTGAAGCCCTGTTGGGCATAGCACTTCATGATGTGCCAGAGGATGGGTCGGCCGCCGATCTCGACCATGGGCTTGGGTCTGACGTCGGTCTCTTCGCTGAGCCGGGTTCCGAATCCTCCGGCAAGTATCAGTACCTTCATCCAGGAGTCCTCTGTCTTGTCGTAACGCCAAAAGGTGCGCCACTTACCACGTGCGAACTCGTTGCTTGGGTCGCAAGCGCCTGCCGAGCAAGCTCGGCACTACAGGAGCCCAGTACACCGAAGCACTGCGCCCTGGTAGAGCGGAGCTTGCTCCGCTGCTTCTGCTTAGCTTTGCTGTGCCCGCCAATAATCACCGCAAGCGCCTGCCGAGCAAGCTCGGCACTACAGGAGCCCAGTACAGCGAAGCACTGCGCGCTGGTAGAGCGGAGCTTGCTCCGCTGCTTCTGCTTAGCTTTGCTGTGCCCGCCAATAATCATGGCAAGCGCCTGCCGAGCAAGCTCGGCACTACAAGAGCCCGGAGCACAAATGCTCTGCGCTTTGGTAGAGCGGAGCTTGCTCCGCTGCTTCTGCTGAGCTTTGCTGTGACCGCCAACAATTATGGCAAGCGCCTGCCGAGCAAGCTCGGCACTACAAGAGCCCGGAGCACCAATGCTCTGCGCTTTGGTAGAGCGGAGCTTGCTCCGCTGCTTCTGCTGAGCTTGCCTGTGACCGCCAACAATCACCGCAAGCGCCTGCCGAGCAAGCTCGGCACTACAGGAGCCGGGAACACCAATGCTCTGCGCTGTGGTAGAGCGGAGCTCGCTCCGCTGCTTCTGCCTTGTTTTTCGCGGAGCATCAACTCGGCATCCCGGCATCACGCGATACCGCAAATCGACCCAGGTAAACCACGTCCATTTCCGTGCGCAGCATGCATTGCAATGCCTCTACGGGCCGACACACTACTGGTTCGTTCTCGTTGAACGAGGTGTTGAGCACGATCGGGACTCCAGTGCGTGCCGCCACCGCCCTGATCAAAGCCGCGTACAAGGGGTTCATTTCGGCATCGACGGTCTGCAAGCGCCCGGTGCCATCGACATGGGTAACCGCTGGTATCAGCTCGCGCTTGTCGGGACGGATCGGAAAAACCATGGCCATGTAGGGCACGTCGCCGTCCTGCGCGAACCACTCGGCCACGTGCTCACGCAGGATCGACGGCGCGAAGGGTCGAAAGGACTCGCGACGCTTGATCTTGCTGTTGATGATGTCTTTCATGTCGGCGCGGCGAGGGTCGCCAAGGATGGATCGGTTGCCCAGGGCGCGCGGGCCCCACTCCAATCGACCCTGAAACCAGCCAACCACCTGCCCAGCCGCTATGCGATCTGCAGCATCGGCAATCATCGATTCATCGTCCGCAAAGTGGCGGACCGCGCATCCGGCGGCGTCGATCTGCGGCTGGCTCGTCGCAAGTTCCGTCCGGATTTCTGCTTCGCTGTATTCCGGGCCCAGATACGGCGATCGTTCGGCAACAGTCACTTCGCCGACCTTCGCTGCGGCTGCATAGGCGGCGCCCACCGCGCCGCCGGCATCGTAACCGGCGGGAGCCACATAGACCCGCTTGAACGGTGTTTGCGCCGCAATCAATCCGTTCGCGACGGAGTTCTGTGCGCAGCCGCCAGCCACTACCAATGCGTCGGTGTCGTACTCACCGGCCAATGCATCGATCATCTTGAGATAGCAGTCTTCAAAGACCGCCTGCACTGAGCGCGCCAGATCTTTGTGGCGTTGCTCCAAAGGCGCGGCGGGTTCGCGCGCCGGTCCGAGTAGTGCCTCCAGCTCGCGCGAATACAGCCGGTCAAAACTGGGCGAACCGTCTTCCCAATCGTAGGCAATGCGTTCGCGATGGTGCCGGAAGTAGCGCGTGTCCAGGGTAAAACCGATGCCACGACTCGCCGGCTGCACCACCTTGCGCAGGGCCTCGACGTGCAGCGGCTTGCCGTAAGGTGCCAGACCCATGACCTTGTATTCGTCGCCATAGTGGGGAAAGCCGAGAAACTGTGTCAGCGCCTGGTAGAACACCCCCAGCGAGTGCGGGAATCCCACTTTGCCGTCGACGGCGATGCGACCACCAATACCCACTCCCCATGCGGCACTGGCAAAATCGCCGAATCCATCCACCGACAAGGCCACGGCACGATTGAAACCGGACGGGTAATAGGCCGATGCCAGATGCGCCAGATGATGCTCGATCGGTCGAATCTGCGCCTTGAACGCCTGCCCCGGAAAGGCCGCGGCCAGATGCTGCTCAATGGACATGCGCTTCCTGCGGGCGCGCAATCGATCCAGCACCATCGCCGGCGAGGGCATGTGCCGAATTGCGTAGGCGGCTCGCGCAAGACGACCGGCCCGGGGGTCGGTATTCATCGCGACGATGTCGACATCGGCCAGCTTCACGCCGGCACTTTCCAGGCACCACTCGATGGCCTGGCTGGGGAAGCCCGCCCAATGTTTGATACGCCGAAAGCGCTCCTCTTCAACTGCTGCTTGCAGCCTGCCGTCGATCACCAGCGCCGCAGCAGAGTCAGCGTGGAAGGCGTTAAGTCCTAGTATGATCATTCAGCGCTCTTGGTTCTGATGGTCAACATCTGTCGGAACAACGCGCCGGCAATCAGCCACTCTGCCTGCGCTCGTTCCCATGCGTATTTGAGACCGGGCAATCCGTCCAGGATCACTCCGCGGTACAACAATGCGAATGCCGGTGCGGCCCAAGGAGCAATGACCAGCAGTCTTCGAAGTCGCTTCGGCCAACTGAGACTGCGCCAGGGCTGTGACAGCAGATAAGTCGCTTCGAGTTCCGCATAACGCTTTTGTCGTTGTGCGAATTCGCTGGAAGGTTTGCGATCGTCATGGAGCATGGGCGATCGGAGGTGACCGATCAGGCCTTTCAGTTGCAACAACTGTGTATGTCCGAACTGATCGAATCGGCCCTTTTCGGGTCGAAACAGGCAGATTCGAGGGGGATAGAGCGTCCCGCGCAGCGGGGTGCCATCCACACAGTAGCGAAACGGGATCCAATAACCAGACACATCCGCCGTAGGTGAAAGCTCCGCCAATTCCTGCCGCAATTCGTCTGTGACCACATAGTCGGCGTCCATGAAAAGCACCCAGGGACAATCGGCAACCAGGTGGTCAAGTGCGTGATTGCACTTGTCGGCATGTGATTTATAGGGATGCTCGCAAAAGTCCACATTGGCGAACTTTCGTGCGATAGCGGGCGTTTCGTCGCTGCTGTCGCTGTCGAGAACCACCACACGATTGGCCCACCGCAGGGCCGACAGTGTCCGCTCGATGTTGGAGGCCTCGTTGAATGTGAGGACAACGGGCGTAACCAAGTTGAGTGAGTTCACTGGTCTTGCTCTCGAAACAAGCCGCTCACGCACCAGCCATCACTTTGGACTCCGCGATGCACTTTTCGTAAACACGAACCATGTCCTTTGCAACACGCTCCCACGACAGGTGTAGCCGCACGTGGCGCGAGCCGCGCTGACCCATCTCCTCGGCGGCCACAGGATCGGCCAGTAAGCTATTGAGCGCCGAGGCTATCCCGGATGCCGTCGCGTCGCCAGCCACAAGGCCACCGCGGCAGGCCTCCACCACGCCGCGTACGCCGACGCCGGGGGTCAGGACTACCGCCAAGCCATGCGCCATGGCCTCAACGACAACGTTGCCGAAATTCTCGTTGATCGAGGGCAGCACCAGAGCGCAGCTTCGGGCGAACAGCTCAGCTTTCTGTGAGTCGTTTACGGCCCCAACCCAGCGCAGCCGATCACCGCATCCGCTCGTTCGTGACTGGGCCTGCAATGCAGGCCAGAGGCCTTCATCGTCCGGTCCGGCCAGCGTGAGTCTGGCATCGGGGATGAGCCTCAGAGCTTCTACCAACGTGGTCAGATTCTTCTTCCACGATAATCTGCCCAGGAAAAGCAGTTCACCGGCCCGTGGGCGGCGAACCGCGCTGATCGGCCAATCCACGCCGTTGGGAATCTCGACCATCGGGGCCAGATCCAAACCGCATCGGCGCAAGTCGGCCGCTTCGGTAGAACTGGTCAGATGAATGGCGCCCGCAGCCCGCAGATTGCGGCGCTCGATCCAGCGAATCCACAGACGTTTGCGCCACGCACTCTTGCTGGCGATCAGTTCAGGGACCAACATGCCGCGCGGGGACAGTACATATGGTGTCCCGCGACGTCGGGCCTGCTGAGCGGCCTTGGCAGTTGGCCAAAGAAAAACGGCGTGCAAATGGACAGCGTCGAATGCTTCCACCGAATTTCGCAAGGCAGACGCCATCTGCGGCAGCCAGCACACAGCAATCCAGCGGCAACGGAAGTACCAGACCTTGACCCCATCGAGATCGACCGGTTCGTTCTCGGGCACATTCAGGCGCCCCGCCCCATCGAGGCTGCTGGTGTAGACATGCACCTCGTGGCCTTGCTGCACGAGAGCTTTGCACAGACCATGAACCGATTGAATCGGTCCGCCGTAGCGAGTGGCTGGGAGGTAGGTGGGAACGACATGCAGAATGCGCACAGGCTAAACAGCTGGTGGCCGGCGATCCAAAGGATACGCAGGTTGATGCATGGCAACCCCCCCAGCATTTAAGCTGCGGACCTGCGCGAGTTGCCGTTCATGCATCTCCCGAAGGCGGAGAATACGCGGCACCGCAAGCACGAAACCCAGCATCGAGCCCAACATGATGAGTACAAAGGGATCGCCGTAGATCTGCGAGGCACCGATGAAGACGGGGACGTTGGCAGCGACGAAGGCCAACAAGCCCAGACACATCTTCAGCAGCCGAGGATCGGCCGCGGCGGCCAGACCGATGGCACGGCGAACCTGTCGCGCTACCAGCCAAGCCGAAGCGACGGCCAGCAGGAGGCCTGGCAGACCCAGTTCGGCTGTGATCTTGCCCAAGCCGCCCTCCGATGCCCCACCAACAACGACCCCGCCACCGGCACCAAAAGCCTGCGTACCCTGGGCGCCAGCCCCCGTCCCCATTCCAAAAAATCCGCCCGCTCCCAAACCGTCACGGATCGAGCCCAGACCCAAACCCGAGAATCGCTCCCAAGAATCGCTGAAAACCGTGCTGCTCCGGGCCAGATAGGGTGACCAGGTCGACGCCTCAGGGGCCATCGTCAAGGCGCCTGCAAGGATCAAAAACACCATTAACACAATGACCACGCCGCCGCGTCGACTTGACCGTTTCTGGAAGTAATAATTGCCCAGGTAGTAGATCGCGCAAAAAAGCATTGCTACCGCCAGCACCTTTCGACGCCCGGTCAATACGGCAGCGTAGACGCAGAACAGCACCACGCCGGGAGTCAACAGGCGAGTCAATGCTCCACCGAAAGCCACCGACAGCACGATCGCCATGCAGGCAACGGCACCGGAATGCCACGCTGCAACTTCGGCAGAACGAAACCAACCGGAGTTTGTTTCGACAATGCCGGCTACCCGGTCGAAGATGATTCGGTCCCCGCCGATGGGCTCAAGCAGGGTCGACCCGAACCCGGCATTACCCAGGAAGATGCTCAATGCCATGAAAACACCGATCGCCGCATAAACACGAAGAAATCGTCCGACGTCAGCCGAACTGCGAACGAATTGGTAGGCCATCCAAAGAGCCGGTATTGGTAGCAAATAGGCCAGGGATCCGATAGCCGGGATCATTACGGACTGGAAGCGCAGCAGCGCCAATACAGCCTGAATCAGCACGTAAAAGACAAACAGGCGAAGTAAGGCATGAGTACGCGGGCTGTTGCCAGCCATCGGTCGCATCGTAATCATGCCGTGCTTCATGATGGCGCCGGCAAGCGCAAACATCAGCACAAAGGCGGAGAAGACCACCATGGTGATCGGCTGTCCAGCAAGCACCTTACGAATGGGATCCTGCGCAAAACCGGCCAGGATTGCTGCCAGGAATGCATAGCGCCAATTGCTTGCTGCCAGTAGCGCCAGGGGCAAAGCCGCAAGACCAAATACGAGAATGACGCTGTTCATGCGCGCTCCTTGACCAAGCGTCTCCCCTGCGCCCACAAGCGCAGTGCCCAGGTCAATCCGGCCAATTCAGAGATCCAGGTCGCCGGTATCCACCACGGGTGACGCAGGTGATGGCGGGTCAGCGCGCTTCTGAACAAGCGACGGCCAGCCTGGCCCAGCCAACCGGACGGCCGCGAAGCAAAGAGGTAGTAGTACTCACCCACCGAATGTGCGGGTCGCAGGGTGCGCAAATGATCGCCATAGCTGCGCGTGCCGCCAGCCCCGGCCCGCAAATGCGTCAGGCTTGCTGTGGGCCAGAACTGAATGGTCGCGCCCGACCTGAGTGCGCGCAGGCCGAACTCGGCCTCGAAGCGATAGGCCACCTTGACAAACTGCTCGTCAAAGCCACCGATGGACATGCCCAAGGCTCGGGGAAAGGAAAAATTGCAACCGATGAACTCGGCAATCGGCCCCGCCTGCGACCCTGCCAGCCCTTCCAGCGGCGCGCTACCGTCTACATGCCAAGGCTGCAGTACCCGCCCAGCCACGATCGCATTCGCATGCGTCCGGTGGGCAGCCAGGTGGGCCTCGATGAAGCCTTCGTCGGGAATCACATCGTCGTCCACGTAGATCACCACGGCACCGCGAGCAGCCAGCAGTCCGGCATTCATGGCGGCCGGTATCGAAGGTTGTACCCGGCGCAGCCAGCGCAGCGCACCCGAGTCATGCCAGGCCTGCAGCTGCGCAGCCACTTCGGCTTCATGTTGCGGCGTCTGATCCACCAGAATGAGTTCGCCCTGATCGGCCAGCGCCGCCATCAGATACCGGGCCGTGTCGATCAGCACCTGTTCGCGCTGATAGGTGGGCACCACCACGCTGACGGCCAACTCATCCATGAACCTGACCTCGCCAGCGGCTCAAGGCGAAGCGCGCGGCATGCCACGGCGCCAGTCGTGCAGCCGTACCCAGCGCCCGACTGCAGGAGCGCAGATCGCGTGATCGGAAAGACTCTGCCGCCTGAAACAAGGCGCACTCGGCGCTGTAGCGATTCATGGCCTGCAACTCCACTTCATGATCCCAATCCGCCGGCCACAACGCTTGAGAGACCTCCCGGAGCTCGGCCAGAAACCCCGCTTTGGCGCGCGCCGTCTTGGCGCCCGGATGCAGGCGAAAGGCGCTCAACACGCGATCCAGATAGCGCACGCTGGCGCCTGGCAAGGCCAGCATGCGGCAATACAGATCGTAGTCCATGACGTAGTGCAGATCGGGCCGCAAGCCACCCACGGCATCGTAGGCGGCGCGACTCATGAAAGTCGGCGGCTGGTGGTAACGAAAACGCCCGCTCCAGAATTTCAGGCAATCCGGATGCGCATAGCCGGCCGGCAAGAAATGACCCACCGGCTGATCCGGCCCGCTGCTGAACTGATGATCCTGGCCGACCACAAAGGTGCTCGGTGTCTGCAACCAGCTCTCCGCGACCGCGTGCAGAGCACCCGGCTGCAGCAGATCATCCGAATTGATCCAGTTGATCAACTCACCGGTGCCGCGGCTGAAGCCCTTGATCAAGGCATCTGATTGACCGCTGTCCGGCTCACTCACCCAGTAGCTCAGATGGCGCCCGTGCTTGCGGATCACACCGACAGAATCATCCGTGCTGCCGCCGTCGATCACGATGTAGTCGAGATTGGGATAGCCCTGACTCAGCACCGAGTCGATGGTCTGCTCAAGAAACTGGCCCTGGTTGTAGGACGGGGTGACCAGCGTTATTCGGGGGTAGGTGCTCATCGGGCGGATTCGAGCGGCGCACGACGACCGACCAACTGCCCGAGCCTGGCCGCCAGCCGGAGCATCCAGCGACGAGGATCAAGGGACACCGTCGAGAACGGTGCCTGCACCAGACGAAGCAGATAGGCACGCGCCGCCATCGGTGTCCGATCACCGCGCATTCGCAGCAACATGTGGCCGTCCCGTTGGATCGAATATGTCAGTCGCATCAGATAACTCAGGCGCAGGCGCCCACCCGGAATCAGATGTGTCAGTCGCAATGCCGGTTCATATGCCAGATACAGCCCAAGATCACTGGCCGTGCGAGCCAGATCGGTGTCGCCACAACTGGTCAATGCCTGCCCGACGCGATCCAGTTGCAGTCGCTCGGACGAGTAAGCGGTGTTGATGTAGGCCTGCGCAACCGACCTGCGAAGCACCATGCCGGCGCCACAAGGCTCCCAGGGGCCGAGGGTATTGTGGATGAGGGCGCGAATGGGGCGATCGCCGAAGTCACGAATGGCCAGCGCATCCAGGAAACCGTGCGTCCACGACGGCGGTGTCAGTTCGTACTCCGCTGCAATTCGACCGCCGGCCGCGCCCAGTTCAGGGTGCTGATCAAACAGCAGCAGCGCCTGCTCCAGGTAGTCGGCATTGGGAATGGTGTCATCGTCAATCAGCACCAGCACATTTGCCCTGGCGGCCGAAAAGCCTCGCAGACGTGCCGGAGTCAAACCCAATTTCGGCTCTGCAACCGTGCGCACCGGCAAATCGGCGAGAACATCAGCAAACTCAACCCGGTCCGAGAGCGCCGGCTGACAGGCGTTGTCGACCAGCAGCAGTTCCCAAGTGCCCGAATCCAGCGACTGGGCCCCTAGTGCTTGCAGCACCCGGCGCAGCGGAGCCGCCTTGGGATTGTGCGTGCACAGGATGACGCTGACCCGCAGATCAGACATTCGCTGAAATGCCCAGCGGCCGGGCAGGTATTCCGCCGACCGTGCTGTCGGCGTTCACCCTGCCCACGACCACGGCATTGGCCCCAACCGTCACGTTATCGCCTATGTCGGCACCCGCCACGATGGTGGCCTTGCTGGCGATCCAGCAGTTGCTGCCGATGTGAACGGATCTGGTTTCAAGCCCGCTCTCTCGCAGCAGCTGGCCCGGGATCCGTCGATGGTTCATGTCCCGGATCGACACCAGATCAGCGACCATCGTGTCGGCGCCTATCTCGATCGTATCGGCACAGGCGATGGTGCTGCCATGCCCGACATAGACTTGATCGCCAAGTACCAGGCGTCCTCCCCGGTACACGACGATCTCGACATCCCGATCAAAGCTGCACTGCCGACCCATCGACAGCCTGCCGCCCCTTTCGACCAACAATCGACAGCGTGGTCCGATGATTCGTGGCGTAGAGGCACACTCGACGCCACTGCGCATCCTCCAGACCCATCCACGCATCAGCGCCAGCACCGCCGCGAATCGACTCACCAATACGCCCCATTCTCGACGCTGCGATGCGCAGGCGGCGTTTCCTCAGCACTGGGCCGCACCCAGTGCTCGTTGTACAAGCGGGTCACTTCAGGCCGGTCGTCCCAGCGCTTGCCGCGGATACCGAACAGCAACTGCGTGGCACCACCCATGTGGATGGCCATCTTGCCCATGCGCTTGACGTGAGCGGCCAGCGGCAGTCCGTAAGCGCCCGCACCGACGATCGCGACATCGAACTCCACGGCGTCGATCATGCGCCGCATGTGCGCCAGGGCGTCGAACCAGTTGTCGAATCCGGCGCGCTCACCGGCCAATGTCTGCACGGTCTTGACGGTCAGCAGTTCGCACGCCGGCCATACGCGACGCGACCCGAAAATCTCACGATGGCGAGGAAACTGGGCGCGAATGGATTGTTCATAGGGATGCACGATGAGCACGCGCATGCCTGCCAGCGCCATGCTCCAGGGCTTGGCGTGGTAATAGGGTTCAAGGCCGCGGGGCAGGATGGGACGCGCCCCCGGTGCATGGCTGCGCATCAGTTCGTCTTCGTAGCGGCGAAACCAGATGGCGGCCAGGTCAATTTCGGAGAACGCCTGGGTGAGTTCCGTCGCCAGGCGAGCGGCCATTTCCGGTTCCGCCGGAAAGAAACCGGCGATCTGATCCAGTGATTGCAACAAGCCCTCATTCCAGGTGCCGGGTTCAGCCCGCAGCTGGCTGCGCCAGCGCCGCCACCGGGACGACGACTGCCGAGCTAGCACGCCGTTCTGGGTCACCACGGCATCCAGTTCATGAAAACCCATTCGGCCCGCGAGGAATGGCGCGCCACGCCGCAGGGCAGCCGCAATCGCGTCATTCGCATCTTCCTCGGAAAGCACCTGCTGACCCGCAAATCGCGCCAGTCGCCGGGCACGTCCGAGCTTCCAGGTCTCCCAGGCAGAGAGGACCCTCCGCGCCGGGACTATCCAGGGTGAATCAGCCACCGGCGGCGCCATGACCATGGGCCCGTATCCGTCGCAACAACTGCTTGATCCGCGAATAGGGCTTGCTCACCGGACTCAACAAACGCTCATAGCGCTCGGCGCGACGGAGAAACGCATCGCGATCACGTGCGATCAAGCGAACCCGGTCGAGCGCCAGTGTCAGTCCTAGATGTTCGGACAGCACCATGACTATCTCGGCCTCGCCCTGCACGGCCATCGCCGAGGTCTTGCCCGCCTCGTGGTAGCGATAAGCCGACATCTCGTGGGCGATGGAACCCGCAGGCGCCAATTTAAGCAGGCGCAGCCACAGATCCAGATCCATGGCGTAGTGCAGGTCCTCGCGCACGCCGTTCCCAGCCCGGGCATACAGTCCACGGCTGAAGAAGGTACTGGGTTGCGCAATCCAGTGCTCGCGCCAGTCACTCAGCTGCGCAGGATCCGTCAACAACGGCGGCGGCCCGTAGCGCGAGAGGAATCTCCCGCGCTCATCAATGAACTGACCACTGCCCGTCCACCACTGCACATCTGGCTGCCCGGCCATTTGCGCGCGCAGCGCTGCCAGCGCGCCCGGCAGCAGCAAATCGTCCGAATTCAGCCATCCCAGCCAGTCGCCGGTAGCACGCTCGAAGCCCTTGTTGATGGCGTGACTCTGACCACGGTCCTTCTCGCTCACCCACCAGGCCAACCGCGGCGCCCAGCGTTGGATGACGTCTATCGACTCGTCTGTGCTGCCGCCGTCGACCAGCAGGACTTCCAGATTGGGGTCATTCTGGTCGAATAGCGATCTCAGCGTGGCGTCGAGGAAGCGGCCCTGGTTGTAGGACGGGACGACGATGGAGACTCGAACCGGCGAGACCACTTCCTCCTCGTCAAAACCTGTCAATTTCTCTGCCTTCCGTTCAGGCTCGCTAGCGAATATCGCCAACCCCACTCGCCGCGCAGGTGATTGAGCGAACGCCGGATTACTGATTCCCCACCTTTCATCCTTGCCGCGAACATTGCTAAATCGGAGTTGCAAGGCCGAGTCTGGTCCGGGAGCTGATCCTCGACATTATCAATAACTGACTGCGGATCTACCCAATACTCGCCATTCATCTCGTGCGTACCACTTCCATCAAACCCGAGTGTGCCAACGAGCGAACGCCTCGGGAAGATCGCTCGGCCATGGTGCGCGAATACAGTCAACGACCAGCTGATGTCCCACTCATCAAGTTCATTGGCTTTCGCCTGCGCGAGCGCCTTTCGGAGCTCGAACGCCCCAAGGGAGTCAAGTCGAAACCGCCTCCACCAGAATCTGTCGGCCCAATCAAGGTATCGATAGGAGCGATCAAAGCGCTGCCAAGCGCGCTTCCAAGTGCCCCAACCCCATGGGTTGATGAAGGGCACGCTCAATGCGGTTGGCTGATCCTCCAGATTTATCGGGTACTGGTATCCGGATACGTGCATGACATGATCATCCGCAGCATATCTGATTAGGGCCGAGTTCATGAAAGAAAGAAAGTGCCGGGACAGGACCAAATCATCCTCAAGTACGATTATACGATCATGGGAAGCAAGAACTTCGCTGATGCCGGAGATGATCGACTTGGCGCAACCCAAATTGGCATCATGTTCGATGATATCGATAGTTGCAGCCGAACGAAAATCACGGACCAACTTTCTCGTCGCCGCGATATCCGCCCAGTCCCGCTGATCCTTGACACCTTCGCAATAAACCACCAGCTTCGACGCGGAAATCTCGGCGCAACGAGCCAGTGATTCCAACAACTGGGCAGTGTGCCTGGGTCGGCGAAAAACGAAAAGCACGATCGGAGCAAGTTCCATCAGGACCGGACCAAGGTCGAAAGGTAGTCGAACCACTGCCTGGAAACCGTATCGATTGAATACTGCCTTGCCGTATCCGTCGCTGCTAACGACAAACGTTGCGCGTCGCTCGCAACGGCAGCGCACATCGCCTTGGCCAGCGCCCCGGCTGCGTCGGAGACCCGGTGACTGAAGCGGAATCCGTTCTGGCCGGCCTGAATGAAATCATCGAAACACTCAAGACCCGACACGATCGGGATTGCGCCACACGCCATGGCTTCCAGTGGCGCCACGCCGAATGTCTCGCCATCAGTTGCAAGCGACGGATAGACAAAATATTGCGCTGATCGGTAATATGCCGAAAGACGATCGAAATCAAACTCGGGTTCCAGCCAGTCGACCGGTAACCCTTTGGCTTCGCGCTGCATTTCTCGACGATAGGCGTTTCCCCCGCCACCCTGTTCTTCTAGCCAAGGACCGAGAATTGATAAGCGAAAATTCGGATGAACCTCGTGAAATTGCCGGAATGCTGAGACAAGCAAACCGATACCCTTTTCAGGGTGAATGCGCCCTGCGTAAAGCAAGCGCGCATCCCGGTCCGTGTTGCCCGCCGCCGCGCCATCCGTTGATGCCAATCGGTTGTAGTCGATTGCGTAGGGCAATACTTTGCAGCATGCTTCCAAGTGAGGCGCTTCTTTCACAATACGACGCTTGATTTCGCTTGTCGGCGCCACGAAGTGAAGCCTTCGCGAGAACCACCGGAATTGCCCCTTGGGCGCACGACCGACAGCCACTACAGTCCGGTTGCCTCTGCGACATAATCCTGCGAGCAGCGGAGAGAACGCATCATTGAGAATGTACAGATCAGCCTTCGGCAGCGTCACCCACATCCGAAAGGCGTACAATAAGCTGCGGACATAATCGTACTCACGAATCCCCATGCTGTCGAATCCGCCGCAACGGTAATAGCGAACCCCTTCCACATTTTCAGAAGGCGTTTGGTTTCGATCTGCGCGCGCGCAAATTGTCACCTGGACGCCCTGACGAACAAGCGCAGGACCCATCTGACTCCAGAAGCGGTTGACGGCCCCTCCTCGGATCGCAGGCACTGGAAGATTGGGACCAGTAGCGATCACTAGCCTCACGGAATCATTGCCTGCATCGTTTCTGCAAACCCCAGGGTCCAACGCTCTGCCTCCTCCGTCGACAAGTGAATACCATCGGTAGTTTCGAAATCCGCGCAACGGCCAATTTGGCGATAGGGAATTTCGGGAAACGTCAGTCGCAGCCAGGTTCGCAACTGCAAGGGGCGGGTGCTGTCGCACAGTGCTGGATTGACCGGCATCTCGAAGAACTCGACATGTACACCCGCACTCGCCAGCACTCGCAATTGCTTCGCCTGGGCTGCGATGAAGTCCCGATCCGCACCGGAGAGTGGACTGTCATAGAGACGGCGCTGTGCCGTGATCAGCCGTTCAAAAAGCCCATCGTCATCAAGACTTGCTGCCCCAATAGGCGCCGAAACCGATTCATCCACCACAGTGATTGGAGCGACTCGACGCCACAAGGCCCGCGCAAGATCTGCAAGAAAGGCGATAGGTCGTGCAGCGTCCCTCAGACCAACGAGGCGACCTCGAAGGAACCTCCAGGGCTGCCCCAACAAGTGACGCTGGTATTCGATACTCGGTCTGCGAAAGATCATGTTCGCCTCAACGAGCAGCACTCGGGGCTTTGTGGCTGCAGCGCCGACTAGACTTAACCCATCCCAAGCGCCTAAGCCGCTAAGACCAAGCGTGATCGTACCTGTTGGAAGCATACCGGTCTGGATTCGTCCGCTGAGCGAACTGCCAACAATCACATAGTTCGCATTTGCGCGCTCATAGAGATAATCTTGGCCGACTATTCCATTGCCTACGGTGATGTTTTCGGCACTGGCCTGATATCGCCCCTTGACAAGACGAAAGATGGCCTCATGCGAGACCAACAGCACAACTGTGACCAGCAATGAACGGATCAACAACTGCATGAATTAAAACTGGAAATAGACAAAATCCTGGGGTGTGCCAGTATTCGTAATCATCAAGAAAATCATGGCGCCGTATATCACGGGCTCGACTCTATGGGATCGAAGGACGCGCGAAGATGCCCGGAATTCTTTTGCCCAGTGCCAGACGACTACGGGAATAGAGTACAGGAGAACAAATGGCAGAAGGCCGGGACTGTTCTCCAGCTCCCAGTTCCCCGCAAATGAACGCAGATATTGAAGGACGTGCGCGAAATCAGTGAGCTTAAAGAGGAGCCAAGCGCAGGAAACGTAGAGAAAGACCCCGAATGCGCGAGTAATCTTTATCGCGACGGTGTTCGGGGGCGTGTAGTGATTTCCGACAAATCTTTCTATCGCCAGCGCGAAACCATGGGCCGCCCCCCAAACCAGGAAACTCCAAGCAGCCCCGTGCCAGAGACCCCCGAGCACCATGACCACCAGTAGGTTTATGTAGGTTCGCAACGATCCGTGTCGATTGCCCCCCAATGGCACGTAGAGATATTCTCTCAGGAAGCTCGACAGAGAAATATGCCAGCGCGTCCAGAATTCCGAGAAACTCTTCGACAAATATGGCGAGTTGAAGTTCTCCGGCAATCGGTAGCCAAACAACCCGGCGACGCCCAAGGCGATGAGTGAATAGCCGGCAAAATCGGCAAAGATCTGCATCGAATAACCAACCAACATCACAACGAGATCGGCACTGGATTTCGCCATGAAATAGGGATAGGCGATCCAAAAGGTCTGTTGCGCGAGGTTGTCCGCCACTACTATTTTCATGAAGAAGCCGAGCGTTGTCTGCCTGAAACAGCGGGACAGTCTTACGTCACTCCACGTTTTTGGTACGATCTGGGGATAGAAATTTCTCGATTTTGTGATAGGCCCGGCAACCAACTGCGGGAAGAACAGAAAATAGAGACTAGTCCGCAAACCATGGATCCAAAGGTTCGAATCTACCGTCGAAGGCGTTTCTGTATTTCTGGCTCGAAATGTGTCCACCAACAGCGTGATGCCATGGAAAGTGAAGAACGAGATGCCCAGCGGGAGTGGCAGCACGACAAGCAGATGGCCGATTGAAGTCGCGTCCAGTCCTGTAGTCGTCGCTAGCAATGGGCCGTATTTGAAGGACACCAGGACTACCAGATTGAAAATCACGCCGATCGCTGCGTAGTGCCAACGTCGAGTGGGATTGCCATGGACAACAGCGTGACTTGCGAGAACATTGATGATCAGCGAAAGCAGCAGCAGGAGCAGCAGTTTTGGTTGATATGCGCCGTAGAACACTATACTCGCCGCCACCAGGATCAAGACCTGTGCGCGCCTAAAGGCCGGCACGTAATAGAGTCCGAGCGTGCATGCCAAAAGCAATATAAATTCCCAGCTATTAAATAGCATCGTTCAGGCGGCCGCTCTGTCGCAGATCTGCGGGAGGTCCACAGCAGCCCTATTCAGAGATTCTCGCTCGGTCCCCATCATGCTTTGACTGGCGCAAGTAGCTGCCGGAACAGCGTTTTCAGGACTGCAGGATCCAGAACAAGGGTCGGTACGGTATTGACGGAACGCCACCAAGCCCGCACACGAGTCCGACGTTCGGTTCCGGAACGAATCAGCGTCTCGACGAGATAACTGCGGACACGTTGGGACAAGAGTCTGCGCGAATATTTATCAACGAGCGTGGGGTATTCGCGCAGAAGCATGTGCGCATCGAGCAACGCATCCAGATATACCAACCATGCATTATCTGCATCGACAGTGGCCCACGAGTGATTCTCGTGGCGGCGAATACGGGCGACCGGCCGATGCGATGAAATCACACCGACGGATCGGGCTGCCGCGAAGCGCAGCCACAGGGCGGTGTCTTCGCCGACCCTGAACTTCGGGTTGAATACCCCCAAGAGTTCGAAGGCTTCGCGACGCACGGTGACTACGGGGACAGTCCAATGCATGCTTTTCGTCAGCATCGCATCCAGTGCGTCCACCTTGCCCCCGGCGTCGGTGCCAAGTTCGGTCAGGTGCTTTTCCAGAGTCACCTGTCCATGGTCTTCAAGCTCATAGGGTTCCAGGCCAGCCAGGATTTCCGGATGCGCCTGCATCCACGACAGGGCTTCGTCAAAGCGGTTGGGAAGGAACAGATCATCGGAATCGAGAAAGGCGACGAAGGGTGCGCGCGCCGCGGCGAGCCCCAGGTTGCGGCTGGCCGCAATGCCGTGGTTGTTGCCTCCAGGGTGCTGCAGAAGAACGATCCGGCCTCCATGACGGGACTTGGCTTCCGAGAGGACCCTGGGGGTGTCATCGGTGCTGCCGTCGTCGATCACCAGCAATTCGATCTGGTGATTGGTGATAGCCATGACCGAATCGATGGCCTCAGCCACGCACCAGGCGCGGTTGTGGACGGGCATGATGACGCTGACTTCCGGCTTGGACGAGTTGGTCACAGCCGGTTGGCCAGACAACGCGAGTCAGTTGCGCGGCTCAGCAGCCGCGCCAGGCGCAAAACGGTCTTCAAGAGCCCATGGCGTTGCCTTCGGCTACTGCGCTCAAACACTTGCAGGTTGATCCGTAAAATTGCGCCGATCCACAAAAACGCCCGTAAAACGGCATAGAGAGACAAACTCATACCCGTTACTTATCAAGTAACCGACCACTGGGTGCTCCGCTGGTCGAAGGAGATCAATTCCATGAACTTCGATCAGTATGACTGCCGGGCGATACTCCTCAAGACTGAATGACTTGAGCGCATCTTCGTCGACGCCCTCCACATCGATTGACAGCAAATCGAACCTTGCTGGAACTCCGTTGGCGCGCATTATCTCATCGAGTCGCTGGGCCTGAATCTCCAGCTTGGAAACTACCCGACTGCTTGGCACCATGGCCGAAGTGAAGGCATCTGAAATACTGGACATCAGCGTAGATGCTTCGATATTGAGATGTGCTGTGCGTACATCATGCGAAATAGCGGCAGAAACAACGGTGTCACGCGTCCGCCATTTTGCGAAAGTTCTGGTGCAAGCTGGATTTGCGTCTATTGCGAGCCCCCGCCATCCGCGCAGGTAGAACTCGTATGTATTCGAATTCCACATGGGGTGGTTACACCCCACATCTACGTAGTAACCGATCTTGTTGATATCCAGAAATCCCTTCGCGATATGGGTCTCCGCGAACTGGGAATAGCTGACAACGGCGCCAGACCGAAGCATCTTGTGGGCGAACTCCCAGAGAATCTCGCGGATGGCAACAGATGCCGGGAGTTCCTCGCAATGGTATCGGGCCCGGCGGATTTTATGGGCCAGATTTAACACGGGCTTGCTGCCGATCGATCCGAGGAAAGCGGATGTTGCCGATTGCGCGCGTCGCCCTTGTGCCGACCGATTCCGGGCGTCAATGGCGAAGGTTCGGTGCCATAGACGTGGTTGTGTTCGTGGCGAACATCGGCGGCGATTTGGCATTTCGAGGGCGCGCCCAAGTCGCGAGCCTGGATTGCTTCGCTGCGCTCGCAATGACGGGTCTTGGATATGTCCTGGATCGCGGTGATCGTCGCGTAACCAGCCTTACGGCCAACGAGGCATGGATCATCGTGCGCGCGGGTCATGCAGCTTCTCTACGAAACAACAGATTGCCCCAGTGGTCGGGTGGCGCTGCGCTTTCGCTGCCGTCAGGGTGCAAGGCGGTCATCTGGTAGCCGAGCTTGAGTAGCGTCCTGGTGGCATTGCTGCCTGTTCCGGTCTCGACCATCAGCAATCGTGGCTTGAAGTGGGTCAACGCTCGCTTGGCGCCGGCAACAACGGCGTCTTCGGCCTGTTCGACATCGATCTTGACCAGATCCATACCGGTGATGTCGCCCGAGTCCATCAACTGATCGATGGAGCGGGCGTGGACGATGATGCGATCGTCGGCCCGCAGATAGCCGCGCTCATTGGCAAAGTCATGCAGTACCGTGGAGCCAAGACCGCTGAGATTGTCTTGCGGGCGATAGAAGCTGATCTGGCTGCTGGTACCGTCGGTGACCGCAAGCTCGTGGATCCGGCCGTTCACTTGCGGGTTCAGCGACAGCGTTCGGCGCACGCGGCGGGCGATCGTTGGGTTGGCTTCGAAGAGCTGCAGCTGCGACCCGGTGCCGGCGGCTTTGGCGAGGGTGATGCCCCAGAAACCGTGATTGGCGCCGATGTCGATGATGTGATCGCCAGAGCGCACCTGCTGGCGAAAGAAGTTGATCTCGGCCAGTTCGTAGATGGGTGCTTCATTGCGAAGGTACGGCGCCAGCATGTGGTCGTTGAGGTCACAGGCAAAACGGGCGCCCAGCGGCGCCAGGTCCAGATCGGCCTCGGCGATGGTGACGCTGCGCAGGTAGTGATCGAGGTAGGCCAGGCAGCGCGCACCTAGTTTGCCCTGTGCTGGGGCGTAAAGTGGCAGCAAGCGCCGGAAGGCGCCTACTCGATAGAGCAGGTGACCGAGGAGCACGCGGATGCGATAGCGTGTGTCCGGTGTGAAGTTGGAATTTGCACGATGGCTCAAATCGAGTTTCCCGGCCTTGCGTGATGGCTCACGTGGGTGTTGCCAGAAAGGGATAGCTCTCGCTGTGAGCCGGAATCTCGTCGCCGGTCGCGCAATCGCGGATACGATAGCCCCGGTCAATCAGGTATCGCGCAGCTGCGATTTCGCCGTCGGTAGCGCGGTTACCGCCTTCCAGATAGATCGAGGTCTTCCGCGCCTGGATCAGTTCGGTCATACCCTCGAATATGCGCAGTTCGTGGCCTTCGACATCGAACTTGATGACGTCCGGAGGAGGGATGCGCCCTTCATGCACCAGACTGTCCAGCGATCGGGCCGGCAGCACTATGCCGGGCTCGCCGGGCGCTGCCACGTGCGAGGCGGCGGTAGTCCGATGGTCCAGCGAGAAGCTCACCGTGCCATCTTCACCGGAGAGTACGAACTCGTGCACTGGAAGGTCCTGGAGTCCGTTGATTTGCAAATTCTCCCGCAACCAGGGCAAGGCGATTGGTGATGGCTCCAGCGCATGCACCCGGACATCCTGTCGAGTCGAAAACACCAGTGTGTAAAAGCCGATATTGGCGCCCACATCCAAGATCACGCCACCTCGCGGCACCCACTGCAGAATGTTCAAGGCGCTCGTAATTTCGCGCATGCGAACCGACAGCCTAAAGAAGCCCATGTGCTTCTTCAGGCTGAAGCGGATGCGGCGAGTTCCCATTAACGGCAATGTGATGGGAAGATCCGGCAGCAATTTCCGGATCAGTTCGGACTTCGATGTAACACGCGCCCAGTTCATTGGCGACAATTTGTCAAAGCAGATTGCATTTCAGCTCTGGGACCAGCGCTGCTGCAGCATCACTCGGCAGGGATTGCGCAGCGAGCCGGTGCCATAGAAGTCGCCGTCTTCGACATCGATGACGATGCCGGCCTGCAGGAAGTCGCAGACATGTCCTCGGGCCGAGGCGTAGATGTTGCCGTGGTAGCGGCCGGCGCGTATCGGGAACTTGCTGAGCGCGCAGCGGAAAATACCGCGGCCGGCCTTGATGCGGGCGAAGTCGGAGCCGACGTCGGCGGTGTTGAGATTGCTGACGGCTTCGCCGAGCTGGTCGCGGATGTCGAAGGCGACGAAGACCTGTTCCAGGTCCGTCTGTGCTTCATAGGCCAGGCATACCCGCACTTCGTCTCCCAGCAGGGCGGTGGGCACGACTTCGCCGTCGGCGTTCTCCAGCCAGTAGCCGGTGAAGCGCAGTCGGCCATCGCCGGTCCGATCGGTGCGCTCTGCCAGCGGCGCGGTGCCGATCTGCTCCAGTTGCTGCAGATGCGCGTCAATGGCGCTGCGCACCGGGCCGTCGAGTTTGAGTTCGCCGTTGGCGAGGAACAGCGCACGGGTGCAGAGCGCGGCCATGGTGGCCATGTTGTGGCTGACGAACATCACGGTACGGCCGCTGCCGGCCACGTTTTCGATCTTGCCCAGGCACTTCTTCTGGAACTGGGCGTCACCGACGGCGAGGACCTCGTCGATGATCAGGATGTCGGGCTCCAGATGCGCGGCCACGGCAAAAGCCAGACGCACGTACATGCCGCTGGAATAGCGTTTGACCGGCGTATCGAGGAAACGCTCGACCTCGGCGAAGGCGACGATTTCATCGAACTTGCGGGCGATCTCGCGCTTGCCCATGCCCATGATGGCGCCGTTGAGGAAGATGTTTTCCCGACCGGTGAGCTCGGGATGGAAACCGGTGCCGACTTCCAGCAGGCTGGTCAATCGACCGCGCAATGCGATGCTGCCGACGCTGGGCGAGGTGATGCGGCTCATCAGCTTGAGCAGGGTGCTCTTGCCGGCGCCATTGCGTCCGATGACACCCACGACTTCACCGGGATTGATGTCGAAGCTGACGTCTTTCAGGGCCCAGAAGGACTGCGGTTCCGGTTTGGCACGGAACCAGTTGGCCGGGGCGGCGAGTAGCTCACGCAAGGAGCCGCTGACGGTGGCACCCAGACGGTATTCCTTGCCGAGTCCGGAGACGCTGATGGCGGCGCTCATAGGGACGTTGCAATCCCGCCCGTGGAGGGCGCCGCGCCTGCGGCGCCGCTCTTGATCGTTTGGCGCGGGAACAAGAGCGGCCGCACAGGCGCGCGTCCCTCCGAAGAGCGGGCCAGATCAAATGACATCGGCAAAACGCTGTTCGACTCGCTGGAAATAGGCAATGCCGATCACCAGCAGAATGATGGAGGTCAGTACCGACACACCGAGCATGGTCCAGTCGATCGGGGTGCCAAGAACACTGGCGCGGAAGGCCTCGGTGTAGCCGGTCATAGGATTGACCAGCAGTACCCAGCGCCATTGTTCGGGGATGAAGCTGGCGGGATAGATCACCGGCGTGGCAAACATCCACAGCTGAATCACGAAGGGCACCACCTGGGCAACATCGCGATAGGTCACGCTGATGGCCGCGAGCAAGGTGCCCACGCCCATGGCCAGCGTGATCATGCCCAGCATCAGCACGGGCGCCAGCAGCATGCCGGCGGAAAAGCCGACGCCCTGCCACAGCATCAGCAGCAACAGCAGCAACAGCGATACCATGAAGTCCACCAGTGCACTGCCCATCGAGGCCGCCGGGACTATCAATCGGGGAAAATAGACCTTGCTGACCAGATTGGCCGATGCCACCAGCGAGCCGGAACTGGCAGCGACGGTGGTGGCAAAGAAGGTCCACGGCAACAAGCCTGCGAACACAAACACCGAGTAGGGCACGCCATCGGATGGAATCTTGGCCAGGCGCCCGAACAGCACCGTGAAGATCAGCATCTGCAGCAGGGGGCGAATCAGGGCCCAGGCGGCACCCAGCACCGCCTGCTTGTAGCGCACCCGCACATCGCGCAGCGCCAGCACCCAGAGCAGCTCACGGTAAGCCCAGATCTCCCGGAAATCCGGCAGATGCCAGCCACTGCGGGGACGGATCAGCGTGGTGTGGGTGTGGCCGAAGTAGGCTTCGTGCAGCTGCTCGCTGGCACTCGGCGATGGATGATTTACATCCAATTGAACAACTCCCGGTTGCGCGAAACCCAGTCGATCAGGTCGGCGACACCCTGCTTGACCTTGATGCCTGGTTCCCAGCCGAAGTCCTTTCTTGCAGCGCGGACGTCGCAGACGAAGACCGGTTGATCGCCGGGTCTCCAGTCTGCAAATGCCGGCTGGATGCGTTTGCCCGTCTGTTCCTCAAGATGTGCCAACAGTTCCAGCAGACTCAGAGTCTGTTCCGGCCCGCCGCCGATGTTGTAGGCCCGTCCAGCCACTACATCCTTGTGGTGGTACGCAGCCTCATAGGCACGAACGAGGTCGCGCACGTCCAGAACATCCCGAATCTGTTTGCCGTTGCCATAGATGCTCAGGGGCTTGCCCAGCGTGGCGGCAATGGCAAACCAGGCCACCCAGCCTTGATCCTCGATGCCGAGCTGGCGCTGACCGTAGATGCAGCTCTGTCGGAAAGTGACGGTCTTCAGACCATAGATGCGGGCGTAGTCAATCGTGTACTGATCGGCCACGCCCTTGGAGCAGCCGTAGGGCGAATGAAAGTCCAGCCTTTCGCTCTCGGCAACCCCGAAGGGATGATTGGCGTACTCGTAGCGCCCGCTGCGCTCCACCACACCCAGGTGTTCCAGCTTTCCGTAGACCTTGTTGGTGGAGGCATTGATGAAAAAGGCCAGGGGGGCATGTCGGCGGACTGCGTCGAGCACGTTGAAGGTGCCTGCTGCGTTGATCTCGAAGTCTTCGCGGGGATCCTTGACTGAAGTCGTGACAGCCACCTGACCGGCCAAGTGCAGAACCAGATCAGGACGGAAGTCAGCGACAGCCTTGTCGACCGCGGCGGCATCACGCACGTCTGCCTGCACCAGCGTTACCGGGATCTGCGCCCGCAACCATTCCAGGTTTGTGTCCGTTCCGCGGCGGGACAAATTGTCCAGTGCACAGATTTCCCAACCCTGACGAGCAAAATGCAGGCAGGCGTTCGTGCCTATAAAACCTGCCCCACCGGTAATCAAGGCTCGCATCAAGCCGTCTCCTCAGTCATGTGTTCGGCGAGTGCCGAGGCCTCAATATGTTTGATCAGAATGGCTGCGCACGCAGCCTTGCCGAAATCGCGCAGCACGGTCTCCCTCGCAGCCGATCCCATGCGATCACGAAGCGGCCGATCCGTGCAGATGCTGGCAATGGCGGCGCCCATTGTTTCGGCATCACTGTCGACCAGATAGCCGTTCTCGCCGTCTACTACATAGTTTTCCGGCCCACCGCATCGCGTACTCACCACGGGAACCGCGCTGGCCATGGCCTCAAGCGCTGCGATGCACAGACCCTCCTGATGCGAGGGAAGTGCATACACATCCAGTTGCCTGAGCTCAACGGCCAAGGCCTTTCGGTCCATGTAGGAGAGCGCTCGCACCGCGGTACCGAGCTGGCGTTGCTCGAGTTCGCGGTTCAATTCCGCGCTGGGGCTGCAGCCGATGAGCACTGCCGTCAGTTGGCAGCCCTGACTTCTCGCGCTGGCCAGCGCATCCAGCAGCAGCGGTAGATTCTTCCTGGGGTCCGCCAGGCGTCCCGAGAAACCGACCCGCAGGGGCTGCGTAGTTCCCGCCTCGGGTCGAAAATGATCGGTATCCACAGGCGCAACCAGTATTTCCGACACGACGTCCGCACCTGCGACACGGTTGAGCTGTTGTGCCGTGTGCCGGCTCAGGGCCAGGACTCGAGCTGAGCGCAGTACCTGTCGCTCGAGCTGTCTGGCAACTGGAGCGTTGAGGACTCTGTCGAGGAGTCGCCGCGGCCATGGGAACTTCGCGACCCGGTTGATTCGGTCACCATCAAAGTCTGTCGCAATCCACGCGGCAAAGCGGCGATGGGTGCGGGCCAGGGCGGTGCCTGCAAGCGCATTGCCGGAGACGACCAGATGTGCGTCGAAACCGTCCATCAACAGCTGCCATTCCCGCCGCGGCCAATAGTGAGTGAACTCAAGTTCAGGCAGCCAGGCCCCCAGCGCGGTGGCCGGTACGGAGGCGATTCCATCTTCGCGGCGGCTTCGCGGTCTGCGCCTTCCCAGCGCGAAACTGGGAGTCGACAGCTCCGGTGACTGGCTGTACGGCTGGTAGTAAGCCAACTCCACTGTCCAACCCTGGTGCTGCAATGTTTGTGCGGCAAACTCGACCATTTGTGGAACGCCGCCATCCCGGGCGGAGATGGTATGAATCAGAATCGAACGGGTCACTCAGGCGACCCGGCGGTCAGTGGAGTTCGTGGTCATCGAGACCACCCGCCGCGCCCACGCCCGCGCCCAGGGCTCGCCGTTGCTGCTGGCAATCCACTGCCCCACCGGGGTTTCGAAGCCGCTCTTGGGTCGGTTGATCAGGCTGTCGGGCAGTGGCAATTGCGGGGCCAGCGCCAGGCCGGCCTTGGCGACACCGGGTACGGCTGCCGGCAAGTGTGGTCCCAGGCGTCGGCTGAGTTCGATGTCGACCAGCGGCACGCGCAGTTCTATGGACTGGGCCATGCTGGCCCAGTCGCTGTCGCGCAGCAGCTGGTTGCGCATGTAGGCGCCGGATTCCAGCACGCTGACCCGGGCGTGATCGCTGCCGGGGTCGGGGCTGAGCAGCCGGTCCAGCGCTTGCAGTGATTCGACGATCGCATCGCGGTCTTGCGGTAGCCATGAGGGGCGCTCGGCCTCGATTTCCCAGGGCATGAACAAGCCGCGCCGCAGGTAGTAGGCACCTGACCAGGTGCCGCCGTAGCGCAGCAGACCCTGGGCTTTCGGGTGTTTGAGGATGCGCCCGACCAGACGACCGGCAAATTCGCCCAGACGCGGCGTGTGCCGGGCCCAGCCCAGCCAGCGGGTCCAGAGTGGCAGATCGCGGAAGGACGGATACCCGCCGAACAACTCATCGCCACCGAGGCCGCTGAGCGCCACTTTCCATCCCAGCTCCCGGGCCGCCTTGGCCACAAACCAGGTGTTGATGCCATCGATGCTAGGCTGATCCATGGCGGCAAGAATCGCCGGCAGATCGCGCTCGAACTCGGCACGATCGACCCTGCGCACCTGATGCGCCGAGCCATAGAGCGCCGCCACTTCCGCAGCCAGCGGGCTTTCGTCGCGGGCGCTGCCGGCGAATTCGGCAAAGCCCAGCGTGACCGATTGTGGGCTGGCACCGGAATCCCGCGCCAGGCCCAATACCGCGGCGGAGTCGATGCCGGCGGACAGAAACACGCCTACCGGAACATCGGCAATCAGGTGGTGACGCACGCTGTCCAGCGTGGCTTCTCTGATCTGGGCGGCGCTGGCGCCCTGCCCCGAGCTGGCATAAGTCTGCGCCAGACTGGTGTGCGCCTGCGGTGCCCCGATGCCGGCCTTCGGACTGAGTTTCATCCAGGCCCCGGCCGGCACGGCGCGTATCGCGCGGTAGGCAGTTCGTGGCTCCGGTACGCTGCCCCACAGCAGAAACTGGGTCCAGGCCCGGGTATCGGGCTCGGCACTGACCATGCCGGTGTCGGCCAGGGCGCGCGCTTGCGAGGCAAACCAGACGCAACCCTCGGCCTCGGCGTAATACAGCGGCTTGATGCCGAAAGGATCACGGGCCAGCAACAACACCTGCTCGCGGCTGTCCCAGATCGCCAGCGCGTACATGCCGCGCAGCGTTTCGAACATGGCAACGCCGTCCCGGGCGTACAGTTTCAGCAGGACCTCGGTATCGGAATCCGACTGGAACTGCTCACCCTGGGCTTCGAGTTCCCGGCGCAGATGCTGATAGTTGTAGATCTCGCCATTGAAGGTGATCGACAGATGCCCCGCATGCATGGGCTGCGCGCCGCGCTCGGACAGGTCGATGATTGCCAGACGGCGGTGCGCCAGACCAACACGACCGTCCGGCGAAATCCAGGTTCCCGCGCCGTCCGGACCGCGCGCGCGCATGTGGTCGCGCACGCAGTCGAGCGACGCAGCGTCGACGGCCGAGGCGCTATCGCGCAGGCGCAGCGTGCCGGCTATGCCGCACATGATTCAGGGAAATGGGTCAAATGGAGCGTGAGTCCACGATGGATGCCATGGGAGCTGGGCCCACGTAGTGCAAGCTTGCTCGGCACGGTGTGCGGATCTTGCTTCAAGACAGAGCAAGAGCCAAAGTCCAGCAGAAGCAGCGGAGCAAGCTCCGCTCTACCAGAGCATCGGTGTACGAGGCTTTGGTAGTGCCGAGCTTGCTCGGCAGGGTGTGCTTGCTTTGGGTAGGTTGGGCTAAGGCCGCAGGCCGTGCCCAACGATCTGGGGCGCCGTTGTTGGGCACGGCGTGCGGCCTTAGCCCAACCTACGTTGCTCGCCATTACGCATCTGAACAGGATTGGACCGGGCACTGCTCCACGACTGCGGGGGTCAGAGCTTGGCATCGGCGCTTCCGGGGGCGGCGGCGTATTTGAGGTCGAGCAGCAGGCCATCTGGTTTCAGGTACTGGCGAATCTCGTCCTTGCTCTGCTCGGCGAATTGTCGGTGGGCGACGGCAAGCAGCATCAGATCGTAGCTGGCCGGGTCCGGCTGCGGGCAGAGCGTGATGGCGTAGTCGCGTCGGCACTCTTCGCTGTCGGCCCAGGGGTCATGCACATCGACCTGCGCGTGATAGCCCTGCAGCTCGCGGACGATTTCGATCACGCGGGTGTTGCGTATGTCGGCGCAGTTTTCCTTGAAGGTGATGCCCAGCACCAGTATCCGGGCGCCGACGATGTTGATCCGATGTTGCGCCAGCAGCTTGAGCACTTCGCCGGTGACGTAGTCGCTCATGCCTTCGTTGATGCGTCGGGCGGCGAGGATCAGCTCGGGGTGGTAGCCCACTTCCTGGGCCTTGTGCACCAGGTAGTAGGGATCGACGCCGATACAGTGACCACCGACGAGTCCGGGCCTGAAGGGCAGGAAATTCCACTTGGTGCCGGCCGCCTTCAGCACGGCTTCGGTGTCGATGCTGAGCCGGGCAAACAACTGGGCAAACTCGTTGACCAGGGCGATATTGACGTCGCGCTGGGTGTTTTCAATGGCCTTTGCGGCCTCGGCCACACGGATTGACGGTGCCGAGTGGGTGCCGGCCGGCACGATGTCGCGATAGAGCGCATCGACGAAGGCCGCTGCTTCCGGAGTTGAGCCGGACGTGACCTTGACGATATCTGCGAGTCGCCGCTGACGGTCGCCGGGATTGATGCGTTCGGGGCTGTAGCCGACGAAGAAATCCTGATTGAAGCGCAAGCCGCTGTGCTGCTCCAGCGCCGGCACGCAGACATCCTCGGTGGCGCCAGGGTAGACGGTGGATTCGTAAATCACGACGTCACCGCTCTTGAGGACGGCTGCGACGGTGCGGGTGGCGGCCAACAAGGGCTGCAGATCCGGCCATTTGTGCCGGTTCACCGGCGTCGGCACTGCAATGATGTAGACGTTGGCTGCTGCCAGCTCGGCGGGATCACAGCTGAGCTGCAGATGGGTCGACTGCGCGATCTCGTCGGCACTGCATTCGCCACTGGCATCACGCCCGGCCTGCAGATCGGCAACGCGGACGGTATCGATGTCGAATCCCAGCGTCGGGCGCTGACGGGCGAAGGCCAATGCCAGCGGCAGGCCGACATAGCCCAGGCCGATGACGGCTGGGCGCGCGTTGTTCAGCTCAATGATCAGAATCCATCTCCGGATGCTTGTGGCGTGACGCCCGATCGCCCGAAGGCGGCTCCGAGGCGTGCCGCAGGCTGTGCGCGCAGAGCAATGCCGCGAGCACCAGCACCATCGAGACCGACGTGGTGCGCAAGGGATAGTCGACCAGCGAATGCAGACTCAGCAGCACAACAATCAGCAAGCCGGAAAAATGCAGCGAGTGATGGACAGCCCGCGGCACGATTTCTCGGCCTCGCGAAACCAGCCAGGCCCCTGCCATCAGGGTCAAGGGCACCAGCACTACGCCTAACTCCACCCAAAGCTCGGCCCAATCACTATGGGCATGGGTCACGATCTTTGCCCCCAGAACCTCGATCGGTTCGTGAGCGGCATAGGTGGCAACGAAACTGCCAAGGCCCGTCCCCAACCAGGCGAAACTGCTGGCCAGATCAAGCGCGGCCGGTATCAGCTGCAGCCGGTAGTCACCGCTCTGACTCAGACGATCGGCAATCGCCGAGAAACCGAACTGAAAAGCCATCAGGCCGCCAGCAAGGGCGAATCCGAACAGCCAGCGGAAGGTAGTCGGATCTTCCCGGCGCCGCAGGAAGGCAATCACCAGGAAAGTCATGACAGCGATACCCGCCAGCACCACGCCAGCGCGGGAGCGCGACAGCATGATGCCAATCAGCAGCATGGCGCCCGCAATCAACCAACCCAGCTGCTGGAGGACGCGGGTAGCGCGCGCGCTGCGGTGCTCGCCTCGATGAACCAGATGGGCCATGACAAAGATCAGCGCCGTGACCAGGAATCCCGCGTAATGGTTGCGGTTGGCGAACAGACCGACGGCATCATGCACATTGGTAGGCACATAAGGCCGCAACTCGCTTTGAGCGCCCTGTGCGACCTGGGCGATGCCCAGTGGCACCATCACCAGCGCGATCAGCACCACCAGCATGGTCATCCGCTGGAGCCAGATTACACTGAGCTGGCAGCCCAACACGGCCAGCGCCGCCGTGGGCAGCAAGCCGCGGAAGGCAGCCAGCGTGGCGCCCGGATCCAGCGACCAGGGCGCGAACGTCGGAAGCTCCAGACCCAGTGCGGCGCGCTCCGAGAAAATCTCGAATCGCCCGGGCGCCAGATAGGTGATCGCGGTCGGCAAGGGAATCAATTGCAGCAACGGAACCGCCATCACGAAGGCAAGAATTCCCAGCAACTGGCGCTGAGATCGGGACAGCGTCGACCAGTCCAGACGCTGCAAGCCCCACACGAGCACGACGCTGGCCAGCAGTTGCACCAGCAGATCGGACATCAGGTTGTTCGCAGTACCGCCACCGAAGAGCAGGCCGAACGCCAGCAGCAAGGCGCAGCACACTCCGGCTGCTAGTTCAGACCGTGAGCCCGGATGAGCGAGCGGGCGACGCCTGGGGCGATGAGCCCCAAGGGGAGCGACGTAGCCATCCCTGCCCACTGCGTTTGCGGACTTCGTCATTGTGTGGGGTGCTGTCGGCTCATGGGCCTGCTGAAGCCGACGTTGAGTCCTCGGTTGTGCTCGTTTGGGTGGATTCCACTTCGATGCGAAGCTCGGCTATTTCCTGTTCCAGACGGACAAATTCCTTTTGCTTGCGTCGCAGGAAGTCGGCCGTGGCACGCAGTTTGGCGCTCACCCCAGTAGGCGTGAGCACGTAAGCGTAGGCCAGTTTGTTGTCGCTGTTGCGAAAGTTCTGCACCTTGATCCAGCCGCGGCCTATCAGGGCGCGCAGGCAGTAATTGGTCTTGCCCAGGGACATGCCGAGCTCGCTCGCCAGTTCGCGTTGCGTCAGCTCCGGATGTTCGGTGAGCAGTCGCAGCAATCGATAGCGGGTGTCGTCGTCCAACGGAGTCCTGGTTCAGGCCTTTGGCGAGGGCGAAGGGCGTGTTGCGGCGCCAGCAGGGGGCATCTGTGGGAGCGGGCTCTGCCCGCGAACTTTGCGGGGTCTGCCGGGCAAAGATCGCGGGCGGAGCCCGCTCCCCCAGGTGACAGAGCTGGACCAGCCGGCACCCGATCGCGGCTGAAGCCGCTCCCACAGGTGGGGATCGGAGTTTCCTGCCCCCCACGCTGCCGCCCTGCGGTGTAGGCCCGCATGGCCGGAAAGCCGGGTTGTCAGTGCGCCTAGATGCGGGCGCCGAGTACGCTGCGCGGCAGTATCACTTCGCGCTCGCTACCCAACATCGTCAAAAACAACCGTACGCGGTCAGCGCCGTGTGCGGCCGAAAAAATGGCATCCAGCCCGCTGAACGGGCCTTCGTTGATCTTCACGGGTGTACCTGGTGCCAGGTCGGGCGCGGCGAGCCGCACAAAACCGTCATAGAGATCGATGCGGGCCTTGATCTGCCCGATCACGGCATCGGGGACCCGCGCCGGCTCGCCGCCGAAGCGCACAATGGTGGTGACGCCACGGGTGCTGCGCACCGGCTCCAGCGATTGCAGCGCCGGATCGGTCTGGATGAAGACATAGCGGGGAAACAGTGATTCGGTGCGTACCACCATGCCGGACGCCGCTCTCACGGTTCGCCGGGTGCGTGGGAACAGGGTCTCGAAACCCTGCCGCATCAGGCACATCTGTGCCTCGGCCTCGGCACGGGGTTTGGTCATTACCGCAAACCAGGAAAGCAAGCGCAGGTATGCCCGTTCAATCGTTGAACAGACGATAGCCCGGGCTTGGCGACAATCGCAAGCACGCATTGGCCCTTGTAGCCCGAACTGCGCGTCAGCGCTGTCCGGGCGGTGACTGTCCGGGCGGCGAAGAGCCCCGCTGAGCCGCTGCGCGGCACAACGGGCTACGAAGAGCTGCGTAGAGCCCCGCTGAGCCGCTGCGCGGCACAACGGGCTACGAAGAGCGGCAGCCTCGGCTCTTGTAGCCCGAACTGCGCGTCAGCGCTGTCCGGGCGGTGAAGCCTAGAGCCCCGCTGAGCCGCTGCGCGGCACAACGGGCTACGAAAGCCGGGAACCCGGGCTGTTGTAGCCCGAACTGCGCGTAGCGCTGTCCGGGAGGGGACGCGTAGAGCCCCGCTGAGCCGCTGCGCGGCACAACGGGCTACGAAGAGCGGCGAAAAGCCCCGCTGAGCCGCTGCGCGGCACAACGGGCTACGGGAGCGGGAATTCGGAAATTTCCCAAAAAAGAAGGACCCGTTTCCGGGCCCTTCGAAAGTACTACAAGTACAGCTTGTTATTAGAACGTCTGCGTGTAGCGGAAGTACGGGACGCGACCGTACTGATCGTACAGGCCGAAGTCGAACGGACGACCAGTCGGCTGATACGGATCGAGCACCGGATCCTTGTCAGCGATGTTGGTCACGCCGAGGGTGAAGCGACCATTCCACGGAGCGCTCCACGTGGCCTGCAGGTCATGGGTGACCCATGCCGGCAGACGCTGCGGGTAATCCGTGTCGCCAACGCTGTTGGCGAAGGACTGCGTACCGTCGATGTAGTTGATGGTCCAGGCGAAGTTGAAGTCACCAATGGTGTACTCATTGGTCAACACCGCGCGATCCTGCGGCTGACTCCAGGTGTCAACGCCATTCGCACCGCCGTCAACGACCGAGCTGAAGGTACGGCTGATGGTCAACTGGTTACGCATGTTGCCGTAGTCGCCGAAATCCCAGTTGGTGCGGAAGTTGGCGTCCAGACCAGTCTGGTCGATCGTACCGAGGTTGACCGCACCGCGCTGCACGTACAGGATTTCACCCGTACCCGGGGCGCGGGCAACGCCCAGACCCAGACCCGAGTTCGGCGGGTTGACGTTGGTCGGCAGGCTGCGCAGTCCCGGCGGGCAGTTGGTCTGCGCGCCAGCCAGGCAGTTGATGATCGTCGGCGACGAGACGTTCGACACGCGGTTGTCGATCTTGATGTCGTAGTAGTCGAGCGACATGTTGAAGTAGTCGGTCGCATCCCACGCCAGACCCACAGACCACTGCTTCGACTGCTCGGAAGACAGATCCGGGTTGGCAATCACGTAGGCGTTGATCTGCGTGGAGCAGTTGGCCGGCAGGCCGAATGCAACGCAGGTCGCGGCGTCGGTGACGGTGTCAGCCGAGAACGACGGCTGCTGGGTCAACAGATCCAGCGTCGGAGCGCGGAAGCCCTGACCGTAGCTGGCGCGCAGCACCAGGTTCTCGATCGGGGTGTAGCGCACCGAGACCTTCGGCGAGGTGTCCGAACCGTAGTCGCTGTAACGGTCATAACGAGCCGCCACATTGAACTCCAGGTTGTCGAGCACCGGGAACAGCGCTTCGACGTAAGCAGCGCTGACCGAGCGGCCACCGGCTGCCGAGTTACCGGCGGAACCGACGATCTGACCCGAGGACTGCAGGGTGTCGAAGATATCTTCGTACTGCTCGTCACGGTACTCAGCACCGAATGCCAGACCGGCAACGCCACCGTTCATTTCGAACAGATCAACATTGGCCTGTGCATACAGTTCTTCGATGATCGTGCCGCCTTCGCGGTTGATCGTGGCAATCATCGAATCCAGGATGTCGCGCGAATTGGCGAACGGGCTGTAGATGTCGTAGCTACCGTCAGCGATGAACTGCTGAGCGATGGCACCGACGACGTAGTTACGGCCCAGTTCCAGGTACTTGGACTCGACGTGACGGCCACCGAAGTTGACGTCGAAGTTGCCGATGCGACCATCGAAACCGAGTTCGAAGTAGTAGGTGTTGGCATCGGTCGAGGTGTCGCGATTACCCAGTGCTGCGAAGCGATGACGCAGGAAATACGGGGTATTCGGATTGTAGCCAGCGCCCGGCAGACGGATCGCCGGATGGTTCGGGGAACCGACCGGGATGAAGGGCTGGCCACCCGGCCACGGCGACGACGGCACCGGAGCGTAACGACCGAAGGACTTGACGCGGCTCACGCTCGCGTTCATGTAGGTCGACCAGTCTTCGTTGATCTCGTAATTGGCACGAGCGAACAGCGACTGGTTGCGCAGCTCGGCTTCGTCAGCTGCCACGAAGGTGAAGTCGTAGAAGCAGCGAGCGGTCGAACCCGAACCGCCTTCGAAGAAGCCAGGGCCGTTACAGGCATTGGCACCCGGACGCGAACCGAAGGTCGGGTTGGCGACGAAGCCGCCCGGCACGAAGCCGTACAGCGTGCCCGGAGCCGCATTGGCGACCATCAGGTTGTTCGAGAAGGACGATGCACCGCCCTGCGACCAGGGGCGATCGCCCTGGAAGATGATGCCGCGGCTGCTGTAGGAAGCGCCGGCGATGACGCTGCCGCGGTCGCCCGCTGCACCGAAGATCACCGAGCCTTCTTCCGTCTCACCGCCCGAGTTCTTCGGGTCGCTGGCACCGATGGTCATTTCGACACCGGTGAAGTCGCGACGGGTGATCACGTTGACCACACCACCGATTGCGTCGGAACCGTAGATGGCGGATGCGCCATCCGTCAGGATCTCGATGCGCTCGACAGCAGCCAGCGGAATGGTGTTCAGATCCTGTGCCTGACCAACCTGCGGCGCAGTCGGTGCACGACGGCCGTCGATCAGGATCAGGGTACGGGCGCCGCCCAGACCACGCAGGCTCAATTCGGCGAAAGACTGCGCCGACGAACCGGACTGCGGGCGGAACGAGCCGAAGGAGTTGAAGGTGGTGTTACGCAGATAGTCGGCAACCGACACGTCGCCGCTGAGTTCCAGCGCCTGACGGTCGATCACGGTGACCGGAACGGAGCCTTCGGCATCCGTGCGCTTAATGCGCGAACCGGTGACCTCAACGGTCTCCATCTGTGCGGTGTCGCTATCGTCGTCCTGCGCGAAAGCCGGGACTCCCGTCAGGGCAGCCACCGAGCCAAACGCCAGCGCGGCGGTGATGGCGCGATTCAGTTCACGAAGTTGCAAGCTCATTTAGCACTCTCCAAAAAGACTTCACGGATACCTCTCGGGACTTTTTGCCTTCCTGACAGGACTTTCGTCCTAGCCCCATCCCTGAGCGACGGCGACACTAACAAAAAGCTAACGGTTGCAAAAGTGCCTTCGTAAGGTTGTTTTTTTGCAACATCGGCCATTGCTTGCCCTGCCCGGGCTTCGATCACCTCGATCCACCATCGAAAGGGCTGATGAAGGTCGACAGCGAACCATTGATGACTCACCGGCCTGCTGACCGGGTCGTCGCTAAAAAAACGTTAAGAAACAACTGCGTGGCCAGCACGCGCGTGGGATCTCGCGAGACCTGGCAGTGGTTGGCGACAATCATCGACATACGACGTCAGAGCTTCCCGGCCTGTCTGAACCTGCGCAGACGAGCCCTGTGCGCGGCCGTCATTGCGATCGGGATTTGCCGATCAGAGGTAGTCTTTTGCGGTCGAATTTAGCCCTTCGCAGCAAAAATTTAATGTTTGCCAGTCGACGAGGACCGCATTTCCGCGCTTGACACGATCGCGACTGCGGCCTGCTTGTTCATCGAGCAGAGGACAGCTGGGGTGATCGTCCATCGGGTGCGCCAGCCTGAGCTCGGCGGGAAGCGATCGCGATGAAGGATGCAGGCGGCTGCGGCGCCCGCCTGCCGATGCCCTGAGCGCCACCGCGCTGTCGTATTCTCCATACTCTTGCGTATCTCCACCGAGGCCCATGCCCGCCCAGCGCCGCCAGTTCCTGCGCCACGCCGTCCGACTCGGCCTTACCGCGACACTGGGCGGCGGACTTGGTGCGCTGCAGGCTTGCCACAGCAAACGGCCTGCGCGCGCGCTGCCCGCTGGCGATCGGCTGGTAGCGGCGACTGACGCCACCACCGGATTGCCGCTGCTGCGCCTGCCGGAGGGTTTTCGCTACTTCTCCTTCGCCTGGACCGGCGATGCGCTGGCCGGCGGTGGCCACATTCCGCCGGCTGCCGATGGCATGGGCGTGGTGGCCAGCGATGGCGATCGGCTCACCCTGATCCGAAACCAGGAAGTCGTGGACTCCAACGGTGCTTTCGCCGCTGCCGATACCGCTTATGACGCCGACTGCGGCGGCGGTTGCGTGCGCCTCGTGGTGGATCTGGCGAAGGAGCGGCTGCTCAGCGCCGAAGCGGCGCTGACCGGCACACTGGTCAACTGTTCCGGCGGTGTCAGCCCCTGGGGCAGCTGGATCAGTGGCGAAGAGATCGTGATCGACCAGGACCTGAAGGTGCCGCCGAGCAGCAGTGTGCGCGCCCGCAAACTGCGACAGATACATGGCCTGGCCTTCGAAGTCAGCGCCAGCGGTCCGCCGCAGGCGCGGCCGATCCACGACATGGGTCTGTTCCGTCATGAGGCGGTGGGCTTTGATGCCGCGACCGGTCAGGCCTATCTGACCGAAGATCGGGAAGTCGCAGCCGGTTTTTATCGATACACGCCGCGCAAGCCCGGCGACCTGGCGGCGGGCGGCAGTCTGGAGATGCTCAGCGCCGAGGGCGGACCGGATCTGCGCCGCGGCGTGCGCGCAGGCCAGCGCTGGCGGGTGCGCTGGGCACCGATCGCCAATCCGCTGTTGGGACATACCCCGGGCACTCATGATCAGGGCGGCGTGCTCGGTCAGGGGCTGGCCGCGGGTGGATCGTTGTTCCTGCGCCTGGAAGGTTGTCTCGGCCGCAGCGACGGCATCTGGTTCACATCGACCTCCGGCGGCGATGCGGGTGGCGGTCAGGTCTGGCGCTACGATCCGCGCGGGGCCGAACTGGAGCTGATGCATGAGGTGAGCGACCGTACGCTGATGGATTACCCCGACAACATCAGCGAAGGTCCGGGCGGTGGCATGGTGATCTGCGAAGACAGTCCCTTGCGCCAGCACATGAAACTCAACTGGATGGGTCGCGATGGACGTCTGCGCACCATTGCCGAGAACCACGCCCGCGTGGACGGGGTCGACTACGGTGCCTCCGAATGGGCCGGTTGCTGCGTATCTCCAGACGGCCGCTGGCTGTTTGCGAACATCTACAAACCGGGATTCACGGTCGCCATCACCGGGCCGTGGGAAGATTGGTTGAAAAGCTGAGGATCAAAATGAGCTTGTTTCCGATTACATCGATCTATGCAGGGCTGTGCGGATTGTTGTTGCTGGTGTTGGCCTTTCGCGTCGTGCGGGTTCGGCGGGAAGCCAAGATCGGCATTGGCGTGGCCGACAACCGCCTGCTCGAGCGGCGCGTGCGCATCCATGCCAATGCCACCGAATATGTGCCGATCGCACTGATTCTGCTGGCGCTGGTCGAGGCCAGCGGCGTCGGCGCCATCTACCTGCATGCCGCCGGTGCGGCACTGGTGATCGCGCGGGTATTGCACGCCTGGGGCATGAGCACCAGCGCCGGACACAGTGTCGGCCGCTTCTATGGCGTACTGGTGACCTGGCTGGTCATTCTTGGCCTGTCACTGACCTTGCTGGTCCGACCCCTATTTCACTGAAGCGGTGTACTCATGACTGAAGCTCTGAATGTTGTTGTCGAATCGCGCAGGGAAGCCCCCGGCCGTATCCGCCGTGCCCTGGTCTGGGCGGCGATGGCCTTGCTGGTATTCGCATTGATCGCCTGTGCCGGCCCGCGCCGGGTGCTCGGCCCGCCGTCCATCAGCCTGCAGGAGATCGAAACCGTCGACGGCCGTTATGTGGCGCGGGTGCGCTTCGACAGCCCGTCGAGCATGGCAGTGACGCTGCAACGCTTCGACTGGCGTCTGATCCTGGATCAGACCGCCGCGGCCCAGGGCAGTCAGCCGCTGGACCAGACCTTGCCACCGATATCGGGAGACATCGTCCGCATCGATCTCGGGCCTGTGGACTCGCTGCCGGCGTTGGCCACGCTTACCACCGAATCGACCATGACCTATGTGCTGGAAGGCGAGCTGAAATGTTCGGACCCCAATGTCCGCTTTGACTTGCGTTACGACGGACGCCTGCGGGCCACGCCGGGCAAGCCCGGATCCTTCCGCTGAGCGGCTCAGCGCATTGCCAGATTTGCCACACCCATCATCAAGTTGCTCCTGAAAGGAAAGACCCATGAACTACACCGCCCCACAGACCGATATGCGTTTCGTGCTGTTTGATGTACTCGATGCCACCAGCATCTACGCGCAACTGCCCGGCGGCGAAGAAGTCAGTCGGGAACTGGTTGAAGCCATCCTTGAGGAAGGCGCCAAGTTCTGCGAGCAGGTGCTGACGCCGACCAATGTGATCGGTGACGAAGAAGGCTGCCATTTCGACAAGGAAAGCCGCTCGGTCACCACCCCCAAGGCCTTCAAGGACGCCTATGACCGCTTCGTCGAGGGTGGCTGGACCGGCCTGTGCGGCGATCCGAAGTACGGTGGCCAGGGCATGCCCGAGAGCGTCGGCTATGTCTTCAAGGAAATGATCGAATCCGCCAACGTGGCCTGGGGCACCTACCCGCTGCTCTCTGCCGGCGCCGTGGACGCCCTCACCCATCACGGCGAGGAATGGCAGCGCGAGGTCTTCATTCCGCGCATTCTCAGTGGCGAATGGACCGGCACGATGTGCCTGACCGAGCCCCACTGCGGCTCCGATCTCGGCCTGATGCGCACCAAGGCCGAGCCCAACGAGGACGGCAGCTTCCGGATTTCCGGCACCAAGATCTTCATCACCGCCGGCGATCACGATCTCAGCAAGAACATCATGCATCTGGTGCTGGCGCGCCTGCCGGACGCACCGGCCGGCACCAAGGGCATCAGCATGTTCATCGTGCCCAAGTTCAAGGTGGCGCGCGACGGTAGCGTCGGCGAGCGCAATCCGGTGGCCCCGGGCAGCATCGAACACAAGATGGGCCTGAAGGGCTCGGCCACCTGCGTGATGAACTTCGACGAGGCCGAGGGTTATCTGATCGGTCCGCCCAACCGCGGTTTGAATGCCATGTTCACCATGATGAACACGGCACGCCTGGGTGTGGGCGTGCAGGGTCTGGGCCTGATCGAAATCTCGTACCAGAACGCTCTGGCCTATGCCAAGGATCGTCTGCAGATGCGTGCGCTGTCGGGTCCTCGGCGCCCGGACAAGCCGGCCGATCCGATCATCGTGCACCCGGACGTGCGGCGCATGCTGATGACCCAGAAAGCCTTCGGCGAAGCCGGCCGCGCACTGTGCTTCTATTCGGCGCTGCAGGTCGATCTGGTGTCCAGGCACACCGACCCGGCCGTGAAGCAGCGCGCCGACGAAATCCTGAGCTTCCTCACGCCGATCAGCAAAGCCATGCTGACCGAGCTGGCGATCGAGTGCACCAGCCACGGCATCCAGGTGCTCGGCGGTCACGGCTACATCCGCGAATGGGGTCTGGAGCAGCTGATGCGTGATGCCCGCATCACCACCATCTATGAAGGCACCACCCAGATTCAGGCACTGGATCTGCTAGGCCGCAAGATCATGGGCCAGCAGGCCGTCGGCCTGCGCCACTTCCTCGGGGAAATCGGCGTTTTCTGCCAGGCCAACAGCGACAACGCCGCCATCGCCCCCTTCGTGGCCAGCGTGGCCAAGCACGCCAAGGAATGGGAAGCCCTGACCCGCGAAATCGGCACCAAGGCCGCGCAGAACGCCGAGGAAATCGGCGCGGCGGCGGTCGACTATCTGTTCTATTCGGGCTACGTGACCATGGCCTATTTCATGGCCCGCGAAGCCGAAGCCGCGACTCGCACGAGCTATGCCGGCACCGCCGAGTTCAAGGAAGCCAAGCTGGCGACGGTACGTTTCTACTTCGACCGTTTGCTGCCGCGCACCCTGACCCACGCCGCCGGCGTGCGCGCGGGCGCCGAATCGCTGACCACCAGCGTCGAGGCTGCACTGGCCTGAGGGCCCGGTCGCGACGCAAGGTCGCTCCTACAGTGGCTGGCCCCTGTGGGAGCGGACTCTGTCCGCGATCAGCGCTTCCGTAGGTCACGTTGGCCCGCAGGGCCTACGTGACAGCAGACCTTGCGATGTCACGTAGCCCGCTGCGCGGGCAACGTGACCTACCTTGGGCCCGGCCTTCGCGATACCCCTGTGGGAGCGGACTCTGTCCGCGATCAGCGCTTCCGTAGGTCACGTTGGCCCGCAGGGCCAACGTGACGCCAGACCTCGCGATGTCACGTAGCCCGCTGCGCGGCCAACGTGACCTACATTGGGCCCGGCCCTCAAATTGGTCCGCTTCCCGCAACCTGCAACGGCTCCGCCGGGATAACCCCTTTCTGGCCGCTGCTCGGGCAATATCATGGTTCTTGCGGCGACTATGCGGCTGCCAGCGTGGGCATGGATGGCGATGACTGACACTACTGCTCTGCCGGAACTGGCTCTGCTCTGTCGGGTCGGCTTTGAGCCTGACCTGATGGATGAGCTGTCGGCCTGGTTCGCCGCACGGGGGACGGCAGCCAGCGTGTGGTCGGAACAGTCTGCGGTGGTTCGGGTGCGCGCCGCCGGCGGTCATCCGGGACTGCCGGATCTGGTGTTTGCCCGGGATCTGATGTTGGTGGCTGCCGAGCTCAGGGATCTGGGCATCAAGGATCGGGTCAGTCCGATCTCTGCTGCCCTGCGGCCGCTGCAGCCATTTTCCGCGTTGACAGTTCTGACCCCGGACAGCGAAGCCACCAAGCCACTGGCGCCACTGGTAGGCGCACTGCAGGCGCGCCTGGGTGAGCTGGTCCATCCGGCGGGCGTGGGACAGGCGCAGGTGTGGCTGCTGGCGGGTACGCATGCACTGATCGGCAGTTCAGCGCCCGGCGCTGCTGCCGCCTGTGCCGGTGGCATTCCGCGCCTGAAATTCCCACGCGAAGCGCCATCCAGATCCACGCTGAAGCTGGAAGAAGCCTTTCAGGTGTTGATGAGTGCGGAGGAGCGCGCCGAGTTGCTTGACGCGGGCGGTAGCGCCGTCGATCTCGGCGCGTCGCCGGGCGGCTGGACCTATCAGCTGGTGGCACGCCGGATTCGGGTCACGGCCATCGACAACGGTCGCATGGCGCCAGCGCTGATGGACAGCGGCCTGGTGCAGCATCTGCGCGAGGATGGCTTTCGCTATCGGCCGCCGCGTCCGGTCGACTGGCTGGTCTGCGACATGGTCGAGAAACCGGGCAAGGTGGCCGAGCTCATGGTCCGCTGGTTGCAGTCGGGCTGGTGCAAGGCGGCGGTATTCAACCTCAAGCTGCCGATGAAGAAGCGCTTTGACGCCTGGGACAAGGCCCGGGCCGTGCTGCAGCCGCTGCAGCGCATGGGTTTCTCGGTACGGGCCCGTCAGCTCTACCATGATCGCGAAGAGCTCACCGTGGCCGTGATACCCGGCGCGAGGGTACAGCTGCCGAGGCTGCGCGAAGCGGCCGGGAGCCATCATTCCGATCGAGCAAGCCTCTCGCAACCGTCGTCAGCAGTGGCGACAAGGCCCGGCAAAGGCTCACGCAAGACGGCGGCTGATGCCGCGCCGCAGAAGCAACGCGCCGGCAAGCCAGCCAATGGTCGCAAGGCCATGCCTGCAGGCGCCAGGCCCGCTTCCCCCGCCAAGAAACCGCCTGCACGAGGCTCGCGGAACCCGCGCAGCACTCGTGCGCGCAAGCGCTGAAAGATTCTGGCGCCTTCATCGGTCTTCTACGCTGACGCAGAACCGTTAGGCGGTTGTCATCGGGCTGGTGCAGGCTTAATGTCTGCATCGCCGATATCCCATCGGCTGCGGGAGAGCTGCTGCGGCAGCTTCAAGCTCGCCCCCAACCGGGGCATTCAATCATGTGATCGGAGATTCAACTCATGAGCAACAAGATGATCAAGCCGGTTTCCTTGGCAGTGGGCGCGGCATTCCTGGGCAGCCTGGCCTTTGGCGCCTACGCCGGAAACGGCACCAGCAATGGCATGCAGGCCACTGATCTGGCCCAGGGCTACATGCTGGTGGGCGACGAGAAGGCCACGGAAGGCAAGTGCGGCGAAGGCAAGTGCGGCGCTGACAAGGCCAAGCAGGAAGCCTCGTGCGGCGCAGACAAGACCAAGGCCGAAGGCAAGTGCGGCGAAGGCAAGTGCGGCGCTGACAAGGCCGACAAGGAAGGCAAGTGCGGCGGTGACAAGGCCAAGGCCGAAGGCAAGTGCGGCGAAGGCAAGTGCGGTGGCGACAAGGCCAAGGCCGAAGGCAAGTGCGGCGGCGCCGCCTGAGCTGAGATCTGAAGGAGCGCATCATGCGGAAACTGCAACAGCTGTCAGCTGGATTGGGTCTCAGGCGCAGCCTGATGCCCGAACTGGATGCGGCTGGCGACTTGCGGTCCGCCATCGATTTCTTCGAGATCGCTCCGGAAAACTGGTTGGGTATCGGCGGAAGGCTGGGCAAGGCCTTCCGCCGCTACACCGAGGCCTATCCCTTCATCGCCCACGGTCTGTCGCTGTCGCTGGGTGGTCCGGATCCACTGGACGAAATCTTCCTGCAGCGCCTCAAGGGCTTTCTTGACGAGCATGGCATCCTGCTCTACAGCGAGCATTTGAGCTGGTGCAGTGACGGCGCCCATCTCTACGATCTGCTGCCGATCCCGTTTACCGAGGATGCGCTCCGGCACGTTGCCGCCCGCGTGCGCCGCACCCAGGACATCCTGGGTCGCCGCATCGCCGTGGAAAACGCCTCCTTCTACACACCGCTGGCCAGCGAGATCAGCGAACCCGAATTCCTGCTCGGTGTCGTGCACGAAGCCGACTGTGATCTGCTGCTGGACGTCAACAATGTCTATGTGAACAGCGTCAACCACCGCTACGACGCACGCCGGTTCATCGACCAGATTCCGGCGGAACGCGTGGCCTATCTGCACGTGGCCGGGCATCACAAGGAGGCGCCGGATCTGATCGTCGACACCCATGGTGCCGACATCGTCGACCCGGTCTGGGACCTCCTGGCCTATACCTACCGACGCCTGGGCCGCCGGGCCACCTTGCTGGAACGCGACTTCAACATTCCGCCTTTGCCGGAACTGCTGCAGGAGCTGGGCAAGGTCCGCCGGGTGCAGGATGAGAATGCGCCAGCCCAGGTGCCCAGCGCGCGTCCGCGTCATGCCGCAGTTTGATCAGATTCAACTGGCTTTTGCGCGGCATCTGCGCAATCCCGCGGTAGAACCGGCGCCGGCCGATCTCGAGGATCGCCGGGTTCAGATCTATCGCGAATTGCTGTTCAACAACCTGCAGGGCCTGCTGGCGGGGAACTTCCCGGTGATCCGGCGGCTGCTCGATGGGCCGGAATGGCCGCGCCTGGTGCGTAGTTTCTATGTGGAGCACGGGGCACATACGCCACTGTTCCATGAACTGGGCAGCGAGTTCGTGCGCTTTCTCGGCGACCATCCGGAACACTGGCAGCAGCAGCGACCCTTCCTGCATGAACTGGCGCATTGGGAGTGGGTGGAACTGGCGCTGGATCTGGATGGCGACGATCTGGCCAAGGTCAGCATCGACCACCGCGATGGCGACCCGATCGAACACGTTCCGGTGCCTTCCCCGGTGGCCTGGGTGCTGGGTTACCAGTTCCCGGTGCAGCTGATCCGCGACGATTACCAGCCCACCGAAGCGCCGGCCCAACCGACCTGGCTGCTGATCTATCGCAACCGCGCCGACAAGGTGCAGTTCCAGTCACTGGAACCGCTGGCGGCGCGACTGCTGGCTCTGGCACAGGAGACCGAGGGCTGCAGCGGTCGCGAACTGGTGATGCGTCTGGGCGCTGAAATCGGCCATCCCGATCCCGAGTCCCTCATCGAACCGGCCAGAGCTCTGCTGTCTGGCTGGATGCAGCGCGATGTGATTGTCGGGCTGCGGACCAAGGACGCCGCAGGGGCGCCGGCCTAAGGGGCCGCGCCTTTGGCCAGGAGCTGAAGCGACGGAGCAAGCTCCGCTCTACCAGAGCTTCGACGTGCGAGGCTGTTGTAGTGCCGAGCTTGCTCGGCAGGATGTGCCAGCCGTCGATTTAGCATCCAGAGCACAACGCACAAGCCCAGCAAAAGCAGCGGAGCAAGCTCCGCTCTACCAGAGCGTCGACGGGCGAGGCTGTTGTAGTGCCGGGCTTGCTCGGCAGGATGTGCCAGCCGTCGATTCAGCATCCAGAGCACAACGCACAAGCAAAAGCAGCGGAGCAAGCTCCGCTCTACTACAGCGATGGTGAACGAGGCTCCTGTAGTGCCGAGCTTGCTCGGCAGGATGTACGGCTTTTCCAGGTTGCGGAAAGCAACCAATGCCCAAGCCCTGCAGAAGCAGCGGAGCAAGCTCCGCTCTACATCAGCGACGGTGTACGAGGCTTCTGTAGTGCCGAGCTTGCTCGGCAGGATGCTCCCACAAACGAGTGGCTCAGAGCACGTAGACGAATACGACCAGTCCCAGCTTTGTAGGTTGGGCTAAGGCCGCAGGCCGTGCCCAACAAGGGCGCGCCAAATCGTTGGGCACGGCCTGCGGCCTTAGCCCAACCTACCCAAAGCAAACCGTATTGAGCAAGCTGCGCTCTACAACAGAGTCGTAGCCCAGGTAAGCGCAGCGTACCTGGGATCATGCGCGATTCGGACTCTCGTCCCGGGTGCGCCTTTGGCTTATCCGGGCTACTTGGTCGTGCGCCACAAACGATCGGGCCGCCCTGAGGCGGCCCGATGTTATTGCGCAGTCTGCGTGCCTCAGAGCACGTAGACGAATACGAACAGTCCCAGCCAGACCACGTCCACGAAGTGCCAGTACCAGGCCACTGCTTCGAAGGCGAAGTGGTTGTCCTTGGTGAAATGGCCGGCCATGCAGCGGAAGGTGATCACCAGCAGCATGATCGTGCCCAGCGTGACGTGCATGCCGTGGAAACCGGTCAGCATGAAGAAGGTGCTGCCATAAACGCCCGAGCCCAGGGTCAGACCCAGCTCCTGGTAGGCGTGGATGTATTCGACCGCCTGGAAGTACAGGAACAGGCAGCCCAGAGCGACGGTTGCCGCCATCCACCAGACCAGCGCCTGACGCTTGCCCACCTTGAGCGCCCAATGCGCCATGGTGATGGTCGCACCCGAGGTGAGCAGGATCAGCGTGTTCAGCAGCGGCAGGCCCCAGGCCGGGATGGTCTCGAACTTGCCACCGACCTCACCCGGACCGTTGGTCGGCCAAACCGCCTCGAAAGCCGGGTAGAGCAGCTGATTGGTCGCAAATCCGTCGCCCTCACCGCCCAGCCATGGCACGGAGAAGATGCGGGCATAGAACAATGCGCCGAAGAAGGCGGCGAAGAACATCACCTCGGAAAAGATGAACCAGACCATGCCCATGCGGAAGGACACGTCCACCTGCGAGTTGTAGTAACCGGCGAGGCTTTCCTTGATGACCTCGCCGAACCAGCCGAAGAGCATGAACAACAGAAGCGCCAGGCCCAGATAGAACTTGACCATGCCGAAGACGTGGTCTTCATTGACCAGCGAGGCAGCGCCGCCCAGGAACAGGAACAGCGCAACCGATCCGATGATCGGCCACTTGCTGCCGTGAGGTACGTAATAGGCACCGGAGCCTTGAGCCATGTGCAATCCCCGTCAATACAAAGCAAGGTGGGCGTGAAAGCCCGATTCAGAATCCAGGATTATCGTTCACGGCGCTGTGCTGCGCCAGACGTTCGGTCGCCAGATCGTTGAGATAGAAGGTGTAGGACAGTGTCATCACCGAAACATTCTTCGGCAGGGCCGGATCGACGACGAAGCGCACCGGCATGTCGCGGGTCTCGCCCGCCGCCAGACTCTGCTCGGTGAAGCAGAAACACTCGGTCTTGCTGAAGTAGATCGATGCCCGGTTGGGCGCCACGCTGGGCACCGCCTGGCCAACCAGATCAGCATCGCTGAGATTGGTCGCCTCGAACAGCATCTCGGTGACGACTCCCGGATGCACCTTGATCGAGCTCTGCTTGGGCTTGAAGGCCCAGGGCAAGCCGGCATTCACCGAGGTATCGAACTGGATGGTGATGGTTCGCGACTCGTCGACCACCATCTGCGTGGCCGATGCCGCGCTCACCTGGCCGGTCTTGCCGTTGATCCCGGTGATCTCGCAGAAGATCGAATACACCGGGATCAGGGCAAAGCAGAAGGTGAAGGAAGCGGCGCAGACCCAGAGGATGCGCCGGACCACACCGGTATGGCCGGAAGCCGGGTTTCCACTCATGACAGCAGCAGGGCGCGCACGAAGAACAGCGAATACAGGCCAAAGGCTATGACACTGAGCACGATGACCGTCCGGCGTACGGCCGGACGGCGGGCATCGCGATTGAGATCAGCGCTCATCAGTGGGTCACGTCGCCGTGTGCCAGCATCTTGTCATCGATCTTCGGCGGAGTGCTGAAGGAGTGATACGGCGCCGGCGACGGCAGCGTCCATTCCAGACCGCGAGCGCTGTCCCACACGCCGCTGCTGGCCTTGGCACCGCGCTTGAGCACGCAGGTGTCGATCAGCAGCCACACGAACAGCAGCTGCGACAGGCCGAAGGCAAAGCCGCCGATCGAGGAGATCATGTTGAAGTCGGTGAAGGCCACGTTGTAGTCCGGAATACGGCGGGGCATGCCGGCCAGGCCCAGGAAGTGCTGCGGGAAGAACAGCACGTTGACGAAGATCGTCGAAGTCCAGAAATGCCACTTGGCCAGGGTCTCGTTGTACATGCGGCCGGTCCACTTCGGCAGCCAGTAATAGACCGCGGCCATGATCGAGAAGATCGCGCCGGTGACCAGCACGTAGTGGAAGTGGGCCACGACGAAATAGGTGTCGTGATACTGGAAGTCGGCCGGCACCATGGCCAGCATCAGTCCGGAGAAGCCGCCGATGGTGAACAGCACCACGAAGGCCACCGCGAACAGCATCGGTGTCTCGAAGGTCATCGACCCTCGCCACATCGTCGCCACCCAGTTGAAGACCTTCACGCCGGTGGGCACTGCGATCAGCATGGTGGCGTACATGAAGAACAGCTGGCCTCCCAGCGGCATGCCCACGGTGAACATGTGGTGGGCCCAGACGATGAAGGACAGGAAGGCGATCGAGGCCGTCGCGTAGACCATGGCCTGATAACCGAACAGCGGCTTGCGCGAGAAGGTCGGAATGATCTCGGAGGCGATGCCGAAGGCGGGCAGGATCATGATGTAGACCTCGGGGTGCCCGAAGAACCAGAAGATGTGCTGGAACATCACCGGATCACCGCCGCCGGCGGCGTTGAAGAAGCTGGTGCCGAAATACTTGTCGGTGAGCAGCATGGTCACCGAGCCTGCCAGCACCGGCATCACCGCGATCAGCAGGAAGGCCGTGATCAACCAGGTCCAGACGAACACCGGCATCTTCAGCAGATCCATGCCCGGAGCGCGCATGTTGAGGATGGTGGCGATGATGTTGATCGCACCCATGATTGAGCTGATACCCATCATGTGCACGGCAAAGATCACGAATGCCACGTTGTTGCCACCCTGAAGTGACAGCGGCGGATACAGCGTCCAGCCACCGGCAGGACCGCCGCCTTGCATGAACAGCGTCGACAGCAGCAGCGTGAACGCGAAGGGCATGATCCAGAAGGACCAGTTGTTCATGCGTGGCAGTGCCATGTCAGGCGCGCCGATCATCATCGGGATCATCCAGTTGGCCAGGCCGACGAAAGCCGGCATGACCGCACCGAAGATCATCACCAGCGCGTGCATGGTGGTCATCGAGTTGAAGAAGTCAGGCTGCACCAGCTGCAGTCCCGGCTGAAACAGCTCGGCGCGGATCACCAGCGCCATCGAGCCGCCGATCAGGAACATCACCAGGGAGAAAATCAGGTACAGCGTACCGATGTCCTTGTGATTGGTGCCGCAGAACCAGCGCTCGAAAAAGCCGCTGGGCTTGTGGTCATGATCGTCGTGACCGTCGTGCGTATCGTGTGTCTGTTCGCCGTGGTGGGCCATGGCTGTACTCCGCTAAATCAAATGGGGGACGAGGTCGATCGGCTGATCAGCTCTTGGTGACCGGTGGCACCGGGGCGCTTTGCGCGACCGTGCCGGCTTCCGGCGCCTGCGCCGCTTTCTGTTCGGCCAGCCAGGCGTCAAACTCGGCGCGCGGTTTGGCGATCACCACGATCGGCATGAAGCCGTGATCCTTGCCACACAGTTCGGCGCACTGGCCGCGGTACACACCGGGCTGGTCAACCTGGGTCCAGGCCTCATTGATGAAACCGGGGATGGCGTCCTGCTTCCAGCCCAGGGCCGGCACCCACCACGAGTGGATGACATCGTCAGCCGTGATCACGAAGCGCACCTTGGCGCCGGTCGGGATCACCAGCGGGTTGTCGACATCCAGCAGATAGTTGTCGACCGTATTGGGATCGATGCCCGAACCCAGCTGACGCGCCTCATCCGCAGCGCGGGTCAGCGAGCTCATGAACTTGACGTCTTCACCGAGGTACTCGTAGCGCCATTTCCACTGGTAGCCGGTCACCTTGACGGTGAACTCGGCATCGCCGGTATCGGCCATCTTGACCAGGGTCTTGGTCGCTGGCCAGGCCATGACCAGCAGGATGGCGACCGGAATCACCGTCCACACCACTTCCGCCGTGGTGTTGTGGCTGAATTTGGCCGGGACCGCGCCTTTGGATTTCCGGAACTTGAACATGGCGTAGAACATGGCGCCGAAGACGACGATGCCGATGACTACGCAGATGCCCAGGATGAGCATGTGCAGGTGATAGACATCCTGACTGCTGGACGTCACGCCAGGTGTCATGTTGAGCTGCCAACGTTCCGGATTGGCCATAGCTGCCGTCGATACCAGCAGCGCCAGCCCGGTGCCGGCGATTTGCCCAAGTTGCCGCTTCATGCCGTATGTCCTCTTGCCACGTTTTCGAATCCTTCATGACCGGGGCCCGGTCGAGCCTGCCCCAGCCTCATCTTGATCAGTGCTTCCAGGTGCGCCCGTTGCGCATCAATCAGAAAGCTTCCCACTTCGGTGCGCTTGCCGTGTGAACCCACGAAAACATTGTTGCCATCACCGCGCCGATTGAGCTCCGACCAGACCCGGGCCCAGCCGGTCTGGTAGCTGACCGTACGTGCCTCGGGTCCGCGGCGCGATTCGATCGCGATCTGCTCCGAATCCATCCGGATACAGTCGTAGTCCTCACCCCGGCGCCACACCCACCTGAAACAAACCGCCACCAGGGCCAGATCGGCCAGCGCGAACAGCGGCGCCCAGACATTTCCCTGCAAGTAGCTGAACAAGGACACCATCAGCACCGAAAAGGCCAGCGCCGCAAATACGCCCAGCATGGTGGCCGGAGTCGCCGAGCGGTTAGGCCTGGCGATGATCTCCACCACTCCGTTCAGCTGCTTCTCGCTGAGCGGCTCGTTCACGCTGGTTGAGGTTGCCTTGTGCATCTGAAAACCCGTGGAGTTTACCCGCCGGTGATGTTGGGGGGCAACGAGACTCTATCGTCGGAGCCGTGGAAGTTGCGAAAAATGCGGGAGGTGAAGACGATCGGGATGCGCGATGGACAGTCTGGGCAGCGGAATACAACGGAAATCGCCCATTTCGGACGCAGGTCGTAGCGCTCGCCAACGATCCGTGGCAATTTCAGCGATACATCCGGGCGAAGAGCCCGCTTCCGTACGTCCAGACTCGTCTGGACGCTTCTCAAGCATTCAGCAAAGAGCGTCCAGACAAGTCTGCACCTACGACAGCAGTCGACCGAGGGTGCGCGTCGCAGGCGCATTCCCCGGCACGCAAGCCTTGCTGTGGAGGGCGCCGCCTTGCCTTACCCGGAGATCAAGAGCGGCCGCGCAGGCGCGCGTCCCTCCTGGACGTCGTTCATGGCCTGTGGACCGAGTAACGCCACCCACTCCCGGCCTGCAGCCCCTGCGCTAGCTGAATTGGCGACCATGAACGTCGCTTTTGCGCAAACAAGCGGACCCTTCTGGTCGTAGACTGCGCCCCGGATATCCCGCCGCCCCGAGCGGGTGCTCGACCCTGCCATGAACCCAGAACTCGCCCTGCTCCGTGATGCACCCTCCGACGCCGATCCGGCCCTGCTGAGACTGGCCGAACACTACGCCCGTGAAGAGGCCGAAGCGGTGGCCGATCTGCTGCGGGTGGCGGAGATGGACGCCGATCTGAAGTCGCGCATCCACGACACCGCCGCCGATCTGGTGCGGCGGGTGCGCGCACGCAAGGCCGACCAGAGTCCGGTCGAGTCCTTCATGCGCCAGTACGATCTGTCCAGCGAGGAAGGTGTGCTGCTGATGTGCGTGGCCGAAGCCCTGCTGCGCATTCCAGACGCCGACACCGCCGACAAGCTGATCTCCGACAAGCTCGGCGAAGCCAACTTCGAGGCCCATGCCGGCAAGAGCGACAGCCTGCTGGTCAATGCCGGCACCTGGGGACTGATGCTCACCGGCAAGCTGGTCCGTATCGGCGAGGACACCAAGCGCAATTTCTTCGGCGCCTTCAAGCGCCTGATCAGCCGTTCCGGCGAACCGGTGGTGCGCCTGGCTACGCGTCAGGCCATGCGCATCATGGGTCACCAGTTCGTCATGGGCCGCAGCATCGACGAGGCGCTCAAGCGCGCCGACGACAAGGATCAGCGCGGCTACCGCCATTCCTTCGACATGCTCGGCGAATCGGCGCTGACCGCAGCCGATGCCGAACGCTACATGCAGAGCTATCGCGCCGCGATCCTGTCCATCGGCAAGCGCGGCCCGTTTCCGGATGTCATCGCCGCTCCCAGCATTTCGGTCAAGCTGTCGGCCCTGCACCCGCGTTACGAGCGCGCCAAGCGCGCCCGCGTGCTGGCCGAGCTGACCCCGCGCATCCTCGAGCTGGCGCAGCTGGCCAAAGCCCAGGGCATTCCCATGACCATCGATGCCGAAGAGGCCGATCGACTGGAACTGTCGCTGGAACTGATCGCCAGGGTGCATTGCGATCCCTCGCTGGAGGGCTGGAACGGCTTCGGACTGGCGCTGCAGTCGTATCAGAAGCGCGCCATCGGCGCCGTCGACTGGCTGGCTGACATGGCCCGCGGCAGCGGCCGACTGCTGAATGTGCGACTGGTCAAGGGCGCCTACTGGGACAGCGAAATCAAGCGCGCCCAGATCGACGGCTATTCCGGCTACCCGGTGTACACGCGCAAGCCCAACACCGATCTCAGTTATCTGGCCTGCGCCAAGCGCATCCTCGCCCATGGCGGCGTGCTTTATCCGCAATTTGCCACCCACAACGCCCACACCATTGCCGCCATCCACCATCTGGCCGCGGGTCAGCCCTTCGAATACCAGCGCCTGCACGGCATGGCGGCCGACCTCTATGCCGAGGTGGTTCCGGCTGAACGCCTGAATGCGGCCTGCCGCATCTACGCGCCGGTCGGTTCGCATGAGGATCTGTTGCCCTATCTGGTCCGACGTCTGCTGGAGAACGGCGCCAACAGCTCCTTCGTCAACCGCATCGTCGACGAAGACGTGGCCGTGGACGATCTGATCCAGCATCCCAACGATGTAGTCGCCGCGACCGAGCCCAAGGCCCATCCGCGCATCCCGCTGCCACTCAATCTATACGGCAGCGACCGCCAGAATTCGCGCGGCATCAATCTGGCCCAGGAGCGCGAGCTGCGCGCCCTGATCGACGAGGCCGCCGGCGTGCGTTTCGGCCAGTTGCGCGCCGAGCCGCTGGTACCAGGCTCGTCCAGCGCCGCCGCGCCGATCGCCATCACCGATCCGGCTGATCGCCGCCGGGAGATCGGACACTGGGTGCCGGCCGATGCCGCACTGGTCGAGAAGGCCCTCGACATCGCCCACAAGGCCCAGCCCGGCTGGGACGCCACGCCGGTGGAACGGCGGGCGCTTATGCTGGAACGCGCCGCCGATCTGATGGAAGCCCACCGCGCCGAACTGATCGCGCTGTGCACGCGCGAGGCCGGCAAGACCATTCCCGACGGCATCGCCGAAGTCCGCGAAGCCATCGATTTCTGTCGCTACTACGCCCAGTGCGCGCGCCGCGAATTTGCCCCGAAACTGCTGCCCGGCCCGACCGGCGAGTCCAACCAGCTGTTCCTGCACGGCCGCGGTGTCTTCGTCTGCATCAGCCCGTGGAACTTCCCGCTGGCGATCTTTGCCGGTCAGGTGGCCGCGGCCCTGGTGGCCGGCAATACCGTGATCGCCAAGCCGGCCGAACAGACCAATCTGGTCGCCCATCGCGCCACCCAGCTGCTGCACGAAGCCGGCATTCCGGCCGAAGTGCTGCAGTTGCTGCCGGGCGATGGCGCCACCGTGGGTGCCCGCCTGACGGCCGATCCGCGCGTGGCCGGCGTCGCCTTCACCGGCTCGACCGAAACCGCGCGACTGATCAACCGGGCGCTAGCCGCACGCGATGCCGCCATCGCCACGCTGATCGCCGAAACCGGCGGCCAGAACGCGCTGATCGCCGATTCCTCGGCGCTGCCGGAGCAGCTGGTCAAGGACGCCATTTCCGGCGCCTTCGGCTCGGCCGGCCAGCGCTGTTCGGCCACCCGCATCCTGTTCCTGCAGGAAGACGTGGCCGAGCGCACGCTGAAACTGCTGGCGGGCGCCATGGATGAACTCCAGCTCGGCGATCCGGGTCTGCTGTCCACCGATATCGGTCCGGTCATCGACGAGGATGCCCGCAAGATCCTGCTCGACCACGCCGAACGCATGAAGACCGAAGGCAAGCTGATCAAGAAACTGGAACTGGGCGAAGCCCACGCCCACGGCTGCTACTTTGCCCCGCATGCCTTCGAGATCGATTCCCTCAAGCGCCTGCCGCGCGAGATCTTCGGCCCGGTGCTGCATGTGATCCGCTACAAGTCGCGCGATCTGGACCGCATCCTCGACGAGATCAACGCCACCGGCTACGGCCTGACCCTGGGCATCCACAGCCGCATCGACAGCACCGTCGAGCAGATCCAGCAGAAGATCCGGGCCGGCAACTGCTACGTCAATCGCAACATGATCGGCGCCGTGGTCGGCGTGCAGCCCTTCGGCGGCGAAGGCCTGTCCGGCACCGGCCCCAAGGCCGGCGGCCCGCATTATCTGCACCGTTTCACCACCGAGCGCACGTTGACCATCAACACCGCGGCCGTGGGCGGCAATGCGACCTTGCTGGCGCAGGCGGAGTGATCGGGACTCGGGACTCGGGAAATCGTAGGTCACGTTGCTCGCGCAGCGAGCTACGTGACACGACGACGCGAGGCTGCCCGGTCAAAGCGACTATCGCTGATCTTGCCGCTTCACCGCGTCACGTAGGCCGCTGCGCGGCCAACGTGACCTACGAGACCTGATCTTGCCGCTTCACCGCGTCACGTAGGCCGCTGCGCGGCCAACGTGACCTACGGAGGCTTCGTCGCCGCAGCAGCAGGTTCCCATCACCGCGCCCCAGCCCCCAGCCCCGCTCTTGCTGCCCCGCTTCTTTTCCCGCCTCAATCCGGCCGGAGCACGTCCACGGCAAACTCGGCCTCATACGGCGGCACGCTGCATTCCACGACATCCCCAGGCGCGATCTGCAGGCGCACGCCGATGACGTCGGCTATCACCGGCACCCGGGCCACGCAGCGGTCGGCCAGCACTGCCGAACGGATGGTGCTGGCACCTTCGGCGCGCAGGAATTCCAGCACCCGGAAAAGCGAATAGCCCTGGTAAAGCACGTCGTCGATCACCAGCACCTGGCGATCCCTCACGCTGGGTGAGCCGGCTTCCGGTGCGTCCAGGCGGGTTTCCGGATGCAGCAAGCGCAGATCGTCCGAATAGCGCTTGACCTTGAGATCGAGCCTGTCGACACGGAATCCCGGGTTCAGCGTGGCGATCGCCGCCACCAGCCGATCCGCCAGCGGTGCGCCGCGGCGCAGCACACCCACGACCACCGTCGGCTGCTCCGGATCCAGCAGCATCAGTGTCTGCCGCGCCATGCGCGCCATCACGGCCTCCAGATCGATGGCGTTGTACAGGCGGAAACGCTGTCCGGCGACTTCGGTCATGGGTTACTCGGGGGCAGGTGCAGGAGGCTGGATGATAAGGGTTAGGACCTGGTTGTCGGTTGTCGGTTGTCGGTTGATACATCCCATGTCTGCCGCCGTAACTGTGGGAGCGGCTTCAGCCGCGACGGTTCTAAACGCATCCACCGTGTTGCCTGTAGCGGATCGCGGCTGAAGCCGCTCCCACAGGCGAAGCACCCCTGCCCCCTGCCCCGTATAATCTCGCCCCCGCATTTCCACCCGGAGCTACACGCCATGGCCGGCCACAGCAAATGGGCCAATATCCAGCACCGCAAGGGCAAGCAGGACGCCGTCCGCGGCAAGATCTTCACGAAGCTCGTGCGCGAGATTCATGTCGCCGTGCGCACCGGCGGCGCCGATCCGGCGGGCAATCCGCGCCTGCGCGCGGCGATGGACAAAGCCTTTGCCAACTCCATGCCCAAGGACAACATCGAGCGCGCCATCAAGAAGGCCAGCGGCGAACTGGAAGGCGTCAACTACGAGGAATTGCGCTACGAGGGCTATGCCCCGGGCGGCGTGGCGGTGCTGGTCGATTGCATGACCGACAACAAGCAGCGCACCGTGGCCGATGTGCGCCATGCCTTCAGCAAGTTCGGCGGCAATCTCGGCACCGATGGTTCGGTGGCTTATCTGTTCGCCAAGCAGGGCGTGCTGTCCTTCGCCCCGGGCGCCGACGAGGCGCGGATCACGGACCTGGCCATCGAGGCCGGCGCCGACGATGTGGTGGTGTACCCCGAGGACGGCTCCATCGATGTACTGACCAGCCCCGAAGTCTTCGAGGAGGCCGTCCGCTTCCTGCGCGAGCATGGCGCCGCCCCGGATCAGGCAGAGGTGCGCATGCGTGCTGCGATTGATGTCAGCGTCGAAGGCGAAACCGCGGTGGCGGTCGCCAGGCTGCTGGAATGGCTGGAAGAGCTGGACGATGTGCAGAACGTCTACAGCAATGCCGATCTGCCGGCGGAGGCCTATCAGTGATCGCTGGCCCCGGCTTGCCGTAGAGTGTGGTCCGACCTTTCGGAAACCAGCCATTGAGCACTCGCATACTGGGCATCGATCCCGGATCACGCCGCACCGGCATCGGCCTGATCACGGTCAGTCGCGGCCAGCTCAAGCACCTGCACCATGGCTTCGTGCAGACCTCCGACGAGAATTTCCCACTGCGCCTGAAGGACATTTTCGATGGCGTCAGCGCCGCCATCGCCGAATTCAGGCCCGACGAAGCGGCGGTGGAAACCGTGTTCCTGTCGAAGAACCCGCAATCGGCATTGAAGCTGGGACAGGCCCGTGGTGCCGCCATCTGCGCCTGCGTCAACGCCGGCCTGCCGGTCAGCGAATACGCGCCGCGGCATATCAAGAACTCGGTGGTCGGATCCGGCGGTGCCGACAAGGCTCAGGTGCAATACATGGTCGGCATCCTGCTGACCCTGCAAGGCCAGCTGCAATCCGACGCCGCCGACGCCCTGGCCGTGGCCATCACCCATGCCCACATGCGCGAGGCCGCCGGCAGACTGGGCCTACCGGCGAAGCTGTTTCGGTAGCGGGCACGGGCCGCATGGGCGCGCCGACGTAGGTCACGTTGGGAGCGCAGCGAGCTACGTGACGCAGTGACGCCACTGCCTGCGAAACATCGCGGCCGTCGCCCACCCAAATTGTCGCTGCTTCACCGTGTCACGTAGCCCGCGATGCGGGCAACGTGACCTACGACCGTTTCGCGAGGGGCTGGCCGCGTAGGCGCGACGACGTAGGTCACGTTGGGAGCGCAGCGAGCTACGTGACGCAGTGACGCCACTGCCTGCGAAACATCGCGACCGTCGCTCACCCAGATTTTCGCCGCGTCACCGTGTCACGTAGCCCGCGGTGCGGGCAACGTGACCTACGACCGTTTCGCGAGGGGCTGGCCGCGTAGGCGCGACGACGTAAGTCACGTTGGGAGCGCAGCGAGCTACGTGACGCAGTGACGCCACTGCCTGCGAAACATCGCGGCCGTCGCTCACCCAGATTTTCGCCGCGTCACCGTGTCACGTAGCCCGCGGTGCGGGCAACGTGACCTACGACCGTTTCGCGACGGGCTGGCCGCGTAGGCGCGACGACGTAGGTCACGTTGGGAGCGTAGCGTGCTACGTGACGCGGTGACGCCGCCATCTGCGGAACATCGCCGCCGTCGCTCCCCCAGATTGTCGCCGCGTCACCGTGTCACGTAGCCCGCGGTGCGGGCAACGTGACCTACGACCGTCGCCAGGCCCCTGCCCCCTGCCCCGTCCCCATGGCATATTGCGGCAGCAGTCCTGACCGGCTCTGACCATGCTCAAACTGTTCCAGCGGCTGTCGGCGGCGCCGACCAATCCCAAGCCTACGCATGCGCCGCGGCATTTCGATGTGGCCGATCTGTATCGCGGTCCGGCCGATGTGGTGGCGGACACCGAGGCGCAGGCGCTGCCGCTCGATGAAAAGCTGCGTCAGGCTTATTTCTGGATCGTCAACACCGCGATCATCTCGCCGCATTACGACATCGAATATCTGGACGGCCCGCCGCAGGAGTATCTGCTGGGTGATCGCAAGGCGCGGCTGACACTGCCCAGCGCGCAGAGCTATTCCAGCTTTGTGCTGCTGCCGCTGCTGACCTTTGCGACCCAGCGCAAGTGCCTGTTCATTGGCGGACCCGGTCGCGGCAAGACCGCCAGCGCGGTGCTGATGGGCGTGCTCGCCGGCTATCCGGTGCGCGAGGTGCGCCGCGGCATGCAGCGCGGTCAACCGCAGATGACCGTGGCCGATCTGCTGGGCCAGCCGCTGCCCTCCGATCTGATCAACGCCGACAGCATTGCCAAGGTACGGGTGGCCTGGCGCTCGTGGCTGGCGATGCGGGTGAAGATCATCGACGAGTACAACCGCATACCCACACGCACCCAGAGCGCGCTGCTGACGCTGATGGGCGACAACTACGCCGAGCAGTTCGACCAGATCTACGAATGTCCGCCGGCGGCCTGGTACCTGACCGCCAATGACGATCAGGGTGGCGGCACCTACCAGGTGATCGAGGCGCTGCGCGACCGTATCGATGTGATCGTGCAGGCGCTGGCCTTCAACCCGCGCTTTCTCGGCGAATTGCTGACCCGGATCGAGGAGGACGCACGGCCAGAGGAATTCGTGCCGCGCGAGATCATCTTCAACGAGGATGAGATGCGGCGCATGGGCAAGGAAGTACGCGCCGTGCCGATGTCGGCCCCGGTGCGCCGGCGGCTGGAGTTCTTCGCCAGCCAGTTCGAGTACATGGACGTGGCCGGCGACCAGTTCGAGTACAAGAGCAAGGACACGGCGCGACTGGCTGGGACCGACTGGAACTGGTTGACCGCGCAGGACGACGGTCGCGACCGCCTGAAAGACCTGGGTTGCCACACCCGCAACGGCCTGTCGGTGCGCAATCTGATGACCCTGATCAGCTATGCCAAGGCCATGGCCTGGTTTCGCGGCAGCGACGAGGTGGACCTGGACGATCTGCGCCAGGTCCTGCCCTTCGTGCTCAACGACAAGCTCAAGCCCGATCTGGACTCGCCCTTCTTCCAGGCCGCCAGCAATACCGGCTTCCGCAGCGACCGCATCGGCTGGCTGCGCCATCTCTTCGATGCCAGTTGTCAGGAATACGACCGCCTGGAACTGGATGCCAAGGATCCGGTGGCCGATCTCGCCGCCGAACTGCAGCGCGGCCTGGAAGGCGTGGAAGAACCCGAAGTGCGCAAGCGCCTGGCCCGCATCGAGCGCCAGATTGCCCAGATTGCCAAGGGCGGCAAGATCTACGGGCCGCTGCACGACGATTTGCTGCTGCTGAAATCCCTGCATCAGCGTTACCCCAACTATCTGCATTGGCTGGTGCAGGGATGAAGGCGGTGCAGAGCGGGGGCAGGGGGCGGGGGGCAGGGGACGTGCCTTGCCGCACGATCGGGCCAAACGGCGTGATTGGATCCGGCGCTCCGCTCAAGCAGAGGGCCATCCGGCAGAGTGTTTCAGCAAGTCGGCACCGCGACCAGATTCCATCAGGCGACCGAGCCATGTCCCCTGCCCCCCGCCCCCTGCCCCCGCTCCGCCCCCTGCTCCGGCCCTGCACCAAGGCAGCCAGCCACCGAGGTGCATGCTCGTGACCCTGTGCCCGTCCTTCACCAACGTGCTGCGCGGCGGTCGCTCCGAGTTCAATCGGCGTTTTGCACTGGCCCAGCAGCGCTATCCGGGACTGGATGCGACGGCGTTCTCGGCGCTGCTCGCGGGGCCGTTGAATGCCATCGTCGAGCGCGTCATGCGCATCGATACCGGTGCGGTCCCGGCGCTGGTCGACACGCTCTACGACACCTCACTGGCACTGCTGGGCCAGCGCTGGATCGGCCCGGGCGGGCGGGCGCCGAGCGTGGTCAGTGGCTGGGAACTGCTGGCCGAACATGCACCGGCCCTGCTGGCACAACAGCCGCAGGCGCTGATCATTTCGATCGCCAATGCGCTGAGCCACTGGTCGGCGCAGGGCGGCGGCGATGACTGGCTGCTGAAACTGGCCGAACTGGCCAGCCGCGCCCGCAGCCCCGACGATCTGCTGCGGGCCGGGCAGGTCGCGGCCTGGCGCCATGGTCTGGCCCACTATCGATCCAGCGCGCTGGAGCGGGCACGCACGCTGGATCGGGAGTTGCTGGCCCTGGCCCTCGGCGTGGCGCCCGAGAACTGGCACGAGAGCATGCTGGTGCGATTGCACGCCGAGCGCTGGTACCGACCGGACCAGCCCGATACAAGTGCAGCACCGAGGATCGTCGGCCAGGTCGGCGCCTTCGTCGGCTTCGGTGGGCGCTTCGAAGAACCACCGCTGGCCGGTGAGATCGGCGGCGAACTGCTGCTCGATTCGGGCAGCGCGCGCTTCAGTCTCTATGCCGATGCCTACGGTGCCAATGTCCAGGCCCATGGCGATGGACAGTTGCTGGCGGCGCAGCGCTTGCCCGAGGGATGGCGCATCGAGGGCGGCACGCTGATCGGCCCCGGCTGCAGTTTCGCCTTCGAAGACCGCGGCGCCATCACCAGCGCAGCGCACAGCGTCGACACCCTGGTGATCACGCATGCCTGGTCGCATGCGGCGACGTTGGTGGCGTTGGGATGACCCGTCTGGATCGTCGCGCAGGTCACCGGCGCCTTTGTAGGTCACGTTGGCCGCACAGCGGTCTACGTGACATCGCGGACTCCTTTTTCCCTGTTTCACCCGAGCGTAGGCCGAGGGTGCCGCGCAGCGGCTCCCCGGCGCTTCCTGCAGCGCTGCTGTGGAGGGCGCCGCGCTGCGGCGCCGCTTTGCCTGGCCTGAAGATCAACAGCGGCCGCGCAGGCGCGCGGCCCTCCGAAAAGCGGCTCCGTGCCCGCCACGACCCAAGGCCGGGCGCGACTCACCATGACTGCCGCTGAGCGCCCACCCACGCTCGCCGAATCCTGGTCCGCCGCCTTTCCCGCGGCACTGGCGGCCTGGAGTCCCTACACCCGGCTGAAGGCGCCGCTGCTGCTGGACACTTCCAAGGCCGCTCAGGCGGAGGGGCTGACCGGCAGCTTTGCGATGATCCGTCTGGTGGACCAGACCGTGGTCATCGATCTGCAGCAGGTGCGCGAGTTGGGGATCGAGGACTATGCAGTCGAGGTGCTGGCGCACGAGATCGGTCATCACGTCTACGCGCCGGCCTCGATCACCGATCACACCCGCTCGCTGGCGCGGATGTTGCCAGCGCTACCGACCGTGACCCAGCACGCGCCAATGATCGCCAATCTCTACACTGATCTGCTGATCAACGATCGTCTGATGCGCAGCGCCGGTCTGCGCATGCCCGAATTGATGCAGGCGGTGGTGCGCGGCAACCAGCGCGGGCAGGCCAGCAAGCTGTGGATCCTGTATCTGCGCATCTATGAACTGCTCTGGGGCATGGAGCGCGGCAGCCTCTGCGGCAAGGCGCTGCCGCCGCGGGAGCAGCGCCGCCCGGCCACCGTTGCCGGATCCCATAGCGGCAAGGCCTCGGCCAGGATTGCCCAGGACAACGCTGACGACGCAGCCAGCGCGCAGACGCTCGACATCGAAGTCGATGCCCGCCTGGCCTCACGACTGGTGCGTCACCATGCCCGCCACTGGCTGGCCGGAGTTGGCCGTTTCGCCGTGCTGGTACTGCCCTATCTGATCGAAGACGCCAAGGCCGGCGAGCGCCTGCAGACGCTGATGGACACCAAGGACGCCGGTCGCGGAGGTCAGCCCGAGGGCATGACCGAGATGGATCCGGAGGAGTTCGAGGACCTTCGGCACCCGGGGGCCGATGACGCGCTGGCCGATGCCGGCGGCGAGGAGTCCGGCGCTGCCAAGGCCGACGAGCCTGGCCAGAGCAAGGCCAAATCCGGCACCGGGCAAGCCCGCGACCCCTTCCAGTACGGCGAATTGCTGCGCCTGGCGGGCCTGACCCTGGACGCCCAGGATGCCGCCATCCGCTATTACGGCGAGCGCGCGCGACCCTATCTGGTGCCCTTTCCCAGCCTGCCGGCACAGCACAGCGAGGATCCGTTGCCCGAAGGCCTGGATCCCTGGGAGGCCGGTGATCCCATCGACCAGATCGACTGGCGCGAGAGTCTGGTGCTCAGCCCGGTGCCGATCCCGGGCTTGACCACGGTACAGCGCCGCTACGGCACCCAGCCAGGCTTCGACAGCGCCACGCGGCCGCTGGATCTGGACGTTTACGTGGACAGTTCCGGATCGATGCCCGACCCGCGCCGGCAGTTGTCGTGGCCGGCGCTCGCCGGCGCCGTGATCTGTCTGTCGGCCCTGCGCGCCGGTGCCTCGGTGCAAGTCACGCTCTGGGCAAGCCGGCGCGAAGTCACCAGCACGAAGGGTTTCGTGCGCTCGGCCGAGGACTGTCTGCGCGTGCTCACCGGCTACTACGGCGGCGGCACCCAGTTCCCGCTGCCGACGCTGCGCGAAACCCATGCCGGTCGGGTGAAACTGAGGCATCCAACCCACATTCTGGTGGTCTCCGACGACGGTGCCTCGACCATGTTCGACTCACCCGACGAGCGCGGCACGCCAGGCATCGAGGTCTGCGCCAAGGCCCTCAAGCAGGCGGCCGGCGGCGGCACCCTCGCCCTGAACATCCCCGGCAACTGGGATCGCGTCCAGACCCGCAACAACTGGCAGGCCGGCGCTTTCGGCTGGCTGGCGCGCGCCCGCGAGGAACAGGGCTGGCTGATCAGCCCGGTAGCCACCCTGCCCGATCTGCTCGGCTTCGCCCAGGCTTTCGCGCGGCGCCACTATGGGCCCGCGGAGCGCTGATCATCTGCCTGTGTCGGGGCAAGCATCGGTTCCCGAGACACGGGCGCAAACGCAGGGTGATAACTCGATGCAGCTTTGCAGGTGCCGCGAGACAGGATTCCTGCCTATGTATCCCTACAGCGGTTCCTCGAAGCCATCTGCAAACATGGGAACGGTCGCGCATTCCGGACCACCCTCGACCCGGTGCACAAAGGCGTTCGATGTACTCGGCTGCCAAACGGTGGTGCCGTCATTGCCGCCGACATAGCGCGCGACCACGCTGCGCGGGCAGGCGGTGTTCCATTGCATCGTGCACTCCGCCTGCGATGTCGTCGCGCTGAGCGGTGTCAGTGTCAGGTCAGAACAGGAGCCACCCGGTGCACCGGTCAGGGTCACATGACCAACCACGGGCGCATTCAGCGCATGCACTTCCACCGTGATCTGCACGGCCTCGCCCGGAGCCGATGGAGTCGGCGAGCTCTGGGTGATTTCGGTGGTCGTGGATTGCGCTGGGCCATAGGCGGCAATGTAGGGCGAGACGACGTCGCCGACGCGGGAAAACAAGCCCGTGGCCAACAGTTGGCCGCCATACGGATACAGCCCGATCGGAACAAAATCGAATTCGCTGCCGAAACTTGCCCATCCGCTTCCATTCCAGCGAATGACCTGGGGATTGCGACCATCAGCAGCCGCAGCCGACGCAATCAGTTCACCGCCAAAACTGGTCAGGGCAAAGACCCTGGCGCCAGCGCAGCAGTTGAGAGATACCCAGTTCCGACCATCCCAGCGATGAACACCGCCGGCCAGATTGCTCGGTGCACTGCCGTCTCCGCCGCTGTACAGCTGACCGTTGTGGACCGCCAGAGTCGCCACCCAGCCCATCAACTCGCTGCCCATCAATGACCAGTCCTGGCCATTCCAGCGGGCGACGGCTACGCCATTCTGCAGCCCCTGGCCAGCGGCGACGAGATCCGGGCCGAAGTCCACCAACACGCGCACGTCGTAAAGCGGCACATCACCGAGGGGCTCCCAGACCGACCCTGTCCATCGCGCAATTTTCGAGGCCGCAACACCGCTTATCTGAGTGAAGTTGCCCGCGGCCACCAATAGCCCCTGATGAACCGCCAGATCGTACACAGGCCCATCGACAGTATCGCCGATCGGAGTCCAGCTCTGACCATCCCAGATGGCGATCTGATGATTCGAGATGCCCGGATTGGCGCCTGCAGCGATGACCTGACTGTTGTACACGGCAAGTGCGTTGACCTCACCAGGCCGACCCGGTCCCAATGGCAACCAGCCATTACCGTCCCAACGCGCGACATAGTCCACGTTGCCGTCACTGGCATTTCGAAACCGCCCCGCGGCAATCAGTCCGCCGTCATGCTCGACCATATCGAATGCCTGTGCATCAATGCCCGCGCCGAAGGACTGCCAGACATTCCCATCCCAGCTGGCGGCAAAACTCGCCGCCACATCTCCTACCCGGCTGAAACTGCCGCCCAGAAAAAGCATTCCGGCATGGGGAAACATGACATGGATGCTGCCATTGGCGCCGCCTCCCGCTGCCACCCATTGCGTACCATCGAATCGTGCGAGGTTCCCCAGCGCTGCGCCCATGCCGGCGTAAAGCTCGCCATTGAAAGACATCAAGCTCTGCAGCAGGCCCGTGGTGCTGCCAACCGCGGTCCAGGAGATGCCATTCCATCGGGCGACGCGATAGGAACTGCTGCCGGTCACAAGTTGGAACGGTCCGCCGGCGATGAGTTCGCCCTGGTGTACGGTCAACTTCATCACATGGCCGCTCACGCCGGGCCCAATGGACTCCCAGCCGCTGCCCGTCCATCGAGCAATGTGGTTCACCCGCTGCCCGGCAATGAATACGAAATTGCCCGCGGCAACCAATTGTCCATTGTGTTCGACGAGGGCACTGATCACCGAGTCGAAGCCCGTTCCGAGTTCTTCCCACTGACTCGCGTTCAGCCTGACCACGGCGAAGTCAGTGCCACCATCCGGGCGCAGCAACACGCCTGCGGCTACCAAGGAGCCCTGAATCACGACAATGGCTCCGGGCGAACTCAGCCGGGAATCGAATCCGGCCCAGCGCTGCCCATTCCAGCGTGCGATGCCATTCACGGCCACGCCGCCGGCTTGCGTAAATGATCCAGCTACAACGAGCTCATCGCCAAACGCCACCATCGCGGACACCGGGCCGTTCAAACCCGATCCGAGCGCCGACCAGCCGCTCCCGTTCCAGCGACCGATGAAATTCAACGAGGTTCCGCCAGCCGCCCGGAATCCGCGAGTATTTGAACTGCTTCTGCCCCCTGCGTACAGTGCCTCGCCGCTGCCATCGTCCCATACGGCGAAAGCGCCAACGGCGCCATTCGGCCCGGCATTGTCGACGAAACCGGCATTCCAGTCAGTGACCAGGCCGGGAACCCCCGCCGACAGTGGCCCGGAAATCGCGCACAGACCCAGCAGTACAAGGATCAACCCTGCCCGGTCTGCACGGCGTGTCGGGTGAGCGATCCATCGTGAGAAGCGCGCGAAAGCTTGCATCAGATGCCTGCGACTGGATTTGCGTTTCATATTGTAACTTGATGCTGACCAGATCGCCGCGCTCCTCGTCGCTCTCCGTCGCGGACAGATCGCATCAACACTTGAGTGGCCTCGATTACCTCTCACACTCGTTACGCACTGTACGCATAGAATCGCGAACAACGCCGCTCCCCGTGTCCGGGATGGATTCTTCGCGGCGGCGTCATATGGCCAGCGTTGGCCCGTAGATAAAGGACCTTCCATGCTCAGATTCCTCAAGTCCCTCAGCTTGCTGCTAGGGCTCGCATGCGCTTGTACCCCGATAGCGGCCCAGATGGCCGACGATTTCGGCGCGGCACGACTTCTGCGTCAGGCGGAACAAACATCTCAGCGCAGCACTGGCAGCCACGGACAGCGGCTCCTGATAGACCGGCAGTTCGACGAGATTGCCAAGATGGAACTGGCCGCCGAGCGTGGTCAGATCAGGTTGAGCCCTGCCAGCCAGATCCGCCTGCAGCAGGCACGCGAAAAGCTTGAATCGATTCCGATGGAAGTCACGGTGGATACGCGCGCGCCTGCGGCCCTGACCACGATCTCGGGCACCGTGACCGCCATGGCCGGCGGCGCACCGCTGCAGAATGTGCTGGTGCGCGCCTTTGAGTTCAGCCTGGGCATATCGGTCGGTGGTTCGGGCGTCGTGTCTGCGGTCAATACCGATGCCAGTGGCCACTACACGCTGACCTTGCCGCCCGGAAACTATCTGGTTCGCGCACAGGGAACGAGCGCTACCCTGCCGGCCTCCGGCACTGGCTACAGGATCAAGGTCTACGACGGACTGGATTGCGACAACGGCTTTGATTGTCCAGGCTATTTCGGCACCGTGATCCCCCTGCTGGGCGGGACTCCGGTCAGCGGCATCGACTTTCAGCTGGCGGCGGGCGCGGGCATCAGCGGCACGGTGACACGCGCCAGCGACAGCGCGCCGGCCACCGACGGTTATGTCCGTGCCGTGCGCACCGACGGCTTCACCAGTGGCAGCTCCATTATTGCAGTTGACGGCAGCTATTCGATTAGCGGCTTGCCGCCCGGCACCTACCGGGTCTATGCCGAGGCCTATGCGCCCAGCGGACTGATGGCTGCGGCGCTGGGCAACGTACCCTGCAACGCGGATGACTGCTCCTTTGTGCCTTCCACGCTGGTCACGGTAGCGGCAGGCGCCAGCGTCAGCGCCACCAATTTCGCGCTGCAGCCGGCCGCCTCGCTGAGCGGCAATGTCAACGACAGTGGCGGCGCGGTCGTGCCCTTCGCCGAGATCTCGCTGTATTCGGACGATTTCTACACCGTGACCTCGGCCCAGGCCGATGCCAGCGGCAACTTCAGTTTTCCCAAGCTCCGGACCGGCTCCTACCGACTGCTGGCCGGCCCCCCCAGCACCGATCCGGTGAGCTTCATGCCGGTTTCCAGCAGCCACGGGCGCGTGGCCTTCCCCAATACCTCCTGCCCGGGTGCGATCTGCGAGCCGCTGAGTGCCAGCGCGCCAATCACCGTCGTCGCCGGCACGCCGCAGACGCTACCTCAGATCACGCTGCCGATTCTCGGCACCATCAGCGGTCAGGTGCTGGAAAGCGGCACGGGCACACCCCTTGAGAATGTGTCCATCGGCGTCTACAACCGCGCCATCGGTGGCGCAGGGTCCGGCTATACCGATGCCGGCGGCAACTACACCATTCGCGGCATTCCGCCCGGTGTTTACTACATCAGCGCCGATGCCCGAGGCGCCAACTATGTGCTGACCTACAACGGCAACGTGGTATGCCCGACCTTGGGATGCGACGAATTCGGCACCCCAGTCACGATCACCGCATCTGGCCCCGGCAGCAGCGCCACGGTCAATTTCAGTCTGCAGCGCGGCGGCACCATCACCGGCAGCATCACCGATGGACTGACTGGCGCTCCGGCCTTGCGCAATCGCATGCGCATCGAATTGTTCAACGGCAGCAGCACCTACGCGCAGGCGGCCTTCCTGAATTGCACTGCGCCGACCACGTCTACACCGGTCGCCTGCTCCTACACCGCCACCGGACTGGCGCCGGGTATCTACAAGGGCGTCTTTGCCAGCACCTCGGCGATCGGCTTTGTCGACACCGCCTTTGGCGGCACGCCCTGTCCGCGCGGCGGTTGCGATCAATCGGTGTTGCCACCGCTGTTCGCCACTACCGGCAGCACGCTGTCCACCATCGACGTGATCATGCCGCGCGGAGCGCTGGTTCGCGGCACGGTCAGCGACGCCGGCAATCCGCCGGATTGCCGCGCTTATGACCCCGCGCCGGGCCTCGGTGGCTGCGGCGGCATCGGTTTCAACAACACGCTCGACAACTATGCTGGATTCGCGCAGGTTGACCGCGCCGGCAATTACTATTCCCGGACCGGCTTTACTGCCGGCACCACGCTGTACGCATCCACCTTCCTGCTGCGCAACAACTTCAGCTTCGGCTTCGGCTATGTCGATCAGGCCTACAACGGCCTGGCTTGCCCCTACGGCAGTTGCGGCATCACCACCGGCACCGGATTTACCGTCACCGGCGTCGATACCACCGGCATCGACTTCCCGCTGGTCAAGGGCGGCAGCATCTCGGGGCAGGTTACTGCCAGCAGCGGCGGTGCGCCGATTGCCGGTGTCGACATCAAGGTCTACAACAGCGCCGGGAGGCTTTCTGGCGTGGCCAAGAGCGTTATCGGTGGCAGCTACGAGGTGTACGGCCTCTCGCCAGGCAACTACTTTGTCACCACCACCAATGCCCTGGGTTTCCTCGACGAGGTCTATAACAACATCGTTTGCGATCCCTTCTGCAATCCGCTGGATGGAAGCGCCGTGGTGGTTTCGGGCACGGCAACAACCGGCAGCATCGACTTCGCGCTGGATCTCGCGGCCACGGTGCAGGGCACGGTCAGGCTGGGCGCAACGCCTGCAGCCAATGTGCCGGTCGAACTCTACGGTGCCATCGGCAATCTGCTGCGCACCAGTTCGTCTGACGCGGCTGGCCTCTACACCTTCACGGGTTTGCCGGCCGGTCGTTACTACGTGCGCACCCGCGACACCCTGGGCCGCGCCGATGCGCTGTTCAGCGCACAGCCGTGTGTGGGCAATGCCTGTCAGGTGCGCCTGGGCACGCCCATCGACCTGGCACCGCCCACAACCTCGCTGTTCACTGCCGATCTGACCCTGGCCACGCCAGCCTCCATTACCGGCACCATCACTGCGGCCAGCGGCGGCGCGCCCATCTCCGGCATCAGCGTGCAGCTGCTGGCGGCCAGCGGCGCTGTGGCGCTGACCAGCACCAGCAACGGCGCCGGGGTCTATCGCTTCGATGGCCTCCCGGCAGGCAGTTATTACATGGTGACCCGCGGCTCGAGCGGCTTCATTGATCTGGCTTTCCCGTCCACGCCCTGCCCGGCCGCCTGCAACGGCCTCAACGGCAGCGCCATTGCGATCACGGCCGGAACCACCTTGAGCGGCCAGAACTTCGTGCTCAACAACGGGGGTTCGATCAGCGGCACGGTCAAGTCCGGGCCGGTAGCGCCTATCGTCGGCGCCACCGTGCAGGTCTACAACAGTCTGGGCATTCCGGTGGGTCAGATCGGCACCAACGCCTCCGGCAACTATCAGATCGACACCCTGCCCAGCGGCAACTTCTTCGTACGCACGCAGCAGAGCCTGGGCTTTGTCGACCAGGTCTTCAATGCCCTGCCCTGCAGCGGCTATTGCGATGTGCTCAGCGGCACGGCGGTGCCGGTCAGCTCGGGCCTGGGCACCGGTCTGGTTGATTTCACCCTGACTGGCGGCAGCTCGATCAGCGGTCGCGTGACCAATGCCGTCGGCGGCGCCGGCATCGCGCTGGCACGGGTGGTGGCCTTCGACACCGGTGGCTTCATCGCTGGCCAGACTCAGACCAACGCCAGCGGCGACTATGCCATCGCCGGTTTGCAGCCGGGCACCTACCGGCTTCGCACCGCCAATCTCTCGGGCTTCGTCAATCAGGTGCACAGCGGCATTTCCTGCACGCCCACGCCCTGCCTGGCGTTGTCGGGCACACCGATCGTGCTCGGGGCCGCGCCGATCACCGGCATCAATTTCGCGCTGACACCGGGCAGCACGATCTCCGGCACCGCCGGTGACACCTTCAACAATCCGCTGCCCACCGGCACCGCCCTGTTGCTGGACGCCACCGGCGCCGAAGTCGCCAGCACCCCGATCAGCAACGGTGTCTGGGAATTCAGCGGCGTCGCCAACGGCACCTACTATGTGCTGATCCGCAACAGCTCGGGTCTGGTCGATCAGCTCTATGCCAACGTGCCCTGTCCGGCCGGCGCCTGCAACGTGGCCGCGCTCGGTACGCCGATCGTGCTCAGCACCCGCTCCAGCGCTGCTGTCAGCACCGGCCCGGCCAACATCAATCTGCGCCTGCCCACCGGTCAGACCATCGCCGGCACCGTGCGCGATGCAGGCAACAACGCGCCGTTGGCGGGTGTGACCGTGTACTTCTTCAACAGCAGCGGAGCCGCTGTCGGTCAGGCCGTCACCAATGGCGCCGGCCAGTACCTCAGCGAAGGCAGTCTGCCTTCGGGCACCTATTACGCGGCAACTGCCAACGGTGTCAGTCGCGGCGCCGGCAATGGCTACGTCAACCGCCTGTACAACGGCCAGAACTGCCTGCTGGCCTGCAACGTCACCACCGGCACGGCAATCAATGTCAGCACCACGCCGGTGACCGGCATCGACTTCAGCCTGGCAACCGCGGGTCTGGGCCTCACCGGCACCGTGCGCAATGGGTCCGGACAGCCGCTGCAACTGGTCGGTGTCGACATCTACGACAGCGCCGGGCGTCTGGCGGGCACCGCCACCAGCAATTCGCAGGGCGTGTATGCAGTCAACGGTCTGCCGGCAGGCAACTACTTTGCCCGCACCCGCAACAACCTCGGACTTCAGGACCGACTGTTCGGTGGCGCCGTCTGCGGCAGCGGCTGCAATCCGCTCAACGGCACGGCCATCGCGGTCCCGGCATCGGCCCAGATCGGCAATATCGACTTCGTGCTGACCCTGCCTGATCCGATGTTTGCCAACGGCTTCGAATAGCGCAGATCGACGGCGCGTCGTCCCGAGAATTCAGGGCGACGCGCCGGCGAGTTCGCTGCACCGCGGTCATTCGCAAGAGACGGGCGGGTCTTTGCCGTTGCCATCACACAGCTCCCTGGCGGCTCGCGGAGGCCTCCAGGTGGGACAAACGCCGCTTTCGTGACATTCAATCATCAGGATCACGCTTTGCTTCAGGCCGGCCTCGGGAGGGAGGTTGTCCTGTCTCAGAGCGTCGGTCCTGGCCGCACCGTGCGGCCCCCTATTCTCAAGATCAAGGAGCTTTCAAATGGGAGTGATTGCAGCAGGCGCATCCGAGGACAAGCCACAGTCGGGCCAGAAACATCGTTCGGGTCCGAATTTTCAATTGCTGTCCAACGATGGCAATCAGATCACGTTGTCGGGTCCGCCCGGGGTGGTTTTTGACGTGAAGCAGGACAAGAGCGCGGCGACCGATCCGACACCGATCAGCAGCGCGACCAACGGAACGGTTGTGCCCGGCGGCACGCTCAAGACCGGCACCAACTACTACATCGCCAATCCGCAGCACGCGACTTCCGGTTTTGCCGTGACCTTCTCGCAAGACTGATCGACAGCGGCCACCGAGCTCGTTTCGGATACGCCGCTGACTCTCAAGCTGTTCATCCAGAAGCGGTGCTTCCTCAGGCACCGATGACGGGCGCGTTCGGCCGGAATTCGGCCGAACGCGCATGGTTGCCGGTGCCGTATCAGCCTCGCACCGAACCAGAGGGATCTTCCTTCGCCCGGCACGCGAATCGCCGACAGGCTGCAGCCAGACTTGTATGCCGGGCTCCATCAGCTATCGTCATCAATCCTTCGATGCTGGGGCTTCCGACATGCGTGCAGTGTGGGTGTTGAGTCTGTGGGCAGGATTCGCCTGGGCGCAGACGGGCACAGCCCCGCCCGATCTGACCGATGTCGCCGCTGCGCAAACCACGATCACGCTGGAGGCACCCGACGAACGCGCCCAGGCCATCCGCGCCGGCTATACCAAGTACGAATACCGCATCCCGATGCGCGATGGCGTGCGCCTGTTCACGGCGGCCTATGTCCCCAACGATGCCAGCAAGACCAGGACCTATCCGCTCCTGATGGTGCGTACGCCGTACTCGGTGGCACCCTACGGACTGGATCGCTACAAGGCCGCACTGGGACCGACCGAGGCCTACGAGAAGGAGGGCTTCATCTTCGTGTTCCAGGATGTGCGTGGCCAGCACATGAGCGAGGGCGAATTCGTCAACATGCGCCCGCATCGCCCGGACAAGCGCGGCACCGAGATCGATGAATCCAGCGACAGCTACGACACCATCGAGTGGTTGTTGAAGCATGTGGCGCATCACAACGGCAAGGTCGGCCAGTGGGGCATTTCCTATCCCGGTTTCTATGCCTCGATGGCGGCCATCGACAGCCATCCGGCGCTGAAAGCAGTGTCGCCGCAGGCGCCGATCGCCGACTGGTGGCGCGGCGACGACATGCATCGCCACGGCGCCTTCAATCTGCAGTTGAGTTATGCGTTTTTCTCCGGCTTCGGCAAGCCGCGGCCGGCGCCCACCGACAAGGAATCCTGGGACCGTTTCGATTTCGGCACGCCCGATGGCTATCAGTACTTCCTGGACCTGGGATCGCTGGCCAATGTGCCCTCGCGATTCAAGGAGCCGATAGCTTTCTGGAGCGATATCGTCGCTCACCCGGACTACGATGATTTCTGGAAAGCCCGCAGCATCCTGCCGCACCTGAAGAATGTCGGCGCAGCCACGCTGGTGGTCGGTGGCTGGTACGACACCGAAGATCTCTATGGCCCCTTGCAGACCTACGCCGCCATCGAGCGCGGCAATCCGAAGTCGCGCAACATGCTGGTGATGGGCCCCTGGCCACATGGCGGCTGGGCGCGTGGCAAGGGCAATCGCCTGGGTGATGCCGAGTTCGGCTTCAACACCGCTGAGTATTTCCAGCCGCTGGGACTGGCGTTCTTCAAGCAGTACCTCAAGGACGGCGAGGAGGCTGGACTGCCCGAGGCGCTGGTGTTCGAAACCGGTGCCAATCGCTGGCGCCGCTTCGAGCAATGGCCGCCGGCCGCTGCCCAGCCGCGTCGCCTGTATTTTCACGCCGGTGGCCAACTGGACTGGAGCCCACCCGCAGTTGGGGGTGCCGATGACTACCCCAGCGATCCGGCCAAGCCGGTGCCCTACACCCAGGAAATCAGCCAGCGCTGGAGCCGCGACTACATGACGGAAGACCAGCGCTTCGCCGCCCGCCGTCCGGATGTGCTGGTCTACCAGACCGCGCCGCTGGAACAGGACCTCACGCTGGCCGGCCCGCTGCATGCCGATCTCTGGTTCAGCACAAGCGCCACCGATGCGGACGTGGTGATCAAACTGATCGATGTGTCACCTGGCGATCCGCGCGGCTGGGACGAGACCGACCTCGAATCCGGCCGCAAGAACCGCGGCGGCCAGCAGACGCTGGTGCGTGGCGAACCCTTCCGCGGCCGCTACCGCGAATCCTACGAGCAGCCCCTGCCGTTCACGCCGGATCTGGCCACGCCGGTGAACTTCGCCATCAACGATGTCTTCCACACCTTCCAGCGCGGCCATCGCATCATGATCCAGGTGCAATCGACCTGGTTCCCCTTCATCGACCGCAATCCGCAGACCTTCGTGCCGAATATCTTCGAGGCCAAGGCCGAAGACTTCGTCCGCGCCACGCACCGGATCCATCGCTCACCGGAGCAGGCCAGCAGTGTCGAAGTGCGGGTGTTGCCGGCGGCAGATGCGGCCACGGATTGAGCACGCCGAATGAAAGCCATCATCCGCAGATGTCGCAGATCAGAGCGGATGACAGCAGAGCCCGGATCGATTGAACCTGGAAACCTCAGTTGGACGGGGCAGAGGGTGCGGTCATGGGGGGTAGGTATTCCACGTTGAAGCGCAACAGGTCATGGCCGCCACTGCATCTGCGCTCATCGGTGACATCTGCGGACCATGGCTTTTGAACGACGCGGCGGTCACCGCTACCGTCCGTCGGAAGAGGTGACGCTTTTTGGACATTTGTGACAGTTCAAGGCTGGTCTTAGCGGAAACTTTATTGTTCACAAAGCATTCATGCACTAAGGTGCGGGCCTCGTGGGGAGGGGGCCCCGCACCGGTCGCTCTGACTGTGTGGGAGATGCGCGCAAGGCGGGATCTGCGCCTGAAGACTGGGGAGTCGCTCCATCCCTGTACTTTTGACAACCGCCCTCATCAGGGCGGGCGCAGCAGGGGAAATTCATGCGAAAGACATTCATTGCCGGGGCTGTGGGCCTCGCTCTCGCGCTGGGTGCCGTCTCGGCGCAGGCCGCGCAGGACGACATGCAGCGGGTCTGGGTGAAGTTCAAGGATGGGCAGCGCAGCCAGGCAGCCAATGCCCTGAGTCAGGCTGGCGCCCAGGTTCACCACAGCTTCGACAGCCTTGATGCCTATGCCGTGTCGGTGCCCGCCGCCGCACTGAAAGGCCTTGAGAACAATCCCAATGTCGAATACATCGAAGAAGACGTGGTACGTGTTCCAATGGCGCAATCGGTGCCCTACGGCATCGACATGGTGCAGGCGCGCGACGTGTGGGACGTGAATCGCGACGGCAATGTCGATGCCGGCGCACCCAGTGGCAATGGCATTCTGGTCTGCGTGATCGACTCCGGCCTGCGCACCGCGCATGAGGACCATGTCGGCAACAACATCGTCGGCGGTTATCCCAGCGGCTGGAACAATGACACCTGCGGCCACGGCACCCATGTTGCCGGCACCATCAACGCCGCCAACAACAACCTGGGCGTGGTCGGCGTGAGCCCGGGCGGTGTCTCCATGTACATCGTCCAGGTGTTCAATGGCGCGGATTGCGGCTGGAGCTACAGTTCGGATCTGGTCAATGCCGCCAACGTCTGTGCCAGCAATGGTGCCAAGGTGATTTCGATGAGTCTGGGCGGCAGCCGCAGCAGCCGCTCGGAGAAGACCGCCTTCGCGCAACTGGAGAGTCAGGGCATTCTCAGCATCGCCGCTGCCGGCAACGATGGCACCACACGCAACAGCTACCCGGCCTCCTATGACGCCGTGGTCTCGGTTGCTGCCATCGATTCCAACAAGCTGGTCGCCGATTTCTCGCAGAAGAACAGCCAGGTCGAGCTGGCAGCTCCGGGCGTCAGCGTGCTCAGCACGGTGCCCTGGACCGGCGCCACGCTGTCGGTGGCCGGCAGCAGCTATGACGTGTCCTCGATGGAGGGCGGCGCCGCCGCCAGCGCCAGTGGCGCGCTGGTCGACGGTGCGCTGTGCGAATCCAGTGGCAGCTGGAACGGCAAGGTGGTGCTGTGTCAGCGCGGCAACATCAGTTTTGATACCAAGGCACTGAACGCCCAGTCCGGCGGCGCCGCAGGCGTCATCATCTACAACAACGTGTCCGGCAGTTTCGCCGGCACACTGGGCACGACCACCACCAATATTCCGGTGGTCAGTCTGTCGATGGAAGATGGCCAGTTCCTGGTCAGCAACCGTCTGGGCCAGACGGCATCGATGAACACCGTGAGCCAGCCGGGCAGCGGTTACGAAGCCTGGGACGGCACCTCGATGGCCACGCCGCACGTTTCCGGCGTTGCCGCGCTGGTCTGGAGCGCCAACCCGAGCTGGACCAATCAGCAGATCCGTGATGCCCTGGCCGCCACGGCCGAGGATCTGGGCACGGCCGGGCGCGACGCCAGCTACGGCTACGGCCTGGTGCGCGCCGCCAATGCCATTGCCTATCTGACCGGTGGTGGCGGTGGTGGTGGCGGTGGTGGTGGTGGCGGCGGCGGCGGAACCAGCGCCCCCAGCAACCTGACCGCCGTCGGTGCGCCGAACCGCAACAAGCTCAACGTGTCGCTGAGCTGGGCCAACGGCGCGGCTTCGGTGGACATCTACCGCAATGGCTCGAAGATCAGCACCCGCAGCAACAGCGGCAGCTACAGCGAAAGCCTGCGCCTCAGCGGCAGCGGCACCCTGGTCTACCAGGTGTGCAATGCGGGTACGACGACCTGCAGCAACACCGCGAGCGTGAACTACTGATCCGTCAGCTTTGACGGGATTTACAAGGCCCGCTTCGGCGGGCCTTTTTTTGCGCTCGGGTCCGCAAGGCCCTCGGCCCATGAAAGTCGGGCTTTTCGGGACTGACCGTAGCCCACGCAAGCGCACTTGGGATGTGATCGCGATGGGCTACCCGGGTGCGCCTGCGGCTTACCCGGGCTACCAGAGCGATCGGACTACTCGCGGAAGAAGCGCTGCAGCGCCAGCGCGAAGCGCGCATCCATCTCCACCGTGTTGTGATCGGTGTCCAGCCACTGGATCTCGGGTGGATGGGCAAAGGCCTGCGCCAGGGCCTCGGCGTGCGCCGGTGGAATGATCTCGTCCTGACGGGCGATCAGCAGCAAGGTCGGCGCCTGCACCTGGGCCGCGTCGGCGCTGGCTTCGAAACGCTGGTGCAAGAGCCAGCGCACCGGAAACCCTGGATAGTGTCTGGCCGCGACTTCGACCAGGCTGTCGTAGGGTGTGATCAGGGCCAGTCGCCCCACAGGTCGGCGGGCGGCCAGATACAAGGCCACGCCGGTGCCCACACTGCGCGCCAGGACCTCGATATCCTGATGCAGCGGTGCCAGCTGGTCGTAGAGCCGGAGCGCATCAGCCTTCAACCCGTCTTCGCTGGGTTCGCCCTCGCTGGCGCCGTAGCCACGATAGGCCAGCAGATAGACGGTGTGCCCGGGAAACCAGCGCTGAAAGCGTTCGCGCTGTCCCTGCACGGCTTCGGCGTTGCCGCCAAAATAGATCAGCGCCTGCGATTGCCCCGGATTCAGCCGCCACCCTCGCAGCACCGGGCCCGCCCCTGCCAACTCAAAATCAGTCTGTTGCGCCGGCACCCGAGTGTATTGCGGCAGGAACAGCAAACTCCGCTGCGACAGATACATCAGCGCACACAGACCGAGATAAATGACCAGGGCAATCAGCAGCAAGGTGATCAACTGGCGGGGCATGGGTCATTGGCGCATCAGCCTGAATGCCGGCAGCCTACGCAAGCGCGCCCTCGTCCACCAGCGGGTCACTCACCAGGCTCAGCGGCAGCGGCCGACGGTCAGCGTTGGCGCCGAGTCTTCCAGCGCGTCGGCAAACACGGCATCGCCCTGCATCGGGCTGAATTCGCTGGCATTGCCGGTGGCATCGGTCGTGGTCAGCGTCAGCGGCAGCAGGTTGCTGCCATCAACGGCACTCAGGACCCAGGTCTGCGGCAGTTGCGCATCCACCAACTGAATCTGCGTGCTGCCCAGCAACTCGCGACTGCCGCCACCACAATCCCCGCGATAGGCGCGTACGGTCAGCGGATAGCTGACGCTGGCCGGCGCGCTGTCCACCCTCACCGTCAAGCTGGCGGTGCCGCCGCCGCCGGGCGCGAACCCGGCCGGCAAGCTCAGTTCGGGGTAATTGATCAGCCGGTTGCCGCCCTCGTCGGCGTCCGCGGGGTCATTGACGGTTGCCCCATCAGCGTTGCTGGTGGCCGACAGATCAAAGGCAATCGAGCGATTGTTGCGATAGCGATTCAATGGCGCCGACAGCCCGGTGCAGGCACTGACCAGGATGCCGGCGGCGCCGCCATGGGCGATCAGATTGGCCTCGCCCGGGGCTTCACCGCCGATATCGAGACGACATTGGCTGCCGCTGAAGACGCTGATCGTAGGCTGCGGTTGGGACGGGCTGGCACTGTTGATGCCATTTCCCAGCGGCGTGAGCCCGTCTACCCCCACGCCGAAGTAGTTGCCCAGCACACGGGTGCCCAGATAGGCGTTGGCTCCGGAGCTGCTGAGGTAGAGCGCCGTGAACCGTGTGGCTGCGACGACATTGCGGGCCTGGCCATCACTGCCGCCGATCAGGGCGTTGGTCAGCGGCGCAGTGAACTCCAGGGCATTGCTGGAATGTCCCAGCGGCTGCAATCCGCTCTTGTCGGTGCCAATCAGATTGCCCTGGATGACCAGCCCATTGGCGGGCGCGAAGGTGAAATAAGCGCCACTCATGGCACTGATCAGATTACGCGCCGCCGGAGTGCTGCCACCGATGACATAAGGGCCGCTGCCAAAGCCGAAAATGCCGCGGCCCTGTGTGGGCGTGGAAGCCGGTTGGCTGCCGCTGATGTCGGTCCCCAGAAAACAGCCCTCGATACGGTGCGCGGCATTGCCGGTGAGGACGATCTGATTCATGAAGCGGCTGATCGCCAGGCCGCGAATGGTGCTGGCGGCCTGCGCCGGAAAATTGCCGGAGATCTCCAGACCATTGAATCCATTGCTGTTGACCAGCCGCAGCTCGATCTTGAGCACGGCATTGAGCCCGCCCTGAAGCGGCGTCTGGGTGTTGGCGCTGGCACCGGGCTGGGTGTAGCCATCGATGACCACGGGCGCTTCGATCAGCGGCAAGGCGCTGTTGCTCACTTCGATGCGCCAGCTGGCGGTGGCGGGCTGAAAGCTGGGATCACTGGCCGGGATGTCGAACTGGATGTCGTCCAGCTCCGGAGTGGCGTTGGCGGCCAGCAGCGCGCCACGCAAGGAGCAATCGAAGGCTGCTGCGGTACACGCCGAGAGTGCCGTGTCGGCGCCCGTATCGACGACCATGACAGCGGCATCGGCCGGAAGCCAGGGCAGCAGTGCCAGGGGCCACAGGTATGGACGCATGTTGGGCTCTCCGCGAATGATTCCCGTGCGTACGCTGGATCGAGCGCATACCTGACATGCACGCTGCGCAGATGCGCGCGCACCCAGGCTTCGGGCAGAATCGCGAGTTGATCTTCCGCTGTTGGACGCCCCCCTCTTGGAAGCCCGGACATGAGTGTTGCGATTGGCCTGATGGCGCTCGCGGGCACAGTGCGGGCATCAGGAATGCCGGAGCGGCCGAATGAATGAGGCGCAGCTCGGTCAGCCGCTGGCAACCGACATCACGGCCTGGCTGCAGCAGTGGCAAGACGGCGATCAGCGCGCCCTCGATCGCCTGTTGCCATGGGTCTATGACGAACTGCGCCGACTCGCCGCGAGCCAGTTGCGCGCGCACGCCGGGCACGCCACCCTGCAGCCTACGGCGCTGGTCCACGATGTCTTCGTGCGCCTGCTCGGAGCCGAACGCCTACAGATCAGCAGTACCCGCCATCTCTACACCACGGCATCGCGGGTGATGCGCCAGATCCTGATCGACCGCGCCCGCGCGCAGCAGCGTGACAAGCGCGGCGGCCAGATGCAACGCGTGGAACTGATCGAAGCTGTCGGCTTGCCGATAGAGGCCGATACCGACCTGCTCGATCTGGATCGCAGCCTGTCGCGCCTCAATGAACTGGATGCGCGACTGGCGCAGATCGTCGAACTGCGTTTCTTTGTCGGCCTTGAAGTCTCCGAAGTGGCTGCATTGCTGGAGTTGGACGAGCGCACGGTCTACCGCGACTGGGCCCTGGCCCGGGCCTGGTTGCAGCGCCATTGTGGTTCAGCCGACAATGCCCTCTGACGCGCCGGAACAAGCCGCCGCCGCGGCTTCCGATGCGTTTGCGCGCTTGCGCCTGAAGTTTCACGAATTGCTGGAGCAGGCGCCGTCAGAGCGCGAGTTGGCGCTGGTCGAATTGCGCAAGACCGACGCCGCATTGGCCGAGGAATTGCGCGAGCTACTCGAATCGGTGCCGCCGGAGGCTTCAACAGAGAGCGTTTGCGGAAGCTCTTTCGGTCCGTTCACGGCCGCCGAGGAACTGGGTCGCGGCGGCATGGCCGTGGTCTATCGCGGCTATCGGCATGAGGGTGGGTTCGCCCAGACCGTGGCCTTGAAACTGTTGCATCCAGGCACGCGCAGCAGCGCCAGTCAGCAGCGCTTCCTGCGCGAACGACAGGTACTGGCACGTCTGGAACATCCCGGCATCGCCCGTCTCATCGATGCCGGCATCACCGCCGACGGCCGTCTGTGGCTGGCCATGGAGTACATTGCCGGCGCCGATCTGCACACGGTCTGCAGCAACCGAGCGCTGCCGCTGGCGCATCGGGTGCAGTTGCTGACCGAAGTCTGCGATGCCGTCGCCTATGCCCACAGCCGACTGGTACTGCACCGCGATCTCAAGCCCGCCAACATCCGGGTCGGCGAGGATGGCCGACCGCGTTTGCTCGACTTCGGCATCGCCAGACTGCTGGATGACACCGACCCGCAGCTGACCGCAACCGGTTTTCAGGCCCTGACGCCGCGCTACGCCGCACCCGAACAATTTCGTGGCGACAGCGTGACTACCGCCTGCGATGTCTATGCGCTGGGTGTGATCCTGCGCGAACTCTGCGTGGACGGCAGTCCACTCAAGGACCACGTGCTGCGGGCTGTCGCCGACCGCGCCAGCGCAACGCAGCCGACCGAACGCTATCGCAGCGCTTCGGCACTGGCCGACGATCTGCGCGACTGGCTGGCTGGCCGCAATCTGCGCAGCGGCATCGGTAGCCGCCGCGCCCGAAGCTGGCGCTGGATGCGCCAGTATCGCTGGCCGCTGAGCCTGGGTTGCACGATTTTGGTGGCACTGGCCGTGGGCGGACTGGCCACCTGGCATCAGGCTGATCGCGCCGCGCACGAAGCTCAGCGCACTCGCGCACATCTGAACGCGCTGCTGGAAGTGCTGGGCGCCGCCAGTCCGCAGGTCTACGCCGGTCACGATCCACCGGCCAGTGCTTTTTTGGTTGAGGCTGCCGAGCGCCTGCAACAACAAGGTGACGCCGATCCGGAGCTGCTGTGGCTGAGCCTCAATCAGATCGGCAACGGCCTGATCAATCTCGGCCGACCCAACGAAGGCCGCGACATTCTCCAGGCAGCGCTGAGCGCACTCGAGAAAGACACGTCGATGGCGGTCAGCCTGCGTCGGCAGCGCCAGCTCGACAATCTGCGCCTGCTGGTGCAGACGCTGGAGAGCGACACCGACCCGAAGCTGTTGCAACGCTTTAGCTCAAGCATCATGGCCGTGAGTGCCAAATCCGAGGTGCCGCCAGCGCCAACTCTGGGGGCGCTGGCTGCGGCTGCCGGTGTCGCCGCCCGACTGAATGAGTTCGAACTCGCCCAGCGTATGCTGGATCTGGCCAGCAGGCTGGAGCCACGCGCGGAGCTTGAGCCTGAACAAGCCGAATCCTACTGGCGCCAACGCGGCTGGGTGGCCCTGCGCGGCCGCCAGCTCGACCAGGCGCAGGCAGCACTGGATCGCGCGATGGCGACCATCGACGCCTTTCCGGAGAAATTCTCGACGATGCGCCGGGCGGAGGCACAGTGGCTGTTGGCGGCGTTGGCCCTGCAGAATGACGATGCCGATTCCGCGGCACACTGGCTGGAGCTGGCGGCGCCCAGCTACGCCGCCGAATATCCCCCGAATCATCCGGAGCTGGCCGTGTTCCATCTGATGCAGGGCTATCAGGCCCTGCTCGATCGAAAGCCGCAAGCGGCGCTGCGCTGGCTGCAGCCGGCCCAGATCGTCCTGTCGGGCGAAACCGCAGCCAGCGACGATCTGCAGGCTGCGCATTTCTTCCATGCCGCAGCGCTGGCACAAACCGGCCGCTGCCCGGACGCGCGCGCACAAGCAGAAATGGCTGAGCGTAGCGCCAGTCCGCTCCTGCCCAACCGGCGCCATCTGATCGAGCGTGCACGCAATTGGTGGCAAGTAGCCTGTGGCGCCGAGAAGGCCCGGCCCGAACTTTGAAGTGGTCAAGACATCCATGTCAGGCGACAGCTCGGGTCGACGTAGGTCCACCGATCTGCCGCTGAAGGATTTGTCGATGACCCGCCGGCAGCGCCGGACTGCAGATAGGGGTCGGTCGCCATGGCGGCCGCGTGCGCAGCAACATCGGCGTTTGGGACCCCGATAGCGGCACGCACCCCACTGGCCTTGGTGCAGGGCACCTACGCCTTGCCCGAACAGTAGGCAAAATCTAAGCTGCACCTGGGCACAGATGGGCAGTGCCACCGACTTTCCCGCACAGGACGATCACCGATGGCTACGCTAGTCGCGCTGTACAGGCATCCCGCTGATGCCGCTGCCTTCGATCGGCATTATTTCGACCATCATGTGCCGTTGGCCAAGACCATTCCGGGCCTGCGCAGCTATCAGGTCAATGACGGGCCGGTGTCGTCTGCAGGTGGCGAATCGCCCTATCACCTGGTCGCCTTGCTGGGCTTCGATTCCATGGCGGCAATCCAGCAGGCGCTGGGCTCCCCAGAGGGCCAGGCCACCGCCGCCGATCTCGGCAATTTCGCTCAGGCCGGCGTTGAGTTGCTGATGTTCGAGACCAAGTCCGTTTGATCAGCGGAGCCGCGCCAGACCCGGCAAGTGTCGATTTGACGTAGCCCGAAGTGCGCGCGGCGCTCTTCCGGCGGTGATGCGAGAAGCCCCGCTGAGCCGCTGCGCGGCACAACGGGCTACGCGCACCAGGCGAGTTCATGGCCCGTAGGCAGGTTCGGGCCGACACACGCGGCTCTCCAGGAACCCATATCGCAAGTCGTTTAATTCCCCTATTCCGGCAAGAGCCGGCTCTTGTAGCCCGTAGTGCGCGCAGCGCTCTCCGGGCGGTGAGGCGAAAGAGCCCCGGTGAGCCGCTGCGCGGCACACCAGGCTACCCACAGCAGGCGAGTTCATGGCCCGTAGGCAGGTTCGGGCCGACACACGCGGCTCTCCAGGAACCCATATCGCAAGTCGTCAAATTTCCGTATTCCGTCAAGAGCCGACTCTTGTAGCCCGAAGTGCGCGCAGCGCTCTCCGGGCGGTGATACGAGAAGCCCCGCTGAGCCGCTGCGCGGCACAACGGGCTATGCGCACCAGGCGAGTTCGTGGTTCGCGCGCGTTGTCGCGTTGGCTCAGCCCGCCGCAGCCTGTCCTCGCGCCACGCGCACCCGATCGCGTCCTGCCGCCTTGGCTTCGTAAAGTGCGCCATCAGCCTCCTCGAACAAGGCCTCGGGCCGGGCGAGCCGCCGGCCGGCAAGGCTGGCAACGCCGATACTGACGGTCAGGGGCGGAACCTCCTTGCGCATCATTCTGGCGACGGCGGCGCGCAAGCGTTCACTCAGTGCCGCGGCGGCGTCGGCATTGGCGTTGGGCACCAGTACCGCGAATTCTTCCCCGCCCCATCGGGCCAATGGCGTGTCCGGGCGCAACTGCGACTGCAGGCACTCGGCCAAGGCGCACAGCGCGGCATCGCCGACAGCGTGCCCGAGCGTGTCGTTGACCTTCTTGAAATCGTCGATATCGATCAGCACCAGAGACAGTTCTCCGCCGCTGGACACCGCTTCGTCCCACGACTGGCCGAAGCGCTCGAGGAAAGCGCGCCGGTTGGCGACGCCGGTGAGCACATCGGTGCTGGCGGCGCGGGCCAGGGCCTCGGCCTTTAGCCCCAGTTCGGCATGGGCCTGACTCAATTCGGACTGGCTGCTGAGCAGTGCCTGGTTGGCTCGCTCCAATCGACGTCCCGATTGCTGGCTTTCGCGGTAGCGCATCCCGAGCAGGCCGACGATCAGCGCCAGACTGAGCACCGCACCCACGGCAATCCAGCGCTTGAGCTCTTCCTGTTTCAGTCCCAGGGCCTGGATCTTGAGGTCACGCTGCAGCAACTCGATCTGTCGCGCCGCTTCCTGCTGACGATGCTGCGATTCCAGAACCGCCAATCGGCGGTTCATGTCCAGCCCGGTGAGGTGCTCCTGCAGCGCCAGACTCTTCAGTCCAATCTCGACCGCGCGCTCCAGCTGACCGCCGTCGCGCAACACCGGAATCATGGCGCGATAGGTGCTCAGCAGCTGCGGTTGATCGTGTCCCTGCTGATAGGTAGGCAAAGCCGTGTCCCACAACTGCAGCGCGGCATCGGCGCGGCCCTGACGTTGCGCGATCTCGGCCAGCAGCCCCAGATAGTCGGCACGGGTGCCCTGCTGACCGATCTCCGCGGCGATGCGTTCGCCCTCTTCGAGCACGACGCGGGCTTCATCGATTCGATTCAGTCCCAGCAGGGCTCGCCCATGTTCCAGTCTGGAATAGGCCCGGCTCGGCGGACTGTCCAGACGTTCGGCGAGTCGTTCGGCCTGAGTCGCAAACTCGAGGGCTTCGCCGTACTCGCCACGGAAGTTGCTGATCCGCGCCAGACTGCCGAGCAAGGGTGCTTCCCGCGAGGCTTCGGCAGTCTTGCGAGCTTCCAGCAATCCGCGTTGCAGATAGGTCATCGCGGTGTCGTATTCGCGCATGCCGGCGTACAACAGACCGAGATAATGCAAGGTGCGATCCAGCTCCGCCCTGGCGCCGGTTTCCTGCAGCTCCTGACTCTTCCGCAACAGTTCCAGCGCCACCGAGAATTCGCCCTGATTGAGTCGAATCAGCCCCAGATGCGTGAGTACCAGGGCCTCTCCGCCGCGGTCGGCCAGCCCTCGATAGAGCGCCAGCGCGCGCTCATAGCCGGCAATGGCCTCGGAGAGATTGCTGCGCCGCCGCTGCAGTGAGGCAATGTCGGATTCGGCCTGGGCCAGCGTCGGCAGGTCGCGACGCTGCTCGGCACGCAAGAGAATGCCGCTGAACAGGCTCAGTGCCTGATCGTAGAGACCGCGGCGAAACTCGATCTGCGCCCTGACCCGATCAACGGCATCGAGCGCCGCCGGACCGGTTTTCTCGGCATTGCGTGCAGCTTCCAGCAAGACGGTTTCGGCCATCTCGTAGTCACCACTGGACGCCAGACGTTCGGCTTCGGCGATGCGTGCGGCCAAGGCACCATCCAAGGCCTTTCCGGCGCTGGCGGGGCGGGACGACTCCTGGGTCGCCAACGGCTCGACAGCCTGCGCCAGCGCCCCTGGTGAGCCAGAAACGGCCGCACAGGCACAAACGACAAGAAACAGAAGCTGCCTCAGTCGCATCGGGATAGCCCAGCAAGGGTGGTTCGTTGCCCGGAGAAGAATACGCCAGGTGGCGATCGCTGGCGCGCGGCAAATGGGGCCTCATCTGCGAGGCAAAGCCTGGTCCTGACGGTCGGATGGCAAGGTCGGCTCACGCTCGATACCCCAGGTCTTCCCGCCGTCGCTGCTGCGCAGGATGCTCAGATCCTGGCATTGCACGAACAGTTCCTGGTCGCTGGACACCGTGCTGAGCAGATGGTGGCAGCCCTCAGGCATCTGCTTGATCGGCTGCCAGCTCATGAGCTCTCGCGGCGCCTGCGAACCCTGCAGATAGAAATCCTTGCTGGCAACGATGCGCAGGCGACTGTCGCGCGAGATCTTGGGCCCGATGAGCAGCAGCCGCTGCTGGTCATCGACATAGGGAGACGACGCCCGCAGCGCTGGCGCCAGATTGCCGCGACCGCTGGGGCGCCGGATCGGCGTCCAGCTCTGACCCTGATCCGGGTATCCACCGGATCGCGCGCTGGTTGAGCGCATTTTGTCGACGTGCTCTGCGGCAGCCTAAGCGTTGTTGCCCCGCGGAGCGCCCATGAGCGAGCTCGATCTGGTCTGGTTCAAGCGCGATCTGCGGCTGGCCGACCATGCGCCCACGACCGCCGGGACGAGTTCCCGCGGCGTGCTGGGTCTGTACGTATTCGAGCCAGGCTACTGGCAGGCGCCGGACACCAGCGCCCGCCAGTTCGAATTCCTGTGCGAATCCCTGCGCGAGCTGGCGCATGAGCTGAGCGCGCGTGGCGGGGCACTGGAAGTGCACGTGGGTGATGTGGGTGAGGTACTGCGCACGCTGCACGCCCGATACTCGCTGGGCGCGGTGCATTCGCATGAGGAAACCGGCAACGGCTGGACCTATGACCGCGACCGCCGCGTGGCCACCATCCTGCGTGAACTGGGACTGCCCTGGCATCAGTATCGACAGTTCGGCGTGGTCCGCGGACTGCGTCGGCGCCAGGGCTGGGCGCAGCAGTGGGAAACGCTGATCGGCAGTCCCTGCCACGAAGACGCCCGAGGCACGCGTTGGGTGCGTGGCAACGGCGAACTGGAGAACTGCATCGAGCAGATGCGGCAGGGGCTTGCGCCGGATCCGTGTCCCGGCCGACAGGCCGGCGGACGCCGTGCGGCCCTGGAATTGCTGCAGGGCTTTCTCGATCAGCGCGGACTGGCCTATCACCGCCAGATGTCCTCGCCCCTGACGGCGGCGACGGCCTGCTCGCGACTGTCGGCGCATCTGAGCCTGGGCAATCTGTCGCTGCGCGAACTGGTACAGGCGGTACGCGCGCGACGTGCACAACTGCGGGCGCAGCCGCGACTGCCGCCCGAACTGGCCACCCAGCCGCGCGCGCTTCAGGCCTTCGAATCGCGGCTGCACTGGCACTGCCACTTCATGCAGAAACTGGAAAGCGAGCCGCAGATCGAATTCCACAACATTCACCGCGGTTTCGACGGCATGCGCGAGGACGACTTCGACCACGAGCGCTTCGCTGCGTTTCGCGAGGCCCGCACCGGCTGGCCCTTTGTCGACGCCTGTTTGCGCATGCTCGACCACGAGGGCTGGATCAACTTCCGCATGCGGGCCATGCTGATGGCCGTGTCCAGCTACCATCTGTGGCTGCATTGGCGCGAGCCGGCCTTGTTTCTGGCGCGGCGCTTTGTCGACTATGAGCCCGGCATTCACTACAGCCAGGCACAGATGCAGTCGGGCGTCACCGGCATCAACATCCCGCGCATCTACAATCCGATCAAGCAGTCGCTGGATCAGGACCCGGATGGCCAGTTCATCCGCCATTGGCTGCCGGAGCTGTCGCCGCTGCCGGTGTCGCTGATCCACGCGCCCTTTCGGATGAGCCTGGCCGAGCAGCAACGCCACGGCGTGATTCTGGAGCGCGATTACCCGCGGCCGATCGTCGATCATGAACAGGCGGCGCGCGAAGCCAAGGCCAGACTTACGGCCTGGCGCCGGCGCCCGGGCATGTACGAGCAGAGCCGCGCGGTGATGGACAAGCACGGCAGCCGCAAGCGCCGCATGCAGCGCGCGCTGCCCAGCCCCAGCCCGCAGGCTGATCTCTTTGGCGATCAGGCCTGAGCATGGCCAGCAAGGCACGCGAGAGCCGAGCACCGACCCGCGCCAGCAAGCTCTGCGCCCATTGCCAGCGCCCGATGACCTGGCGCAAGCGCTGGGAGAAAGTGTGGGAGCAAATCAGGTATTGCTCGGATGCCTGCAGGCGACGGGCAAAACGGGTCGACAGTAACCCCGGCAACGCCGGCTTGCTTCCGGACACAACTTCTTGTAACTAATATCGCCATGAATCGCGATTCCAGTGACGAGCTCGGAGCATCAACGGCTGGTGACGCCGACGACGTCTCAGGCGTGCAGTTCTGGAACACGACCATCCTTCCGCTGCTGGAGGAAATCGCCGAGCGCCACCTGCGCGGCGAGCGCGAGTCGGTCACGCTGGAACCGGCGGATCTGGTGCAGGAGGCCTATCTGAGGCTGTCCGGACTGACCCTGCCGCTGATCGACCGCCAGCACTTTGTCAGCATGGTCTCCAGAGCCATGCGCCGCGTTCTGGTCGATCGCGCGCGTCGCAAGCAGGCGGCCAAGCGGGGCAGCCGTCCAATGAGGATTACCCTGCCTTGCGATGAGGGCAGTGGTTTCGAGCAGGATGCGGTGCAGTTGCTGGAACTCGATTCCCTGCTGGACGACCTGGCCCGGGCCGATGAGCGCAAGGCCCGAATCGTCGAGATGCACTATTTCGGTGGCCTGACCCGATCAGAAATGGCTGAACTCACCGGGCTGTCTCCGGCCACCCTCGGCCGCGAACTGAGCTTTGCGCGCAGCTGGATTCTTGCCCAGATCCACGACGCCAGATGAGCGGTCGCGGTCCGGCAACAGATTCAGCCGCCACGCCCGGCAAGAGTCCGGCCGAGTCGCTGGCTGCCCTCGAAGCGCTGTTTCACCAGGCGCTGGAACTGCGGCCTGAGGAGCGTGCGGCCTGGGTAGACAGGCAGCTGGCTGACGACCCCCGTCAGGCGCGATTGCTCAAGCGCATGCTGGAACAGGCCGAAGTCGACATGACCGGTGTGGGCAGCGCCATCAGCGATTTCGCGCGCGATTCGGCGGCACCGCGAAATCGATCGGGCGAGACGATTGGCCGCTATCGTCTGCTCTCCCGAATTCGTTACGGTGGTATGGCCGAAATCTACCGCGCAACGCGAGACGACGGCGAATTCGAACTCGAGGCAGCACTCAAGGTGGTTCGCGGCGATCGCGTCCGCCCCGAACTGAATGCGCTGTTCGCCGCCGAACGCGCACTGATGGCGCGTCTGAACCATCCCAACATCATCCGCATCTTCGACGGTGGCACTACCAATGAGGGTGAAGCCTGGTTCGTCATGGAGCTGCTCGATGGCCTTCCCCTGGTGGCAGCCGCCCGCCACTACCGGCTCGACAGCCAGCAATTGCTGGGCCATTTGCAGGATCTGTGCGCTGCGATAGGCCATGTCCACAGCCAGCTGATCGTCCACCGCGACATCAAGCCGGAAAACGTGCTGCTGTGCCGCACACCACAAGGCCTGAGCATCAAGTTGCTGGATTTCGGCATCGCCGCCCAATTGCAGGCGGGTCTGGTCGCTGGGGCAGAGACCGCCTTGGAGACCTCCGGCAGCGGCTGGTACAGCCCGGGCTACGCAGCACCGGAAACGCGCAACAATCAACCTCCGAGTGCCGCCACCGACATCTATTCCCTGGGTCGGCTGCTACTGGATTGTGTGGAGATGGTCCAGCCTCGCTATCGCGAGGAACTGCGTGCCATCGGCGAAAAGGCCAGCCAGGCGCTGCCGGAACAGCGCTACGCCAGCATGTCTCACGTGCTTGATGAGCTCGATCGCATGCGTCGGCGCGAACCGATCTCGGTGTTTCGGCAGCGTCGCCTCCATGTGCTGCAGCGAGCCATGGAACGCCATCGCTGGGCCTTGGCGGTGTCTTTGCTCGTCCTGACAGCGGCATCGACCTGGCTCTGGCGCGAAACCGCGCTGCGCGTCGCGGCGGAACAGGCCACGGCCCGGGCCGAAGTCGAACGCGACCGCGCCGGGGCCATGCGCGATTTCTTGCTCAGGGCCTTTGACAGCAGCAACCCCAGTCTGAACCGCGGCGAAGAACCGCGCGTGTCCGATCTGGTCGTCGAGCAGCTGGACCTGCTGCAGGGCGCCACCCACCTCGACCCGGATGCCCACTATCAGCTGCTGAGCAGTTTCGGCGATCTGCTGCTGCATCTGGACCGCCGCGATCTGGCCGATCGCGCCTTCGTCCAGGCCACGGAGTTGATCGAAGCGCAGGGGGCAAAGGGCGATCTGCGCTGGGTGAAGATGATGTCGCGGCGCGGCCAGATCGCCAGTCGTGACGGTCGCTTCGGTGACGCTGACGACTTGTTCGAGCAGGCGGGCGCCGCCTTTGACCAGCTGCCGGCGTCGCTGGACAGGGCACGGGAATCGACCGGGCTGTATTCCGCCTGGGCCGCCAATGCGCAGCGCCACGGCGAACTCGACGAAGCCGCACGCTTGATCCGACTTGGACTTCAGGCCAAGGCCGTCCTGCAGGCGGCCGGGGATCCGGCCGGAGACGATGCCGCGATGCGGGTGACCTTGGGCGCCATCCTGAGCGCCCGTGGCGATCTGGCCGGCGCGCTGGATACCTTCCAGCAGGCCTATCAGGGTCACCTCGCCGCCGGTAAACGCGACACCTTCGAACACCTGGCCCTGCTCGGCTGGCTGGGCATCACGCTTGACCGCCTGGGCCGGGCCACCGACGCGGAACCGTATCTTGTCGAGGCGGTAGCGGTCGCGGAGAAATTGTTTCCCAAACCACACAGCAAGTTGAGTGGCAGCTACGCCAATCTGGGCCGCCTGTATCTCAATCAAGGGCGACTGACCGAGGCCGAGCCCCTGCTGCGGCATTCGCTGGCGGTCTCTGAAGCGGCCGGCGATGCCGGTAGCCCGGATCATGCGCTGCGCCTGAATGCCCTCGGCTTGCTGGCTCATGAAACCGAGCATTTCGCCGAGGCTGCCCGGCGCTTCGAGGAGGCGATTGCACTATCCAGATCCACCTTGGGGCCCACTCACCAGCGTACGCTGACGATGCGCCTGGCCCTGATGATGGTGATCGCGGAGACACACGCATCAGCAGTTGGCATGGATGAACTCGAGCAACTGCGGAGCGCGTTGGCAAGGGCGCCGCAGCGCATAGAGGCCCTGCTACTCTTGGCCCGACTCGCCGCCACCCGGAATCAGGGGGCACGGGCAAAGGCCGAATGGGAGCAGGCCCACGCGCTGATGGCGGCAGCAGACTCCGCTTCGCCGGATCGACCCAAATGGCGCTGGCTGGAAGGCCGAGCCTTGCTGGCGATGCAGCAGATCCCGGCCGCGCGCGATGCATTCCTCGATGCCGCAAGGCTGTATCAGGACTCAGCTCGCGGCGAGCATCCGGACTGCGGACGAGCTTTGCTCCAGGCGGCGCTGCTGTCTGCCGCAGGCAGTGATGAAAGGCAAGACCTCGGCGCCCAGGCGCGGGCCGTGCTGACCCTGCAACTGAATCCACCGGCACCGTCGCTGGCACTGCTCGATTCGCTCTGATCCACGGACTTTCGGCCCGTGGACTGCGGGCATTTTCGACGGTTGATCATTTTCTCCTGGTTTCTGCGCCTATCTGCACGGGGTTTGCTCGGCCAGCCGGGTGCCAGGCGGCATCGTGCGAACCCCGTGAATTCACGCCCGCAGCCTGCGTCCATGGGGAGAACCGTAGATAGCCATGAAATCAAACACTTGCCATCCGATCGGGAGCGCATTGTCGACTCTGTCCTGGCGCTCCGCAGCATTCGCCACTGCGTTGGGATTCCTGTTGGCAGACCCGGCGCAAGCCGCAACCCTGACCGTGACTTCAACGGCTGCGGACCGGGGCAGCTTTACCGAGTTGCAGTGCCTGCCCCCCAACAGTGATGTCGACGTGGGTCCGGGCGCAACCACGGTGACCGGTGGGGCGACTCTGGCTGCCGCGCAGGCCGATGGCGCCGTGACCCTGCGAGAGGCCATCTGCGTGGCCAACAATACGTCGGAGGCCGATGTCATCGTCTTGTCGGCGACCACCTACACCCTGGATACGGCCGACAACTACTGGTACGGACCGAATGCATTGCCGCCGATTGCCGATGACATCACCATCGAGGGGAACGGCGCACTGATCCGGCGACGACCGGCCAACAGCGACAACGTGCTCAACCAGCGTTTCCGCTTCTTCTTCGTCTCGCGCAAGACCCTGACCGATGGCATCCGGATCCGTGGCAATGTCGACCGGGCGCGGCTGGTTCTGCGTGACCTGACCCTGCGAGGCGGTCTCGCCCAGGGAGGTGCGGGGGCGGTGGGCGGCGGCGGCGGCGGCATGGGAGGCGCGATCTTCAATCAAGGCAGACTTGAGCTGCAACGCGTCACCTTCGATCGCAACACCGCGCGTGGTGGCGAATCCGGCAAGGCAGGATTTCCCCGTTCCGGCATCGGCGGCGGCATGGGTCGGGACGGCGCCGATGGCGGCGGCTTCGGGCCTGGCCTTTTCGGCGGGGCGCTCGGGGGTGCCTCCTTGTACGATGCAGATGCCGTGTTCTTTCAATATGGCTGTGGCGGCGGCGCGGGATTCGGCGTGGCTGCCGGCGGCAATGCCGTCCTGCGCACGGAGTTCTTCCCGGTTGTATTCGCGGGAGCCGGCGGCGGTCTCGGCAATGTCGGTGGCACTTCTTTCCTGATCTGTTCGCCATCGCCTCCGGGCGACTGCGCCGGCATCGGACACGACGGGGGTGGTGGCGGCGCCGGCCTCAGCGACAGCACCAGCGGCACGGGTGCAGGCGGTAGCTTTGGCCAGAGTGGTGCGCCCTCCACGTCCTGCGGGGGCGGCGGTGGCGTCGGTGCGGGTGGCGGGGAAAGCACCTTCGGAGCAGGAGAATTCGGCGGCTCCGGCGGCTTTGGGGGTGGCGGCGGCGCCCAACCCTTCGGGCTGAATTCGCCATCAAGCTTCACCTTCGGAGGCGCGGCAGGTTTCGGTGGCGGCGGAGGTGCCGGTTGGGATCCGAATGGCGACGATTCTCAGGTGATCGGACTGAGCGGCTTCGGTGGCGGCTTTGGCGGCGTGCTGCTATTGACCAGTACCCACTTTCCCAGCGGTGGCGGTGGCGCTGGACTCGGCGGCGCCCTGTTCAACCACGGCGGTGAAGTCACTGCACAAAACACCACCTGGAGCGGCAACCAGGCCATCGGCGGCAAGGTCGCCGCCAATCGCCGGGCCGAAGAGGGCGCCGGCTACGGCGGGGCGATCTTCAACCTCGATGGCATCATCGACCTCAGCTTCAGCACACTATCGGGCAATGTCGTCGGCAATGGCCAGGGCAACGGTAGCAGCGGCCGGCCCAAGCCCGCCGGCGGCGCAGCGTACAACCGGGTACAGAACCCGGACATCTACGGGTTTCAGTCCAGGTTTTCCATTCACGCGTCCATCCTGGCGAATTCCGTCAACGAGGCTGGCGCTGCGGTCTCGGACTGCAATCATTCGGCGTTTCCGGGTGTCACTGTCAGTTCAGCGCTTTTCGCCGCCGAACAGAATATTTTCGAGACCCTGAGTCTGGTGGAAGAGAACATCAGCACAAACCAGGACCACCAGGCCTGCACCGCCGGCAGCGGAAGCGCGTTGGCCGATCCCCAGCTGTCGGCGCTGGCGAACAACGGCGGACTGACCTCGACGATGCTGATTGCCGCGACCAGTCCGGCCATGGACAGCGCCGGCAATTGCGTGGCCGTGACGACCGACCAGCGTGGGATCGCTCGTCCGCAGAGCACGGCCTGCGACATGGGCGCCTTCGAATTGAGCTTTCACGCCATCGGTGGTCAGGTCCAGGGTCTGACCGGCTCCGGACTGATCCTGCAGAACAACGGCGGTGCCGGCCTGCCGATCGCCGCCGACGGATCCTTCACATTTCCGGCCCTGCAGCCCGAAGGTGCCGGTTACGACGTCACCGTCAGCGCTCAGCCTGGCTCACCCAGCCAGACCTGCACGGTCAGCAACGGCAGCGGCGTAGTCGCACAGGCGGATGTCACCGACGTGCTGGTGAGCTGCGTCATCAATCAGTTCAGCGCTGGCGGCACGGTTTCGGGTCTGGCCGGCAGCGGCCTCGTGCTGCAGAACAATGGCGGCGATTCCCTGCCCGTGACCGCGAATGGCGGCTTCAGCTTCAACCCGCAGGATGATGGCAGCAGCTACGACATCACGGTCGCCAGCCAGCCCACAGGGCTCAGCCAGACCTGTACCGTTCAGAATGGCATGGGCACGCTGGCCGGAGCCAACGTCGTCAATATCGCGGTGATCTGCGTCACCAACCAGTACACCGTCAGCGGCACGCTCTCGGGCCTCAATGGCAATCAGGTGGTGCTGCAGAACAATGGCAGCGACGATCTGGCACTCACCGCCAATGGCGGATTCAGCTTCAGCCCGCAGCTCGATGGCAGCACCTATGCCATCACCGTGCTTGCGCAGCCCGTGGGACCGCCACAAACCTGTGTCATTGCCAACGACAGCGGCGTCCTGGACGGCGCAAACGTCAACGATGTCGCAGTGGTCTGCACCAACGATCAGCAGCCCACGACCACGACGATCAGCGACCAGTCCCCAACGACCACGGTGGTGGGCGAGAGCTATACGGTATCCGTGACCGTAACCGCAGACTATGAGTCACCGCTGGGTATGGTCACGATCAGCGAGGGCACCAACAGCTGCGGTCCGGTGGCACTGACACCGAGTACCGTGCCAACGTCGACCGCCAGTTGCTCGCTCAGCAGCCTGACAGCCGGTACCCGCACACTGACGGCACAGTACACGCCTGCCAGCGGCGCATTTGGTGACAGCACGGGCACCGCCAGTCATGCCGTGAATCCGGCTGCGACTGATGTCGTCGCGACCGGACCGGCCCGTAGCCGCATCAATCAGGCCACGGGTTTCGAAGCGCACGTCAGCGTGACCGCCCCGGGTGGCGGCACACCCGCCGGCACGGTGACTCTGAGCGGTAGCAACGGCAGTTGTCAGTACACCCTGCCCACCGCCACGCCGGGCTGCGATCTGAGCTGGTCAACGCTGGGCCCGCAGTCGGTGAGCGCCAGTTTTGTCCCCAGCGACGGCAATCACCTGGGATCTGTGTCCGGCGGGACCGGCAATGCCTCAACCGTGGTCTATGCGCTCGCCGATGTCAGCATCAGCAAGACCGATGGAGAAACGACCTTCCAGCCGGACGGCCTGATCGTCTACACCGTGCAGGTGCGCAACCACGGGCCCGACAGCGCCGAGCAGTTGCACGTTCAGGATCTGGCCCCGGCGGGATTGAGTTCCGTGCGTTGGTCCTGTGATTCCAGCGGCGGCACCAGCTGTAGTCCTTCCAGTGGCAGTGGTGATCTCGACATGCTGGTCACCAGCCTGCCGGTTGGCGCCCTGCTGAACTACAGCTACTACGGCACGGTGCAAGACGGCGCTGCGCAGATTCTCAACACGGCCACTCTGACACTGCCGGCGGATACCACCGTCGAAGATCCGAACCCGTCCAACAATGTGGCCACCGATCTGAACTTGCGGGAGCTGCTGTTTGCCGACGGCTTCGAGGCACCCCAGGTCAATGGCCCCGAGGGCAGCATCCGGCTACCGACGGCCGAACTGGCAGCGATACTGGACGGTGTGGCCCGCAAGGTCTTCGTGCTCAAGGACCGAAACGGTGAAGCGGCCCGGGTCTATGCGCGCTTGCGCCAGAATGAGGTCGAGTACGCGCTCGCCCGTCGCGGCGCCGACGGCCAATGGACGCTTGCACCCTGGACCGGATTCGCCGTGGAACCGACGCTGAGCTGGAGCGCCCGGGCCGTCGACGATACCTGGCAGCTGACGCGTATCGATCTGCGCTGAGCGCCATCATCAGGCAGACGCCCGGCGGAATCCGGGCGTCTGCTGGGGCCGTGTATGGATCACGGCATGGGTCTAGGCCACCTCAAGATTGTCGATCCAGTTTTCGATATAGACGATATCGGCTGCGTCCAGCGGTGGGCGGCGCAGGGGCATTCTGGGAAAACCGGGCAGCGTACCCAGCAATACCTTGACCAGAGAAGATGCTGCACCGCGACCCGGACCCTTCGGAGCGATCAATGGGTTCCCGTAAACCTGGACCGCGAGGAACTGCGCGAGCGGAAGCTCCCAGAACCGACGAGCACCGGTGTGTTGCGGGTTCGAATTCGAAGTTGCAGCGCTCAGGATATTCTGTATTCGCAAGTATCGAACCTCATCAATCTGACGTGCGCGACGAGTTCCATAGCCCGCAGGGAACTTGCCGGTGTAGTGCAGGAAGGCTTCGTTCAACGTGGCTTCGTCGGCAGACAACCAGCCGTTGCGGAGCGAATCAAGACGAGCGGTGGCCAGAGGAGGGTTGTTTGGAGCATCTTCACGGGGATTCAGCTCCGAGTAGATAGCCCATGCGAGGGCCACAAGCCGATTGACGGCAAGCCATCGGCCAGCGTCCGCTCCGGCGGCGACCGCAGCCCGGATGAAGGCATGCCAGCGGTGGTAGCCAATGCAATCATCGGGAGTGCCATCCATCATGTGAATCAATCTGCCGACAGGGCGCCGGGGGCGGCCGGAACCAGGAAGGGTCTTTGCGTCGAACAAAATTCCCTGGCCGAAGTCCTCAAAGGCCCGCTGCAGATCGGCGGGATCAGGGAAGTGACGATCCATGATCGACAATTGAATTTCAGCGAGTCGCTGGAAACTCGGCTCTTTGCCAGCGACGACCTGGGAAAGATCCGCACGGTGGTCGCGAACGGCGTCAATCAGGGCATCGGCGGCGAAATTCGGTCCAAATATGGTCGCGTATAGCCCGTCGACTTCGGGCGACGTTGCGAACAGGAAGGCCTGATCGAATTCGTACCAGAAGTCGAGCGCTGAATCGATGGTGTATGCCATTGTGTTGCCTCCCGTCCGGGTTGTTGTCATCGACCTGTCTCCCAGTCTTTTTCGATTCGCGCGACAGCACGAGACTGAGCGACGCTGAAGCAAGGAGGAGATCAACTGAGCGGCGTCCCACGGGACCAGCAAGTTTCCGATAAACGGTATCTGCGCGAATGGGGTCAGTGCATCGGTTTGACACGAGCCCATGCGTCGCTCGCATATCGACTGACGGCGTTATGCTCCTGCAGCGTTGCATCCATCGGGTTGGTCCCTTGAAGATTGAAGCTCGAGATCAGCATCAGCAAACGGAGTCGGCGGAGATCGCCGAGAATGCGGATGCCTCTGCGCTGAGCCCGCGCCAGCGCTTCATCGCAAGACTGGCGCTGTTCGCCGTAGCGCTGGCAACGTCGGGCTCGGGGCTGGCCTGGCTGACGCATGTTCTGTCGGGCCCACGCTATCCGCCGGACCTGGTGATCCCGCCGATCGGCACGCTGATCAATCTGGGCGTGCTGGTCGTGATCGTGCTCCAGCCCCGCCGCGCGCGTGCAGCCATGTTGGTGTACGCCCAACTGATGATCGGACTGATGGCCGCGTCCGCAGTCTGGTACATCCATGCCGCCCTTGAGCCGGGCTCCCGACCACTGATCGAGATGCTGCCGCCGGTGAGCCCGATGCTGGTGGGCTTGCTGGTGGTCACCACGGTGTTCTTCCGACCGAAGACCGCGCTACGCCTGGGTTTCAGCGCGTGGTTGCTGGTGGCCCTGCCGCTGTTGATCTATCTGATGGCGCATCCTGACGAACGCGAGTCGACTCGTGGACTGGAACTGATGATGATGCTCGGGCCATTGTCATTGCTGATGACCATCCTGATTCCCCTGCAGCGCGAGAACGAGCGCCGCCTGACCGAGTTGACCCAGGCCGAGCTTCAGGCCCGAAATCGCGCCCTGCGCGATCCGCTGACCGATTTGTTCAATCGACGCGCCTTCGAGGATCGCCTGGCCAGTGTGATTGCCCAGGGCAGTCATCCGCAGCAACTGCTTCTGATGGACATCGATCATTTCAAGGCCATCAATGACAGGCACGGCCATCCGGCGGGCGATGAGGTGATCCGCGAGGTCGGTCGCCGCTGCAGCAGTCTGCTCGGTCGCGGCGAAATCTTTGCGCGTTGGGGCGGCGAGGAATTCGCGGCCATCTGCGCTGAGTCGGAGGACGCGCCGGCGGCTACCGCCGAGCGCATGCGCCGTGCCATCGAGGCCACACCGATCGAGCCGGCAGGCCGCGTCACCGCCTCTCTGGGCGTGACCCGGGTGCACGGCAATGACACCCTGGAAAGCGCCTTGAAGCGGGCCGACGAAGCGCTCTACACAGCCAAGCAGCAGGGGCGCAATCGGGTGGTACTGGGCTGATGCGAGCTACCGCATTGCGCTGGCCGGTATCCATGCTGGCGCTGCCAGCTCTGACCAGGTGGTCGCTGCCGCGTAGGCGGCGGGACAAACATGTGCAAATATCCGAGAGCAGATGGATGCCCGCCGGTGCGCACTTGCGCGGGAACGACGGTATTCGCCTCATGCAAAGGATTCCCATGGAAAAGCGGCGTTCGTCTGGCGTGTTCGATGTCATTTCCGACAAGCGCGATGCGGCGCGCGCCGTCAATCAGGCGGCCGCACTCTTTGCCAGCGTAGCCTTGATACTCGGATTGGCCGAACTGACACGACCGCAGCCGTTTTTCTGGACGGCAGTCAGCCTCTTGCTGTTGTCGGCCGTATTGTGGATCTACAGATCGCGAATCGCGGCAATCATCCTCCTGATCGGCTTTGGTCTGAACTGGCTCGGGTGGTATCTGCAGATGACCGACGCTGGACAGCCCAGTTACTACCTCCTGTTCCTCTTCGGCGTACTGATCTTTGTCGCTGCGCGATCGGTCGAGGCGTCGTTCAAGTACCACTCGCGGTCATCCAGTGCGACACTGGACCAGGCAGGGGCCGCTGCGACCACGCGAGAATCGGGGAAGCCGGACACCCAGCTCTCTGGCCCGGAATAACCCATGCGCCCGATCGCTTTCATCGCCACCCTGTTCCTGATGGCAGGCGCCTGCCTGGTCATCGGCCTTGCCGACGGCAAGCCCGGCTGGCTTGTAGGTTCCGGCGTGTTCCTGGCGGTGGGACTGCTTGCCCGAAACCTGCGCCAGCGGGAAGCCGGAAGCACTGGTACGGGGCCCCGATTCGGCTTCTTCGCGGTCGCGATACTCTTGATGTGCGCCGCCATGGGCTTCCTGTTCTGGCTGCAGACATCGGCATGAACGCCCTGTCCCGTGTGCTGGTCTTCAAGATCAGCGCCACGCTGCTGTTCTGGTCGCTGCCGCTGATACTGCTGCCGGCCGAACTGATCGAGGCCGCTGGATTTCCGTATCCGACACGGGGCGGCTCTTTGTAGCCCGAAGTGCGCGCAGCGCTCTCCGGGCGGTGACGCCCAAGAGCCCCGGTGAGCCGCTGCGCGCCACACCGGGCTACACGAACCCGCGGCTCCCAGTCGCCCGCGCCCGCAACTGCCCGCAACCACCATCGACATCCTGTCCCGCCGATTGCCGCAGCTTGGTCAGGATGCCGCGCTGATGCAGGTGGCGCGCCATCGCCCGGGCGCGTTCGCTGCCAGGGCGCTGAAAGGGCAGGCCATCGCCGGCGTTGAAGGGGATGAAGTTCATCACCGCGTACTTGCCCGACAGCAGCGCCACGATGCCGGCCAGTTCCTCGTCGCTGTCGTTGATGCCTTCGAGCAGCGTCCACTGGTACTGGATCGGATAGCCGATCGCCTGCGCGTAGCGCTCGCCGGCCTCTACCAGATCGCGGGGATCGATGCGCGGCGCCCGTGGCAGCAGCCTGGCACGCAGTTCGGCGCGTGTGGTGTGCAGCGACAGTGCCAGCGCCGGTTTGACCGGTCCCTGCGGCAGCCGCTCGAACACCCGCGGATCGCCGACCGTGGAAAACACCAGATTCCGATGGCCGATATCGCCAACGGTGCCTAGCAACTCGATGGCCTCCATGACGTTGTCGAGATTGTGGGCCGGCTCGCCCATGCCCATGAACACCACCCGGCGAACGCTGCGCTGCTGCCGTGCCAGCGCGACCTGGGCCACGATCTCGGCGCTGCTCACCTGTTGCTTGAGGCCCTCGCGACCGGTCATGCAGAACACGCAGCCGACCGCGCAGCCCACCTGACTGGACACGCAGACGCCAGCGCGCGGTAGCAGCACGCTTTCCACCGTCTGCCCGCTGCGGAGTTGCACCAGCAGGCGCTTGGAGCCGTCCGCGCTCGGATGTTCGGACTGCAGGCGCACCAGGCCAGCAAGCTCCTCGGCCAGGGACGGCAGAGCCGCCCGCACGGCCCCGGGAAAATAGCGCTCGGGGTCGCCTCTACAGGTGTCCAAGGGCCAGGCGCGGGTCCAGTTCCGGAGCACGGTCTGCTCGTGCAGTGGCCGGGACCCGAGGGCGCGCAGGCGTTGGCGAATATCGTCGATTTGCATGGGGCGCAATGCTGCCTGAAAGCCGGTGTGGTGCCGAGGCTGGCGTGAGCCGGGTTGAGGCATCAAGAAATTCCCAATGTCGAAGGGGGCGCGCCTGCGGCTGGCGCATGATCGGGGTGAAGGCCAAAGCCCAAAACCTCACAAGCAGGATGCATCCATGCTCAAGAAATCAGCCCTGATCGCGCTGATGCCAAGTTTGCTGGCCACGCCACTGGCCTGGAGCCAGGATGATCCGGACTAGGCAGACGACGAGACGCAGGTCAAGGATGAGTCGTTCGGCCAGGGCGACGAATTGGGCCAGCGAGAAATTCCGGACCCAGAAATTTCCGGCAACCGCTTGTCGTTCGCGCGTATCCATCGGGGCCAGCCATTTTCTGGGTGTCCCGAACCCCTGCGTTCTGGGTGTCCCGAACCCCTGCGGCTCGATTGCCATTCTTCCTGAACGAACTGCCCGGTGCTTCAGGAAACCCGCATTGACTCCATGCACGCTCGGCGCATGCGTTAAGACGCAGTTCATACTTTAACCCTGACCCCGAGGAATGGACCGTGCTCAAGAAGACAGCGCTGATCGTGATGTTGCTGGGATCAAGTCTCGCACCCGTGGCCTGGGGCCAGGATGACGAGGACAGCGAAGACGCCGGGATGCAGGCCGACGCTGAGTGGGCCGGCGAAAGCGATGAGTCCGCCAGCGCAGGCGACGATGCCGATTCGGCTGAATTCGCCGATGAGGCGGGTGCCGACGAGGGCGTCGACGAGGACGCTGCGACAGATGAGTCGACCGACATCGCCGATGCCGACGACAGCAGCAGCGATGAGGCATTCGCGTCCGAGAGCGAGGATGAAGGCGCCGGCGACGTGGCCGCTGTGTAGGAGGAGGAAGAGGAACCGGAAGACGCGACCGCCGACGACAGCGAGACCGGCGATCTGGCGGACGAGTCCGGCGCTGAAGCCGACGCTTCGGAGATCGAGGCGGCGTGGGATGAGGCGAACGCCGTGGAAGCGGCAATGGATTCGCGCGACAGCGAAAGCGCGGCCGACGATGCGGCCGGCGCGGTTGCCACTGCGGGCCTGGAACCTGCCAAACCGCCGAGCGCAGCGCCGCCGACGCCCGCGCCAACGGTTGCGCCGCAAGTCGTCTGGACGCCGGCTTCCAAGCCGGTTCCGGCCAAGCCGGCGCCGGCGCCTGCTCCCGCCCCCGCCACGCCGGCTCCGGCAAGCCCGCCGACGCCGACCTCGGCTCCCGTCGCTGCCGCCGGGGGTTCGGGATGCATCAACAAGCAGGCGGTAGCGAAGACGGCCCCCGCACCCACCAAAACGCCAGCAGGCCCGGTCATGAAGGGCTCCGCAACGCAGAACGGCACCGTCAAGTGGTTCGACGATTGCAAGGGCTACGGGTTCATCAGCCCTGGAGACGGTTCGCCGGATTTGTTCGTCCACTTCAGTTCGATGAAGGGCCCCGGATTCAAGACCCTTCGGGAAGGCCAGAAAGTGACCTTCAGGGCGGTTCAGAGCCGGAGGGGGCTGGAGGCGCAGGATGTCCAGTGAGGGTGATTGCGCGGGTGCAGGGAAAAGCGTCCGGACCAGGTGCGGACCCGCGACAGCGCTCGCTTTGGTGGGTTCGAACCTTGTTCGAACGCTGCTGCATGGGATGCGCAGTGCCCTTCCCGGATGCTTGCCCAGTCTCCTGAACGAACCGCAAGATGCTTCATCCAACCCATATTGACTGCGCCCGCGTCCGGCGCATGATCGAGGCTCCCTAGGCCTCATCCCCACACCCAGGAGTCGCTTGTGCTGAAGAAGACCGCGCTGATCGCATTGTTGCTGGGCACCCTGGCCGCGCCGCTGGTTTGGGCGCAGGATGAGTTCGACAGTGAAGCTGAGGCGGAAGGCGAGGCCGGATTCGCCGATGAGGCGGCCGACGACGAGAGTTTCGATGGGGACGCTACCGCAGACGAGGCGGACGTGTCGGACGAGATGGGCGACGCTGAAGACAGCGGCGACGAGGCCTACGCCGACGACGAGAGTTTCGATGGGGACGCTACCGCAGACGAGGCGGACGTGTCGGACGAGATGGGCGACGCTGAAGACAGCGGCGACGAGGCCTACGCCGCCGACGAGAGTTTCGATGGGGACGCTACCGCAGACGACGCGGACGCGTCGGACGAGATGGGCGACGCTGAAGACAGCGGCGACGAGGCCTACGCCGACGCGGGCTCTGACGAATCGGATGAGGGTTCTGATGCCTCGGCCGGCGATGGGGCCGATGGTTCGGAGGAGGAAGAATCGGAAGACGCGTCTGCCGACACTGGCGATCTGGCCGACGAATCCGGCAGTGATGGCGACGGATCCGAGGTCGACGCGCTGCTGGACATGGCCGACAGCGAGGGCTCGGCGAGCGATCTGATCGACGATCAAGGCCTGGCTGACGAAACCGGCGCGCCAGCCACCGCTGCGGACCCGCCAACGTCCAGTCCGCAGAGCGAGACACGCCCGACGGTGCCCGCGCCTGCAGCCCCCCCGGTGGTCGCCAAGCCGACGCCGACGCCCGCCCCTGTTCCGGCATCGACCCCCGCGCAAGTTCCGCCCACTCCGGCTTCTGCGCCAGCCCCCGCTGTCGCTGCTGCAAGTTCGGGATGCAGCGATGCGACCCCGGCAACACCAACGACCGTGGCACCGCGGGGGGCTGCGCCACGAAGCCAGGTCGATAGCGGCGCCGGCGGCTACTCCAATGTGGGCCACGTCAAGTCCGTCAATCACGCCAGAGGGTTTGGCTTCATCGTGACAGACGCTGGGAAGGAAGTCTTTTTCCAACAGGCCGCGGCGATAGATTGCCTCACTGAAGGCGACCGGGTGGAATATGAGCTGGAGCAGGGGAGACGTGGTCTTAACGCCATAAACATACGAAAAATTTAGCTAATGACCTGCCCGGCGATTTTCGCACCAGTCGAAAGTTGAGAGGATGGCTCCCGACAGTAGTGAGGAGCCCATGCGCAAGTCCCGATTCACCGAAGGGCAGATGGCCAAGATCCTCCGCGAGGCCGACAGGTCGCCGGTCGCTGAGCTCGCGGAGAAGCACGGCGTCAGCGCGCACACCTTGTCCCTCTTGCGAGATTCTGGACACCCATGAAATCGGGGGCGACAGCGAAGTGCGCGCCAGTCATGCAGCAAGCGAACACCATTGGGGTATCCGGAGCCCAACCGTCCGGTTTTCGATATCAAACGCCAAGGCCTTCGCGGATCTGATTGCGGCGCTGAACGCCGCGGTCTACCCTGTGCGGCCGCCACTGGATGGACCTCGCATGCGCCGCTGCCTGATCGCCGGATTCACCGCCAGCCTGCTGTTACCTGTGCTCGCACCAGCCGCGGATCTGGATAGCCTGGTGACGCAACTGGCGCCGCGCGCCATCGAATTGCGCCACCAGATCCACCAGTATCCGGAACTCGGCAATCGCGAGTTCGAGACGGCCAAGCTGGTGGCCGCGCACCTGCAATCGCTGGGCTATGAAGTGCGCACCGGTGTCGCCCATACCGGCGTGATCGGTGTACTGCGCGGCGGCAAGCCGGGGCCGACCATCGCCGTGCGCGCCGACATGGACGCGCTGCCGGTGGTCGAGGACACTGATCTGCCCTTCGCCAGCACCCAGCGCACGACCTACGATGGCCAGGAGGTCGGCGTCGCCCATGCCTGCGGCCATGATGTGCACACGGCCGTGCAACTGGGCGTGGCCAGTGTGCTCGCCGGCATGCGCGAGGAACTGGCCGGCACCGTGTTGCTGCTGTTCCAGCCCGCCGAAGAAGGCCCGCCGGCCGGTGAGGAAGGTGGCGCCGCGCTGATGTTGAAGGAAGGCGTGTTCGACGAGTTCAAGCCGGCTGCCATTTTTGGCTTGCACGTGTTCCCGGAATTCGAAGTGGGCACGGTGGCCTACGCTGGCGGGCCGGTACAGGCGGCCAGCGACACCTGGCGCGCGGTGATTCACGGCAAGCAGGCGCACGGCGCCTGGCCGCAGCTGGCAATCGATCCGGTCGTGATCGCCGCCGAGGCGGTGCTCTCGCTGCAGACCATCCGCTCACGCAATGTCGATCCCACCCAGGCCGCCGTGCTCACCGTCGGCATCATCCGCGGCGGTCAGCGCGAGAACATCATTCCCTCGGAGGTCGAACTGCGCGGCACCGTGCGCACCTACGAGCGCGCCGTACAGGATCTGGTCGAGAAGCGCATGGGCGAGATCCTCAGCGGCGTCGCCCATGCCGGCGGCGCCACGGTCGAGTTCGAATACCAGCGCGAGAATCCGCCGCTGGTCAATGACGCCACCCTCAGCGCCTGGGCCGGCGAGCGCCTGAAAGCGCACCTCGGCGCCGACAAGGTGCAAACCATGCGGCCGGTGATGGGTGCCGAGGACTTCGCCTTCTTCTCCGAGCGCGTGCCCGGATTCTATTTCCGGCTGGGCCCCACCAAGCCTGGCACCGTCAACGGCAATCTGCATACCCCCACCTTCCGCGCCGACGACGGCGCCATCCCCGTCGGCATGCGCGCCATGGCCAGCCTGGTGCTGGATTTCCTGGCTGCGCCACCGGGCTTGCCGGCGGTGCAATAACTGGATTCAAGACATCGACCGACTGCCGCTGTGACCTACACCTGGAGCTTCGTCGTGCTGAAAAGCCTTACCCGGATAGTCTTGTTGTTGGGATTCCTGTGTACGCCGCTGGCCTGGGGTCAGGACGACTCCGGTGACGACGAGATGCAGGCGGTCGACGAAACCGAAGCCGTATTTGAAACGCCCGAGAACGAAGCAGGCGATTGGGATCAGCGCGCCGATGAGAACGATGGCGCACAACCCGAGGCAGACGCGAGCTCGGAGGAGCCTTGGCAGGCGGCCGACGAATCCGAATTCAACGCGCCCGAGAACGAAGCAGGCGATTGGGATCAGCGCGCCGATGAGAACGATGGCGCAGAACCCGAGGCAGACGCGAGCTCGGAGGAGGCTTGGCAGGCGGCCGACGAATCCGAATTCGACGCGCCTGAGAACGAAGCAGGCGATTGGGATCAGCGCGCCGATGAGAACGATGGCGCAGAACCCGAGGCAGACGCGAGCTCGGAGGAGGCTTGGTCAGATGGCCAGGAGTCCCTGCCTGCCGACGAGGACTTTCCTGCGGACGACCAGATGCAGCCTGCCGACGAATCCGAAGCCACAGAGGATTGGTCAGGCGAGCAGGCGTCAATACCCACTGAAGTAGATGCTTCTGCTGACGCAGCCAACGCCACGGCGGCCGACGAAAACGGCCAGGCCGAAGGCCGGTCGCGCGAGGAAGCCACACGCAAGCTGCAGGAATTTGAACAGGAGATGCTGGCCGAGCTGAACCAGATGCAAGCGGATTTCATGGAAGCAGTTGATCGTTTTTCGAGTCAGAATCCAGAGAACGGCCAGATGCCGGAATCGGAGAAACTGGAGAAACTGGCGGAATTGGAGAGATTGGAAAACGCGTTGTTGGCGCGAAGAGAGGCTGCCATAAAGGAATGGCACCGTTTGCGATGCGCCGCCGCCGTGACTTGCACCGGAGTACCCTGGCAAGAACTGGGGCTCAACGAAGACGCCCAGCGCAAGATGCAGGCATTTGAAGAACGTGCGAATGCCGAACTGGACAGGCTGATGAACGAGATGACGGAAGCCTTCACGAACGCTCAGAAGGCTTATACGGGAACTTCGGAGGATTCTAGAAAAGAGAAGATAATGGAGCAGCAGGCGCTGGTGGCCAAAGCAAATCAGGCGCAGGAAGCGTTCAATGAACGAAATAAATCTCTGGGGATCGAGCAAAAGCAATTGCTTTGCAGCCTTACCCAATCGGCGCTACTGGATTGCAATTGACTCCAGATCCGGTCGGCGGAATCCGCCTTCTGAAGCTTGTCGCCCGCCCACATTCTGCGGTGGGCGGGTTCCGCTTTACGCGGGCTGGATTGTAATTGACTCCAAATCCGGTCGGCGGAATCCGCCTCTTGGAGCTTGTCGCCCGCCCGCATTTTTGGGGTTGGCGGGTTCCGCCCTACGCGGGCTTCCGGATCACACGGCAGCCTTCGACCAAGGGCAAGCGCTGGCATCCAGACACCCGTCTGCGCCGCTTTTCTTGCTAGGCTCAAGGCACCCGCCTGAGAAACCCAGGGAGTCCTTCATGTCCGACGCCGTTCCTGCCAAGTCCTCACCGGGCAAGCGCCTGACCACGATCGGCGCTGCCTTGATCGCCGGATCAATCATCCTGTCCGTGATGAATATGATCGATGGCACGGTCTCAAACGGAATGCTGTTCTTCGGGATTCTGATTGGCCTTGCCGGCATGGCGCGAAGCCGTCGGGAACGCAAGGGTTGAGCCAGGTGCAAGGTTTCCTCGACACCGGTTTTCAGAGCACGTGGATTGGTGGGCCGCCGTGGGAAAGGCGTTGGTCGACGATCTGAGAGGCAAGCAGACCGACGTCACCAGCGTGATCCCAGGCTTTCGCCTAACGCCTGCGGGATGACGCTGGAGATCGCGCAGACGGCTCTGATGCAGCATACGCAGATTCATCTCCCTATCCTCGCCGACGGGGCGGGCCTTGCATGTTCCTGCCGGTTTTTCCCCCGGATTCCGTTTCAAGGTTGAACTCAACAACCCGCGAAACCCCATGTATCGCCTCTGTCTGATCGTGCCGCTGCTCTGCCTCCTGCATTCGCCTTTCGCCGCCGCCGGCCCCGGTGATTTCGACGCCAGTTTCGGCGTGGAGGGCAAGGCCGCCGTGGCTTTCGACCTGCCGGGCGGCGATCGCGATGACCAGGCGCTGGCCAGCTTTCCGCTGGCGGACGGCAAACTCATGGTGGTCGGCACGGTCAGCCCTGACGGATCCTCGGGTGTGGTCCGGCTGGGCTTCACCCGCCTGCTCGCCAACGGCAGCGTGGACCCGAGCTACGGCAGCGGCGGCAAGTTCAGCGTCGAAACCGCGCTGCTGACGGTGGTTTCGGCGGGCACTGACAATGCCGGCCGCTTCTATGTGGGCGGTGCCTTCCTCGATCCCGGCAATCTGGACATCGAGTTCGGTGTGCAGCGCTTCAACACCGACGGCACCGCCGATCTGGGCTATGGATTCTTCGGCCTGGCCGCGGCCGCCTTCGATCGGGGTGGCAACAATGAAGATCGTCTGCGCAGCATCCGGGTGGCGCCCGGCGGCGAAGTCTACGCCGTGGGCCGGATCAAGGTCGGCGCCGGCGCGGATTTCGATTTCGGTGTCGCCAAGTTCAATCCCCTGGGCGCGCTGGACAACAACTTCGACGGCGATGGACTGCGCACCATCGCCTTCGACCTGGATGGCACTGTCCGTGAGGACGATGCCCAGGCGATTGCCGACTTTGATCCCAACCGCCTGGTCATCGCCGGCACCGCCTTGCGCAGCAGCGGCCAGCGCGTGGTTGCGGTGGCTGTCATCAATTCCATCTCCGGCGCCTTCACCGGCAACTTCTGCAACGCCGGCTCTTGCCAGGGAAGCGTCCAGGAGTCGCTGGTTTCCGGTCCGGGGCGGCGCACCCTGGCCTTCGATCCCCAGGGGGTTCAACCCACCGACACCGTATTCGCCGCCGCCATGTTCGTCGCCATCGGCGGCGGCCCCATCGCCATTGCCGGGCGCAGCACCGATGGTCAGTCCACCCGCGGTGCGCTGGCCATCCTTCGTGGCGATGGCACGCTGGCAACCACCGGCCCGCAGCCCTTTGGTCGATTGCTGGTGGATCTGTTCAATCCGACTGCGCTGACGGCCGTCGCCTACGACGTCGGACGCAGCCGCTGGCTGCTGGGCGGACGGGCCGGGACTACGGAGCTACGGTACGCCTTCGCGGCCTCCACCGATTCGACCCCGACGCTGGTCGCCGGCTTCGGCATCAATGGCAGCGGCCCGCCGGATTTCCAGCTCATCCAGTTCCCTCGCAGTGGCACCGGCGCCATCGAGAACGAGATCGCCAGCGCCATCGTCGACGCCCAGGGACGTTACCTGCTGACGGGCAGGCGGCTGTGGACCCGCAGCAGCGGTATCGAGGACAACGATTTCGCGGTCACTCGCCTGGCCGACCAGACCGGCGGCGCCATTTTTGCGAACGGTTTCGAGTGATCCGCGATCCGCAGCAAAGCCGCACACTCAGTGCAGCAAACTTGCCGCCTCTGCCCGGGCCTTGAGCAGATCAGGGTGGTCGGCCGGCAGGCGCCGGGTCATGATCTCCAGGGCCTGTGCGCCCATCCTGGAACTCTCTGCCGATGGCCCGTGCAGCTGCCGCTGCGTTCGGGCCAGCGCCAGCATCGCGGCGGCGGATCGTGGCCCGTCCTCCATTCCGTCGCCGGCATGCCAGTCGACGGCGGCTAGCAGTTCCGCCTCGGCCTCGCCCCAGCGGCCATCGTTCGCCAGGGCGCGGCCCAGCAGTGTCCTGGCCCAGATCCATTCGCCCGGCGCATCGGTCCAGCTGCGGGCACCGATGTCGCGGGCCTCGGCAAGATCGGCGAGTGCCCGTTCCCGCTCGCCCATTTTTTCCAGCGCCAAGCCACGGGTCAGCAGCAGCGAATAAAGGCCGAGTTCGTCGAGGCGCCGCCGGCGCTCGGAAATCGCGTGATCAAGCAGGGCCACGGCCTCCCCGGAGCGCCCGAGTTCGATATAGGAGCCGGCCAGATTGGCGTCGGCACTGAGCACATGGTCATGCCCGGCGCCCAGGCTGGCCGACCAGATCTCACGGGCCCGGGCAAACCCGGCTGCTGCCTCTGCATAGCGCGCCTCGCGGTAGTCCAGCACCGCAAGGTTGTTGAGCGCGACCGCCAGCGCCGGGTGGTCATCGCCAAAATGCCGGCGCCGGCCGTCGATCTGCTGCTGCAGCAGCTGCCTCGCCTCGGCCTGGGCATCGGTCGATTGCAGGCGCAGAGCCAGCTCGCCCAGAGTAGCCAGGGTGGTCGGGTGTTCGGCGCCCAGCACCCGCTGTTGCCGGGCCAGCGCGTCCCGCAGCAGGCTCAGCGCGTCGGAAATCTGGCCTGCCGCAGCGTAGGCACGTGCCAGTTGGCTGTCCAGGGCCGCCTGCTCGACCGGATCGACCGCGGCCCGGGGCGCCAGCACAGCGGCCTCCTGAAGGCTCTCAAGCGCCGGCTGCGGTCGTCGCAGCGCCAGCAAGACCTCTGCCTGCGCGCGCAGGGCAGCCGCCAGCGGCTGCGGGGCCGGCGGCTCCGAGGCTCTGAGTTCCCGCACCAGTGCTTCGACTGCAGTCAGTGCCTCGGTGAGCCGATCCGCCACGCGCAGGGCGTCGATCTGCAGCAGCACATGTTGTCTGGCCAGCGAATCGGAGGACGGCGCATTGCCGAGCATCTTCCCGGCCCTGGCCAGGTCGTCTTCGGCTTCGCCGAGACGCGACAACGACAGCCGCGAACTGGCGCGTCTGAGCAACAGACTCGCCTGCTCCCGATCCAGGCGCTCCGGAAGGGCCGTCAGCGCCTCGTCATAGACCTCGATTGCCGTGTCGAACTGGCCCAGGCTGTCATAGACGACGCCGATGTCCGAGAGCAGGGCTCGGCGCAACTCGGGCTGCTCGGCCAGTTCGCGGCGGATCCGCGGCAGTCCGAGATCGAGCAACTCGCGAACGGTGAAATCGGCACCGCCAGACTGTGCCGGATCAGCGCCGCTGAACAGGCCGGTCAGCGTGCGCCGCACCGCTTCGGCGGTCTGGGCGGCACGCTCCGCCCTGGCAGCCTGCCAGGCCGTGAGTGCCGCGCCTCCTGCCAGACTCAGCATCAACAAGCCCAGCACGGCCACGAGCAGCCGGTGGCGGCGCAGGAACTTGCCCAGACTTTGCAGTTGCGAGCTGCCGGCGAAGGGCAGCGGCTGGTGCGCCATCCACGCGCGCAGATCCGAAGCCATGGCCAGGGCAGAGGGATAGCGCGCAGCCGGGTCGACGGCCAGCGCGCGCGACACGATCTTCTGAAGATCCCCACTCAGGGCCTGCCGCAAGCGGCTGGCACTCATGCCGCGCACTCGCGCCGCCACTTCAGCTTCTTCGGTCGCTCCCCGTTCGACCAGGGCCCGACGCATCGAAGGTGGGCCTGCGGCGAGCGATTCCAGCCGGGTTGATCCGGCGCCGCTGGCGTCCATGAAGGGCCTTCGGCCGCAGAGCAGTTCAAACAGCATCAGCCCCAGCGCGTAGACGTCGGTAGCCGTGCTGATCGCTGTGCCCAGCCATTGCTCGGGCGCCGCGTAGTCCGGCGTCATCAGCCGCGCGGCCGTGTTTGCGCCCTCAGCGTCCTCAGCATCGAGCAGACGGGCAATGCCAAAATCGAGCAATTTCAGCTCGCCATGCGCCACCAGCACATTGGCCGGCTTGAGGTCACGGTGAATCACCAGATTGCGATGGGCGAAATCCACGGCATCGACCAGTTGCAGGAACAGTGTCAGCCGCTCATGAATGCCCAGTTGCAGGCGGTCGCACCAGTGTGTGAGCGGCTCGCCGTCTACATATTCCATCGCAAACCAGGGTGAGCCGTCGCCGGCTATACCCCCATCGAGCAGGCGCGCAATGTGCGGATGCGCGAGTCTGGCGAGGATCTGTCGCTCGCGCGCAAAGCGGCGATCAAGGTCTCCCCGCAGCGAGCACGCGGATAGCTGTTTGACCGCCACTTGCTGTTCAAAACCGCCGTCGGTGCGCTCACACAGCCAGACCACACCCATGCCGCCCCGGCCCAGCAGTGCAGTCGGGCGATACGGACCAATGCGGGCGGGCATGCGACTTTCAATCACCTCCAGCGCCGGCGCGCAGGGCCGGTCAAGCGCGGAATCCCTGTGCTCGTGCGCCTGCAGCATCGCCAGGACCTCCGCGGCGATCTCGGGCTGGCTGAGCGCGGCTTCGCGCAGAGCATCCTCGCGCGCGTCAGCGGCCAGTTCCAGCAGTTCCTGGAACAGCGACTTGACTGACTGCCAGTGTTCGGAAGTCATGGATCAGCGACCGGCCTCACCCATGATCTTCAACAGGAAAGCTCGGGCCGTTTCCCAATCGCGGCGAACCGAACGTTCACTGACGCCACGGTAATCCGCGATTTCCTCGAAGCTGAGCCCTGCGAAATAACGCTGTTCGGTGAGTTCCGCGAGTTCAGGATCGCGCCTCGCGAGTGCCGCGAGGGCCTGATCGATGGCGAGGATATCCTCTTCGCTGGCGCCATCCTGGCTCAGCTGCTCGGGCATTTCCGCTCGCACCAGATCTCCGCCGCGCTTGAGTGAGGCCCGTTCACGGGCCCGATCCACCAGAATCTGACGCATGGCTCTCGCCGCCAGCCGGAAGAAGTGCTGGCGATCGTTCAAGGGCGGCTGCACACCCTGAAACAGCCGAAGATAGGATTCATGGACCAAAGCGGTAGGCGACAGGGTGTGGGCATGCTGCCGCTGGATGTTGCTGGCCATCGCCTTCAGGCGCGCATAGATGAGCTCCAATGCCCGCTCCGAGGCCCGGTGATCACCGGCCCTGGCGTCATTGATCAGCTGCGTCAGGTTCTCGCCTGCGTTCATGGTTGGCGAGGATAGCAACCCGACTTGCCCGACCGGGCAGCCTTGTGCAGCGCGGGCGGGCGTGGACTCGCTGCAGCCTATTCCTTCATCAGATGACGCTCGAAAAAACGCACGATTTCGACAGTCGAGCGCACCCGGTTCGGGGTCTTGCGCCAGCCGTGGCCTTCGTCGGGGAACAGCACGTACTCGACCGGCACCTTGCGGCGCTTGAGGTTCTCGACCACCTGCTCGGCTTCGACCACCGGCACATTGGTGTCGTTGGCGCCGTGCAGCACGATGGTGGGCGACTGGATCTGGTCGATCTTGTGGATCGGCGACAGCCGCTTGAGCAGATCGGCCTGGGTATTGGGATCGCCGTATTCGATCGTCGAGATCGCTGCCATCCACGGTTGGGTGTGGGCGAAAAAGGTCTCGAAGTTGACCATGCCGAAGAGGTCGGCGCCGGCGGCGAAGGTGTCGGGAAATTCGGTCAGACCGACGAGCGTCGCGTAGCCACCGTAGGAGCCGCCCATGATGCCGAGGCGGCCGGCGTCGCCAACGCCCGCCGCGACCAGGAAGTCAGCGGCAGACTTGATGTCGCGGTTGGCGTCGAAGCGCAGTTCGCCGTTGTCCAGATTGACGAAGCGCTTGCCGAATCCGCTCGACCCCCGGATGTTGGGCGCAAATACCGCGATGCCGCGAGAGAGTAAAGCCTGGTAGTCGGCACGGAAGGTCGGACGATCCTGGCCTTCGGGACCACCATGGAAACTCAGCACGACGGCACCCGGTGCCTTGTAGTCCTTGGGCAGATAGAGCCAGCCTGACAGCTCCAGACCGTCGTGCCCCTTGAACTTGCGCAGTTCGGGTCGGATCAGCGCGCCGAGGTCGACGCCGGGATGCGGACTTTCGGTCAGGCGGGTGTAGCGACTGTCGTCGATCGCGTACACCCACAGGTCCGAGGGCGAGGACGAGCCCACCAGCGCCAGCACCAGCCGCGTGCCATCGGGCGAGAACTGCACGGAATTGACGATTTCGGCAGGCAGCGCGGGGAGCGGCGTGCGCTTGCCCTCGGCGAACTCGTAGAACTCCAGCTCGCTGCGACCGCCCACGTTCCATTCCAGCAGCGCGCGCTCACCGGATGGGTCCAGTTCGAAATCGGACAGCTCGGCATCGTCGCGCGCCGCCAGCAGCTCGATCGCGCCGGGCTTGCCCTTGTCATCGAACTCGAGCTGCGCGAAGGCCACCAGATCGCGGCCGAGGTCCGAACCGAGATAGACGCGTTTGCCGTCCACCGAGAACCTGGCGAAGAAGCGGCCACTGCCCTCGTGCGCCGTCAGCAGGGTCTCCTTGCCATTGGCCAGCTCGACCCGGTAGACATTGTTGTCGCCGCGATTGATCAGCCGATTGAACAAGGCGAAACGGCCATCCGGACTCAGATCCGAGATTCCGCCGACGCCCTGGTTCTTGACGACATTGCTCGCGACCTTTGTGGCGGGGTCGTAGAGCCAGCCATCCATCGCCGAGGGATCGCGCACATTGGCCGAGAAGTGGAAGCGCCCATCCGCGGCAAAATCGCCGAAGAAGTTGTTGACCTCGCCACCAGCGGAGATGCGTGTCTGGCCCATGCCCTCGGGCGAGGTGAAATAGATCTGGGTGTTGAGGCCGCCGCCGGGCGACAGGCTGTAGGCCAGGGTCTGGCCGTCCGGTGACCAGGCGACGTCGCCGACCGGATCGTCAAAGGCCGTCACCTGACGCGGATAGCCGCCAGCCGCGGCCACCACCCACACCTGTGGTGATCCACTCAGATTCGTCAGGTAGGCAATCTGCGTACCGTCCGGCGACCAGTCTGGCGCGTAGGCGCCTCCGACCTTGGCCAGCGCGGTGACACTGCGCGTCAGCGCCGCTGCGGCGTCATCAGGCTCGGTCGCATGCACGTTGGCAACCGAGGCCAGCGCCAGCATGAGTGCCCTCATGCCCGCCCACCCGAAACCAATCTTCAAGTGATCCTCATGCATGTGCTGCGCTCTCCATGGCTTTCGCGCCCGAGCCTAGCATGGCGGTGCAATACCGCAGCAACTTGCAGCACCCGCTGATCGAATCGACATCGAGGGTTCTCAGTCACAAAGCGGATACGCCCGCGAGAGTGCACTTCCTCAGCCACCACTGGACCGAGCCTTGGCCCGTTTTTCGAGGCGTTGAAGGTCCCGTGCAATCTCCGAGCCGCCTGACCCGCCGTCTCCTTGGGGGAAAACGCCCATCGTGCAAATCCCGTATTTGCGTCCATCCACAGTTTCCAGGCCGGTCAGGTCGGGCAGAGCGAAAGTCCGGACGCCGTCGCCACCGAAGTGCGTGCCCAGCAGACTGTACAAGGCGGTGTTTGGTCCAAGTTCAAGCAGTCTCCCGTCAGCCGGCAACAAGTTGCCATTGCGCCCGAAGACCGCTGCCGGCACCTGAACGGCAACACCCATCGTGCACGTGCCCACCCGAGCCAGTGCGGCGTCTATCGATTCCCCAGGCGGGGACTGGCTCTCCCACTTAAGGGGCGCTTCGTCGGAAGCTGAGGAATCGGGTTCCACCGGCGGGAATTCGTCGGCGTCCCCCGGGTTCGGATCACGGGCAGGGTTGCCCGTCGTGTCCTCGCGGGCCGGACAGTCGTCGCTGCGTCCGCTGGCCTGCCTTTCCAGAAGACAGGTCTCTCGAAACGTCGCGTCCTTGTCGATGGCGTCCTTGTCGACGTCCAAATACCTGCCGGCCATGCAGATCGCGTAGACCTGTCCGTCCGCAGCGTCAGCATTCAGGGGCTCAAGATTCGGCAAGTTGAACACATTGTTTCCGTCACCGCCGAAGTGGTATCGGAGAACGTCCCACAACGCCACCCATCTTGTGATCAACACCTCACGGCCGTCAGCCCGCATGACAGCGCCCTTGCCATCCCCCATGATCTCACGCTCGGTGCGATCCAGCAGTTCTGGTGGGAGGCGCAAGGCGGCACCGGTATCGCAGTTCTTCGCGCGAGCCCATGCGGACTCCATCGATTCTCCCGGCGGCGATCGGTTATCCGAGCTTGCGGGCGCTTCGGGAGGCGCAGTTTCCGGCTCCGTCGGCGCGTTGGTATCTACGTCCTCGGGGTCCGGTTCCATGGCCCAGTCGCCAGTTTCGTCAGGCGCTGCCTGATCCCAGTCGTCGGCGGGCTCGGCGGATTCGTCGCTCCACTCGTTCGAATCAATTTCGTCGTCAGATGCGAACTCCGCTTCGCCCTCAGTGTCCGCGGCAAAGCCCTCATCGGCAGCCGAGTCGTTGCCCTGCGCCGATGATTCCTGCTGCCATTGCGACTCATCGTCGGCAGTCTCCGCATCGCTCTGCGCCCACACCACCGGCGCGGCCAATACCGCCAGGCACATCCACCATCCTGCCGCTTTGCTGAGCACCCTGCACTCCTGATCGCAGCCCGGGGATGGGGGCTTCGAGCAAGAGCATGCAGGAAAATCTGCCTTGTCCGAAAGAGCACTCGAGCCAGCGCCGATGGCTGCCTTGCGGCGCTCCCGGCTTTCCCGGTGCCAGCCACGGCTTGCGCGGATCGCATGCCTGATTCAGCCGGTTGGATACTCGCTTCCCGGGCTCATCACCTTTTGCAGTAGCCACCTGGCGACGGTGGAAATTGTCAGATCGGGGTACCCGGGATCGAGCTTGCCGCAAGCGACCGGGTTCGTGAAGCTCGACACGCGGGGACCCGACTAGCGCAGGATCCTGGCCTCCGCAGGCGCGAGGCGCGCAGCTGGTGCACGTATCAGGGAGCGGAAGCGTCGGGAGCGAGGCAAAGACGCGTGGTGAAGGAATGTCGCGTATATGTCAGTCGATGGTCGCGTAGTCGAATCTGCTGCTGGGGAGCGTTCCGATGCAATACGGGTTCATGGGTCCGGTGAAGTGCGCCTGTCTGCGTGTCATGCTGCTGCTGGTGAGCCTGGCGCTGGGGGCCTGCAGGTCAGACGACGCCGATACCGCGCCCGTCGCCGACTCGCCGAGGACCGACACCGTTGCGGAAACGAACCAGGCCGAAGTCTCCTTTCCGCTATGGGCCTATGGCGTGCTGGCACCGCCGCAGCCGGGCGATCAGGCGGAGCCGCAATCCCAGCCCGGCCCGCACTTCCGCACCGACGTGTCGCGCGAAGAACAGTTGCGACCGCGAAGCGTCGCCGGCAGCAAGGTGAGTTACACAGCAATCGAGCTCAGCGATTGGCAGCACGCGCCGGACTGGTTCCCGGAGACGCACGGCCCTGTACCCATCGCGATCACGCGCGGTCCCGCCAGCCTCGGCGACCAGACTCGCGCCTGCGGTTTCTGCCACCGGATCCACGGCGGCGGGCGGCCTGAAAATGCGCCGGTCTACGGCTTGCCGGTGGCCTACTTCCTGCGGCAGATCGAGGACTTTCGTGCCGGCCGTCGGCACTCCGCCGATCCACGCAAGCCCAACGTGCCCACCATGATCGCGCTGGCGCAGGCGCTGTCCGACGAGGAGGCACTTGCCGTCGCGGAATTCTGGGGCGCGCAGGACGGCGGCCCGGCGTTGCGCGTGATTGAGAGCGAATACGCGCCGCCGGTCCGGCTGCGGGGAAACCTGTTCGTGAAGACCGCCGAGGCGCTGACCGAGCCGCTGATCGATCGCATCCTGGAAGTGCCCGAGCGAATCCCCCAACCCGGCGATCTCGACGACCCGCGCAATGTCCATGTCGCTTACGTGCCACGCGGCGCGATCGCGCGCGGACGCATTCTCGCCGAAACCGGGCGGCGCGACGGCCCTGACACGACAGCGATCACGCTCCCCTGCGCGAGTTGCCACGGCCCCGCACTCACCGGTCTGGGTGACGCCCCGCCCATCGCCGGACGCTCGCCCAGCTACCTTGCGCGACAGCTGCACGGATTCCGCACCGGCGCCCGGCGGGGCACGCTGGCCCAGCAGATGACGCCGGTGGTGGCATTGCTCGATGCGGGCGACCTGGTCGATCTCACCGCCTACATCGCCTCGCTGCCGCGGTGACTGCCCCCCGGGGGAAACGTGCGGGACAGTCGCGTTGCCGCTGGACAGTCGAGTTGCCTCCGCCAGGGACCTTTTGAACAAGTCGTCATTCCGGCGCAAGCGGTGTTCCGTACACACTTGAATCAAATTCCGATCGATTTCGGCCCTGGGAACGGCCGGGACCAGGTTTCTTGCTTCTCTGCCGGCCAAGCGGACACCCATCGGCTGTCCAGACCCCATCTAGAAGCTGGGCAGTAGGTGCAACGTGCCTCTCGGCCCGTCGCACCTGATTGCAGCATTCCGCCGCTTGCCGCTATTTGAGATCGAGCTTGCGGATCATTTCGCTGCCAAGAATCGTGCGCAGTTTGCCGCGCTCGATGCTGGCTGCCGTCCCTGCGGCGCGATCTCTACCAGTGACTTCCATCGCGACCTTCTCATTGCGGTCGGCCAGACCATCGAAGGCAGCCATGTTGGCGTAGGTCACGACCAGATACAGGTCCGGATCGTCTGGCGAACGCGGCATCGTGCGGTATACCGAGTAGTCGAGCACATTCCCGGCTTTCTTCTGTGCCTCCATGACCGGCTTGTATTCCTTGGCGAGGTAGCCCAGATAGGCCTCACCCTGTCCATCCATGAGCTTCACCGACGTCACCACTGACACCGTCCCCTCGGTGTAGACACGATCCTGCGCGAGCAACGGCGAACTGGCACACAGCAACATCACTATCGAGAACCAGACTGGCGTACGCATAGGCTTCCCCTTGAGGTTGTGTTGCGGGACATTTCCCGCGTCGCCGACGCTACGCTCCAACATGGTGACAAACAATCTGCTGTGATCAAGTTCACACTTTTGCGCTGCAGAACTGCGCACAGGCCACAAGGGGAGCGGATGGTCGACAGGCCAGGACTCTCAGCCTGTCCCTCGCCACAGCCTCGAGTTGGGTGACCGCGATGAGGGCGATTCCCAACCAAGAGCACGGCAACCGGCAAGTAAGCGAGAGTTGATCTGAATCGATGCCGGTGACAGCTCTCTTTCCTAGACTTGCTGGAAACTGGAACTTTCCGGAGTCGTCGCCGTGTGGATTGCCCGCGTCTTCGCCCTCGCCCTGCTCGCCTGCCCACTGTCAGCGCGGGCAGACGTCTATTGGCCCAGGCTGCCAAGCGATGCTGAACTCAGCGCCGCCGCCGAAGCCATCAGCGCGGCCTGGTCGCAGGCACAGGCTGGCGGCGGGTGCGTGACGGAGGTCTACGTGGAACCGCCCGAAATCGTGCGATTAACCCACAAGACCGATCCGCAGTTGCGTATGGCTCACCTGACGCAGACCATGACACTGGTCGAGCGTCCCTGGGATTTCCGCGCACAGGGATGCTCCGATGACCAACCCCCACGGACACGCAAGATCGAGCTGTATGCCGCCCTCGATTACGAGCCTGCCAACGCCGAATTCGCATTTCGCGAGATTACCGCCGATCTGGCGTCCTATCAGTCCCCGGCGCGCGTAGGTTGGGACAACTGGACTGCGTCAGGCAAGCCGCCTTGCGCAGATGCAGTTCAGCAGTTCAAGCTGGACCCCAACTCCGTCAGCGCCATGCGCTGGGACTATGCCGATCTGCGCATGCAGTTCGACGTGGCACTGGATCGCTATCGCCGGGACAGCGGCCACGAAGCCCATTCAAGCGACAACCTGTTCGGCATGCTGCCGGCAGTGAGCTGGCTGGCGCATCAGGGCGGCATGGTCGAGTCCGTCAGCAAGCAGTTCGTGTTTGCCTCCGATGCCGACCGAGTGCGGTGGCAAAAGGAGAAACCACGTCATTTGCCCGACGATGACGCTGGCGTTGGCACCGAGCGTGCGCTGGTCAGCGCGATCTACTCGCTGTCACTGACGGAGAAGCGCAAGCTTTTTCCGGGTGACGTCTTCTACCTTGCGCTGAAACTGCGCAATGGCGATGCCCGCGAAGCGATGCTGCTTGCGCACAACACGCTGCGCTCGCTGGCACGCGAGAACGACAATGAACTGACTGATGTCAACCGTGACATCGATTTCATGAACCGGCACCTCGAATCCTCACTGGTACGGCGCAACGACCTGCAGGACGCCGGCATCTGGTACCACATGTTCGGCACCGCCTTTTTCGAGATGCAGGCGCGCGGAAACTGGGGTGGCTACACCCTCTGGAACAGCACCGTCACGCCCGCCAGCGATGCCTTGTTCGATGCACTGAAAAAGTTGAACAGCGCGCTCGGTGGTGACCCGGCATTGCTCTCGGAGGAGACTCGCAGCGTGGCGAACTCGGCGGCCATCGAGTTCGAGCAGTGGTACCGCTGGCTGAAGGATCATCAGGAGAACGACCCTGACAAATACTGCTACAACTACTTTGGTGCCCAACTTGGTGCCTGGCTCTACCGCGACAAGTTGCCGGCGCTGGGTGGCAGAGCGCCGCTGCCTGCGCAGCCACCGCAGCGGATGTCGTTCATCGGACCGCTCCCGGCATCTCTCTTTGGCGAGCAGGTGACGGTCTCCCTTTCGCCCGTGGATCTGCGCTGGGAAGCTGGTGGCAAGCACCTGTGGTTGCGGCAGGAAGATGCCACCCTTCAAGGCGATCTGCCGCTGGCGGTGCTGCCCTTCTTCGAGGAAGACACCCAGAGCTGGGGCATGGCCTGGAGCAGCGGCGACTCGCCTTACACACTCAGCCTGCAGGCCACCCAGGATGGCAATGCGCATCTGTTGACGGTACGCGACGGCGTGGTCTACGTACATGCATTGCCGCTGGTGCGGGGCGAGCGCTTCGAGGTCGACATCGACCCTACGCGGCCCCCGGCAGCAATCCTGCGGGCAGACGGACAGCGAATCGAGGCAATTTCGTTGGTCACTGGTGGCGAGCATGTCGAGACAGGCAACGCTGACGTGCAGCCGGAATTCGATGAAGAGCTGGCCTCGGCCGAACGCGAATTCCAGGAGGCGTACGAGGCCTACACGCGACTGATCACCACCGGCGGCTCAGGCAGCGTGGAGCAGGCATTGGCGCGATACAAGGCCGCGTACGAACGCCGCAACCGGCTACGGGCCGAAGCCGACTCGCATCGTTGAAGTTCGAATCCGTCCATGGAGCTGACGGGCTGTTCTCGTCTGTTTCTGCGCGATCAGTACCCATCGCGTGCAGCGCGGCTGCCGTTGCCAGTGCGCTGACTGTACTCACCTAGCATGCTGGCGCCCTGCTACAGGGCCTTCAACGAACCCTCGCCACCAGCGGGACGCCCAAACCGGGTGAGGGAAGCTTCTGCAACCGCATCAGCGTCCAGACGGCTGGTCCGCAGCAGGTGCACGGCATGATCCACCCGCAGATCCCAGGCGGGCGGGCACGCGGCCTGGGATCTGCGGGCGGAATCGGGCCGGGCGCCTGCATGGCGTCATCGCCTGCTCTTGACGTAGGCCCGGCCACCATACGGGGTTCGACACAGTTTTGATTCAAGGGGAAGACGATGCGAAAAACGGCGATGACCGCGGCCCTGGTGGCGATGGGCCTGCTGGCCGGATGTGGCGAGAAGTCCGAGACGCCGGAGCCGGCGACGGTCAGTACCGAGAGCGCCAGCCCGGCCAGCGACAATCCCTTGCTGGCCGAATGGCGCGGCGATTACGGCGGGGTGCCGCCCTTCGACCGGATGCAGGTGGCCGATCTCAAGCCCGCGCTCGAGACGGCCATTGCTGCGCATCTGACTGAACTCGACGCCATTGCCAATCAGACCGAAGCAGCTACCTTCGAGAACACGCTGGTGGCGATGGAGCGCTCCGGCGACCTGATCTCCCGCGCGCAGGTGTTCTTCGGCATTCTCGCAGGGAATATGTCGACGCCGGAATTCCGCGCCGAGCAGGGTGCGCTGACGGCGATGTTCGCCGACTACCAGTCGAAGATCATCCAGAACACCAAGCTCTTTGCCCGCATCGAAGCGGTGCGCAACGGGACCGAGCTGGCCACGCTCCGACCGGATCAGCAGCGTCTGGTGCAGGTCACCTACGACTACTTCCGCAGCAATGGTGCCCAGCTTGAGGGCGCAGCGCGCGAGCGTTACGCGGCGATCAACAAGGAGCTGGCGGCGCTGTCGACCCAGTTCTCCAACAATGTGCTGGCTGACGAAGAAGGCTATGTCACCTACCTCGACGCCTCGCAGCTGGGCGGATTGCCCGAATCCTTCACCAAGGCCGCGGCTGCATTGGCGGAAAGCAAGGGACAGCCTGGCAAGTACGCGGTCTTGAACACGCGCTCGTCCATGGACCCCTTCCTGACCTATTCCACCCAGCGTGGTCTGCGCGAGCAGGTCTGGCGCCATTACTACAGCCGCGGCGACAACGGCGACGAGCGTGACAACAACGCCCTGATCACCCAAATCCTGCAGCTGCGCCACGAGCGTTCGCGCCTGCTCGGCTTCGACAACTATGCCCAGTGGCGTTTGCAGGATCGCATGGCGAAAACGCCGGAGCGGGCCTTCGCGCTGATGGAAGCGGTCTGGCCGGCGGCGGTATCGCGGGTGCAGGAAGAAGTGGCCGACATGCAGAAGATCGCCGACGCCGAGGGCGCCGGCATCACCATCGAGCCCTGGGACTATCGCTACTACGCCGAGAAGGTGCGCACCGCGCGCTACGACTACGACAGCGAGGCGGTCAAGAAGTACCTGAATCTGGATCAGCTGACGTTGGCCATGTTCTATGTGGCCGGCGAGTTGTTCGACTTCGATTTTGCGCCGCTGCCGGAGGGCAAGGTGCCGGTCTACCACCCGGATGTGAAGGTCTGGGAGGTCAAGCGCCGCAGTGATGGCTCGCTGGTGGGACTGTGGTATCTCGATCCCTATGCGCGGCCGGGCAAGCGCTCCGGCGCGTGGGCGTCCAGCTATCGCAGCTACGACCGCCTGCATGGCGAGCCCAGCGTGCTGTCGAGTAACAATTCCAACTTCATCAAGCCGGCCCCGGGCGAACCGGTGCTGGTGTCCTGGGATGACGCCACCACCTTCTTCCACGAGTTCGGGCACGCGCTGCACGCGCTCTCGGCGCAGGTGGAGTACCCCAGCCAGAACTGGGGCGTACGCGACTACACCGAGTTCCAGTCGCAGCTGCTGGAGCGCTGGCTGTTCACCGAGCCGGTGGTCAATCAGTTCTTCCGCCATGTCGAAACTGGCGAGCCGATGCCGGCAGAACTGATCGCCAAGCTCAAGCAGTCGGCCAGCTTCAACAGCGGCTTCAGCACCATCGAGTATCTGGCGAGCGCGCTGATCGACCTCAAACTGCACATGGTCGACCCCGCCGGCATGGACCCGGATGCCTTCGAGCGCGACACCCTCAGCGCCATGGGCATGCCCAGGGAACTGGTGATGCGTCACCGCACGCCGCACTTTGGCCACGTCTTCGCCAGCGAGGGCTACGCGGCCGGCTATTACGGTTATCTCTGGGCGGAAGTGCTGACCGCCGATGCCGCCGAAGCCTTCGCCGAAGCGCCGGGCGGTTACTACGACAATGATCTGGCGCAGAAGATGGTCAAGTTCCTGTTCGCCGCCCGCAACACCATCGATCCGGCCGAGGCCTATCGCGAGTTCCGTGGCCGCGACGCCACCATCGACGCCCTGCTGCGCGATCGCGATTTCCCGAACGATGATGTCGGACCCGATGAGGCTGGGGCGATGATCGGACAGTAGTTGCCGGGGCTTCACCCAGAAAGTGTGGGGGCGGCTTCAGCCGCGATCGGGTGCCAACTGCCGAGAGCCGTCGCGGACAGAGTCCGCTCCCACAGATGGCAGCTCCCACAGATGGCGGTTCCTGCCCTGTGGGAGCAGCTTCAGCCGCGATCGGGTGCCAACTCCCGAAGCCATCGCGGACGGAGTCCGCTCCCACAGATGGCGGCTCCCACCGGCAGATGTTCGGGCGGAATCTCTGCATCTGCGGGCAAGTGGCGCCGCCTTGGGCTAAGCTGAGACCATGGTTCTGAACTCGTCCGCCGCGGTCCCTGCCATTCCACGCCATCGGCTGCTCCGCAGTCTCTGGCTGTGTCTCGCCCTGATGCTGGCCAGTCCCGTTCTGGCCCAACTGACCGAAAGCGCTCCGTCTGCCGAAGTGGCGGCAGCAGAGCCCAGCGGCAAGCCGCAAACCCCAGCTGAGGTCGAGACGCTGCGCGCGCAGTTGCTGGAGCGCTATGTCGATGCCGATCCGGCCGCGCTCAAGGAACTGGGACAGGCGCTGGATGCGCTCAAGGAAGAGCTCGCGGTGGCAGCCCGCGACTTCCCGGTCGGCGATCTGCCGGGCTTGCCGACCACGGTCTCGCGGGCGCTGACCGTGGTGGAGAAGCGCCGTTTGCTGCGCGCAGAAAGAGATCTGTTGCGCGACACCGTGGAGCGTTTGCCTGCGCCTTCCATGCCGGCAGACACCGACACGCTGTCGTCCACGATCCAGTCGCTGTCGGCGCAGACCCGAAACCACGAGGCCAAACGCCTGCGCCAGGATCTGCTGGCAGCCGATGCCAGTCTCACCGCCGTCAATGCTTTCCTCGATGAAGCCGCCCTGCAGCTCAAGCCTGGCAAGGACGAGGTCAAGGGCTGGACCCAGACCGCGGCCAACACGGTGGAGGATCTTGACCCCGCGTCCTGGTCCGGATTGCAGTCGGTCAACGACGTGGCGCAGGCGGCTGGCAAGCTGCTGCAGCGCCTTTCGCTGACCGAGGCCGAGATTGCGCTGAGGGTCGCCGAACAAACGACCGAACCCAACCTGAGCCGCGCCAGCATGAAAGCCTTGCTGCCGGCAGTCGATGAGCTCGAGCGCGCCTATGCCCGTGCCGACCGGCGCCTGACGCTGATTGCCGACAGCAGCGATCGACGCACCGTGCAGACGGTACAGCGCGACCTGCCGAAGCTGCGCTCGCAGCTGCGTCAGGTGGACGAGAAGGTGGCGGCGCTGCGCTGGCTGGTCGCCGCCGAAAGCCAGATCTGGGAGCAACAGACGCCGTTCTGGGAGCGGCGGCTGGCCAATCTCGGTTCATTCTGGAGCAGCATCTCCAGCACCAGCCGCGAGGCGCTGAGCTACCCGCTGTTCGAGGTCGGCAATGCCGCGATCACGCTCGGCGGAACACTGCGTGTGATCGCCATTCTGCTGGCTGCCTGGCTGCTGTCACACTGGTTCAGACGGGCACTGGAACGCTACGGTCAACGCCGACCCGATGTCAGTCGCCCGGCGCTCTACGCGGCCGGACGCATCGCCCATTACCTGATGATCGTGCTCGGTTTCAGTGTCGCTCTGGCCGCCATCGGTCTGGACCTGACCAAGATCGCGATCTTCGCCAGCGCGCTCGGTGTGGGCATCGGTTTTGGCCTGCAGACCGTGGTCAACAATTTCATTTCCGGCCTGATCCTGCTGTTCGAGCGCAGTCTCAAGATCGGCGATTTCGTCGAGCTGGAATCGGGCGTGACCGGTGAAGTGACGGACATCAGCATTCGCGCCACGCGGGTCACGACCAACGACAACATCGACATCCTGGTGCCCAATTCCGAGTTCGTGAACGGCCGGGTGACCAGTTGGACCCTGCGCGAGATCACTCGTCGTGTGCGCATCCCTTTTGGCGTGGCCTATGGCGTGGACAAGGAACTGGTCAAGAAGGCGGCGCTGGAAGCCGCAGCTGGCGTGCCTTTCACCTTTGCCACCAGCGGTCCCCGCCGCGCCCAGGTCTGGCTGGTCGGTTTTGGCGACAGTTCACTGGACTTCGAACTGGTGGTGTGGCTGACCGCCGATGCCGTCAAACGCCCTGGCGCCGTGCAGGCGGCCTATTACTGGGCACTGGAGGACGCCCTGCGTGCTTATGGCATCGAGATCCCCTTCCCGCAGCGTGATCTGCACGTACGCAGCCTGTTTGGCACGCAACAGGATGAAGCCAGATCACTCTGGCAGGGCCGCGCCAAACCGCCGAAGGCAGCCAAGGAACCGAAGCGCGACGCCACGCTGAGCAAGACGGAGCGACGTGAACTGGGTGGCAACGACGCGCTCGACGACGCCCTCGCCGAGCTCCCGAAGTCAAAGGACCCGGAGCCGGATCCATCGACGCGCTCCTGATCCGATAGACTCTGCCGATTACCTCCGCTCAACCGGCGATGATTGATCTCCCCTTACCCCTGCTGTTCGCGGCACTGGCCGTTCTGCTGATCTGCTCGGCCTTCTTCTCCAGTTCAGAGACGGCGCTGATGTCCATCAGCCGCTTCCGGCTGCTGCACCTGGCCCGCGACGGCAACCGCGGCGCCAAACTGGCTCAGCAATTGCTGCATCACCCGGAACGGTTGATCGGACTGATCCTGCTCGGCAACAACTTCGTCAATATCCTGGCCTCGGCCATTGCCACCATCGCTGCCGTGCGCATCGCCGGTGAGGCCGGCGTGCTGATCGGTACCGCCTTTCTGACCGTGGTGGTGCTGATCTTTGCCGAGGTGGCGCCCAAGACCTATGCGGCGCTGCATCCCGAGCGCATCGCCCTGCCGGCCGCCTACGTGCTGTACCCGATGCTGCGGCTGTTCTATCCCCTGGTGCGGCTGATCAATCTGCTGTCAGGCTGGGTGCTGCGGATGTTCGGACATCGCGGCGGTGGAAGGTCGGATCAGACTCTGTCGCAGGACGAACTGCGCAGTGTGCTGCGCGAGGAAGGCGGGCTGATACCGGAAAGCCATCGGCACATGCTGCTGAACATCCTGGCGCTGGAAGAGGCCATGATCGACGACATCATGGTGCCGCGCACCGAGATCAAGGGCATTGATCTCGACGACAGCGCCGAGGAACTGCGCGAAGCGCTCAAGGACTTCCCCTACAGCCGCGCCGTGGTCTATCGCGGCAGGATCGACAATGTGGTCGGCATCCTCAATCTGCGCAATCTGCTCGATCTCAGTCAGCTACAGGCCATCGACGCCGAGCTCATCGAAAAGCGCATGCGCACGCCCTACTACGTGCCCGAAGGCACCAATCTGACCCAGCAACTGGTGGCCTTCCAGCGCCAGCAGCGACGCTCGGCGCTGGTCATCGACGAATACGGTTCGCTGCAGGGCCTGGTCACGGTGGCCGACATCCTCGAAGAGATCGTCGGTGAGTTCACCACGGCACCCAAACAGGACACCCGCCACATCCATTTCGAAGCCGACGGCAGCCTGCTGATCGACGGCCGCATCCCGGTGCACAGCCTCAACCGCCGCCTGCAATGGGAACTGCCCACCGAAGCCGCCCGCACTCTGAGTGGACTGATCGTGGCCATGCTCGAACATCTGCCCACCCCCGGCGAAGCGCTGGAAATCGATGGTTACCAGATGGACATCCAGGAAGTCCGCGACAATGTCGTGCGCCGGGTGCGGGTGGTGGCGCCCGAGGGTGAGGAGTAGCAGCGACCTCGCACGCGACTGAGACAATTGTCGCCTTCGCGCCCTTTGTCATGCAGACGTCGCCCACACGAACGAGGACGCGCCATGCCGAAGACCCTGCAAGCCTCCATCCTGCCCTTGCCCTCAATCACCAGCTCAGCGCTGGCGCCCGATCTGAGCGCTCCGCCGCGCAGCATCGGCCTGTGTCTGTCCGGCGGCGGCAGCCGTGCGCTCACTTGCGCCATGGGGCAGCTACGGGCGCTGGATCATCTGGGGCTGATGGATCAGGTCTTCGCCATCTCCTCGGTCTCGGGCGGCACCTGGGCTAACACGCTGTACACCTATCTGCCGGCCACCATCAGCGATGCCGACTTTCTGGGCACACCGGTGCTCGACCCCGGCCAGCTCACGGTCACCGGCCAGCTGCCCTACGCACTCGATCAACTGAGCCGCAACAGCCTCGGCCGGGTACCTGGCAATCTCGGCTTGCTGCGCGATGTTGCCGAGGTGCTGAAGCTGCGCGAGGAATGGGGCTATCCGACCAGTGATCTGTGGCAGGGCCTGATCGGCCACAGCGTGCTGCGACCCTACGGCCTGTGGCACGCCGATCCAGCGGCGCAGCATTTCGACACCCACTACTTCAGCTGGACCGAGGCCTATCTGCAGCTGCCCAACAGCACCCTGGCGCACAACCCGGGCTTGCGCCTCACTGACTTCTACACGGTGCAGCGCAAGCGTCCGTTCATGGTCTTCAACACCGCCATCTTCATCGACGACAGCACCAGCGCAGACCTCGTGCCCTTCGAGGCCAACTTCATGCTCGGGGTGCGCCAGCCCTTCCCCGCGGCAGGCAATGCCGCCACCATCGGCGGCGGGCTGGTCGAGTCGCTGGCCATGAACGCGATGTACGAGAAGGACACGGCACCAGGCGAGGTCGCGGTGACTACTCCGGTCAGACCGTTCACGCTGGCCGATATCGCCGGCTGCAGCAGTGCCGCATTTGCCCAGGAGTTCGAGGAGCAGCATCCGGAATTCGAAGGCCTGGTGCCACGCTACAGCTACTTCCCGATTGCCAATCGCACCACAGTGCCGACTCGCACCTATCGTTTTGCCGATGGTGGCAGTCTCGAAAATCTGGGCTTGAACGCCATGCTCGCGCGCGGCGTGTCTGGCGTGCTGGTCGGCATCAACACCGATGAAGGTATCCGCATGGAGGATGGCCAGATCGTGGTCTCCAGCGATCTGCCGCCGCTGTTCGGACTGCAGCCTTATGTACGCGGCAAGGGCTATGTGCCCTACAACCGCGATCCCGGCAGCGGCCCGGTGCGCCTCTACCGCCACAACCAGGTGTTCCCGACCAGCTGCTTTGCCGATCTGCAGCAGGCCCTGTGGGCCAGGCGCAGCCAGGGCGAGCCGGTGGTCGTGAAACTCAGCCTGCCGCTACTGGACAACGACTGGTATGGCATCCGCGGTGGCCGCACGGTGGATGTGCTGTGGATGTACAACGACCATGTGGACGAGTTCTGGCACAAGCTCAGCTGGGAAGTGCAGGCAGCCATAGAGCTGGCCGGGCGCGGCGCCTTCCCGCTGTACAACACCTTCACCCAGCTGGAACTGGATGCCATCGCCGTCAACGCGCTGGCCCATCTGTGGACCTGGAATCTGGCCGCCGACTGGCGGCCAACCGGTGGCGGCAGCAGCAACCGAGAATTGGTGCAGTCGATGTTTGGGTGAGGCGGGCACGGGGCACGGGGCACGGGGCACGGGAAAGGCTACGGGGCTGACGGCTTTGGTAGGTCCAGACTTGTCTGGACCTACCAAAGCCCCGGACCGGCGTCATTGCGACCCCGGACTTGATCCGGGGGAAGCCATCCAGACGCATGTCCGCACTGGCGCTGGATTGCTTCGTCACTGCGCTCCTCGCAATGACGCCATCCCTTCCCCGCGCAAGCCCTCTTCACGACCGATCCGGTACGCTTTCCCGAGCCCGTTGCTGCTGCGGAGGCACGCCGTGTCCAGACTCTCGCGAAACCTGATCCGCGCCATCGTCGTGCTGGCATTGATCGCGCTGGCACTGGAAGCCCAGGCCAAGCGATTCACGCTGAAATTCGACATCGACGGCCAGACTCGCAAGGTGCTGGTATTCGCGCCCGATGAGGTCGGCAGCGAGCCTATCCCGCTGGTGCTGGCCTTTCACGGCCGCGGCGATGACCAGGTCAAGTTTGCCACTGCGGTCAAGCTGCACCAGGACTGGCCCGAGGCCATCATTGCCTATCCGCGCGGCGAGACCATCGACACCACGCCGCCGATGCGCGGCTGGCAATACCACACCGGCAGCTACAACGACCGCGACCTCAAGCTCACGGATCGCTTGCTCGCGGAACTGGGGCGCCGCTACCCGACCGAAACCGCGCAGACCTATGTCGCCGGGTTTTCCAACGGCGGCCACTTCGTGTTCCTGCTACTGGCGGAACGCAACCAGGCTTTCGCCGCCTTCGCCGCTATCGGCGCGCTGCAACCCGACTACGCCGCCCAGACCCCGCCCAAACCCTTCATCTATCTGTTCGGCCGCGGCGAAGATCGCAAGTATCAGGAGGATTGGGCCAAGACCGTGCAGGCCCTCGGCCGCCACAATCTGTCCAGCAACAACCAGACCGATTTCGCTGACTGCTGCCGCTGGATCCAGCCCAAACCCGGCGGCGCCCCGCTGGTGTTCGGCCTCTACAACGCCGGCCATATCTGGCCACGGGGTGGAAATGCGTGGCTCAAGGCCTTCTTTGTTCAGCAAGGTTCCGGAGGGGCGGAAGCTCGCTGAGCGTGCCGACAAGATGATGCTTGCGGGCCCTCCCGCTGGTTCCAGCCGACAATCCGACTGACTGCGGCCTGGAGAGCCTGCCGCGGACCATCGCGCAGTCATCCCCAGGTCGCAACAACGAACAACAGCAATGATTCGTGACGCGCCTATGCTAGCTTCAGCATTCGGTATCAAGGCCTTGGGGACGACTGCTGCCGATGGAAACCACTGATCTGGCTACCGATCTGGCGGCAATTGCCGAACGCATCGGCAAGGGTGATCGCGACGCCGAGGCTGCGCTTTTTGAACGTTATTACCGAGCTGCCTGCGCGGTGGCGAGACGGCATTGCCGCCCGAATGAGCCGCAAGTCGAAGACATCGTACAGAACGTGCTGATGGACCTGCTGCAGCGCCTGCGCGATCGCAGAATCGATGACCCCAGGGCCCTTCCTCACTATCTTCAGCTGAGCATCCGCAACGCATGCACCTCGTGGTACCGGACGCAGTCACGCTGGCAGTCCAGTGCCGAGATCGATACCGAGACCCTGGCAAGCGAAGATCCACCGGATGAAGTCCAGGCTCGCCGAATACGCAATGCGTGCGTGCGCGAGTTGGTAGCGGAGTTGCCGGTCGCCCGGGATCGCGAGTTGTTGCGGCGTTTCTATCTGCTGGAAGAAACCCGCGAAGAAGTGTGCCTGACTCTAGAGATAGAGGAATCGAACTTCCGCAAGATCGTCAACCGGGCACGCATGCGATTGCGCGAGGTCATCAAACATCGCGGCCCACGCGAACTGCAGAATCCGGGTTGATGCGTGCTCGGGCACACATCGCTTGTACTTTTTATCACCTCGCTGCTGAGACAACCGCGTCTTCCGGCACTCCTTTGGAGCAGGGGGACGCATCTAAGAGGAACGACTGCCTGTGACCGTGTATCACCCCACCGACACCATGCCCTACTGGCTGGAGCGTGCCTGGATGGATCGCTATCTCGACCGCGAACTTGATGACGGAGAACGAGACTGGTTCGAGGCTTATCTACTAGATCGGCCTCAGCTGATCGAAGAACTGGAGGCCGACGAGGCGGTGCGCGCGGCCCTGACTTCCATCCCGAACCCAACAGCCGACGAGCTTTCCGGCAAAGCGCCCACACCGACCAACGCGCTGCGATACAGCCTGCGTTGGCTGCCGTTGGCAGCGGCCGCGTCGATCACCGGGGCCGTGATCTCAGCCGCGCTGCTCTATCGCGATGCAGCACCAGTGGAAACCGCATACGCAACCATGCTGGATGTCTCGCGCTCGAACGCGGCTGCATCGCCGGTGGTGCTCAAGTCCGGCGCCACCAATGTGTTGTCGATAGCGTTTGCGCCGGAGGTGACGGCGGCTTGGTGGGAATCAGGAAGCGGAAGCCGTAAGCGTCCGATTGAAATTGATCCTGCCGGTTTCGGCACGATAGTCATTCGAAACCCGGAAGAACTGGATCTTCAGGTTTCAGTGCACTTTGAGCTGGGCAATAAGGCATATGAACGAAAACTCACACTTTCCACCAACTAGATGACCTGGAGGCACTATGCGAAGGCTTAGCATGGCTTCTGCAGTCGATTCCGGCAAAGCGCCGCAAATGGGCAAATACAACTCGGCGATTCGTTTCATCGACGCCCGCAACAACGGCATGCTGAATGGGTCTGGTGTCATGATAGCGCCGAGATTTGCGTTGAGCGTCTCTCACCTCTTCCAGGGTGGCTTTAGCCAGCTCATTGCCCAGAATCAACCGATGATTTCATCAGCTAAATCAGGGATTTCGGTATCCCGCATTCACTTCGTCGAATATGGGACTTATGCAATCGACGAGCAATCCCGCGAATGGCCACCGCCAATTGAAACCAATTGGCGCCTTGACGAGATTTGTCTGGTAGAGCTGGAGTCGCCGTTGGCGACGAATTATCCGCGGCTGGAATCAGCCGAACCTGGAGCAATTTGTACAATTGCCGGCTACGGACGGAACTATTCCGACCCGAATCTCGACAACGGCAATCTTCTTACCGGCCCTCTAAGGATTCGTGCCCGTGACTTCTCTAACCCTGGTTTTTTTCTCATGGAGAATTTCTCCCACGGCGATGTGTTCCCGGAGAGCGACGATAGTGGCTGCCCCTATTATCTGGGCGAGGATGACACGGCTGTGGTTGGACTGCAAAACTGCAGCCTCAGGTCGAATGGCGAGCGTTTCGCGGTATTCCGATCAATAGAGGGATACGAAGATTGGATCAAATCAACCATCGGAGCACAATAACATGGGATTCGAATACAAGAATAGACGCTTCCAGTATTTGACCAACCACCGGGCGCTGGATGGTAAGTTCATCGTCACCTCTGCCACGTCCGTCAACCGCTATTTTGCCAACGGCTCAGAAATAGAAATCACATCCAACAGCACGCCGCCATTTCGGGCCAGCATGGAAATAAAGGGTGGCAACCATAAACAGACCATTGAGCTTATTGTTGGAACGCATGGTCGGCAGAAATGCTGGATGTTTGGCGCAGGCGATGATGATTCCGTTTTTGTAGTCTATCTGCAGGAGTCTGCAGGCGGGCAAAAGAAGAAGATCATTTTCGAGCGATTCTTCCGCGGCGGCAGCGAGCTTCCTCACCTGCCCTGGGCCGGTCAGGTCCACCACGACTCCATAGGTCCGCCCGCCGGCGTATGGT